>NZ_JAKLTL010000001.1:0-515557 GCF_022012315.1 Acinetobacter sp. ME22
TATTTGCATACACTCATTTTTACAGCAATTTGCATTTTTTTGCTTAACTGACTGGCATTAATGCAAGGCATGGTTTTTTATTCATGACGCTAAAATAGCCTAAGCAATTTAGAGCTATAAGGCATACTAACCAATTTGAATATCTGTCGTTGGATGCTTTAAACGGCTTTTCTTTGGTGTTGCAATTAAATAAGCCAATGTCAGAGGGCCTAAACGTCCTGCATACATCAGAATACATAAAAGAGATAACCCCGATGGACTGAGTTCACTGGTTACGCCACGAGAAAGTCCAACTGTACATGCGGCTGACATGACTTCAAACAGTAAGTCGAGAAAATTTTTATTTGGTTCTAAAATCAGCATTATAAACAGACCAAGAAAAATCAGCATGCATGTAATTAAGGTAACAGCCAACGCTTTAAATGCAGTTTCATGTGAGATGGAATGTCTAAAAATCCGAATTTCATCACTACGTCTTAAAAATGCCACCACACTACAGGCTAAAACAATAAACGTCCCAACTTTAATCCCACCAGCGGTACTTAAAGACCCACCACCAATGAACATGAGTAACATTGTCAGTAGTGTTGCCGCATTGCCCATTTGTCCTAAATCAACAGTATTAAATCCTGACGAACGAGGAACGGTTGCATGTACCCAAGCATTCACAGCTTGATCGGTCAGAGACATATTTCCTAACGTTAGCGGGTTATTGGCTTCTAATATCCAAATCAAAACAAATGAAATGATATTGAGTGCAGCAATTGTCATTAAAACCAATTTACTGTTGGCGCTGAGTTTCTTCCAACGTAAGGTTCGCTTTAAGTCCATTAACACCAAGAAACCTAATCCGCCGATACTATATAAACAGCTAATGCAAAAACAAATCCAATAATCTTGATAAAAATCGACCAATCCATGTGGGGAAAGCGCAAAGCCTGCATTATTAAATGAAGAAATACTATAAAAAATAGCATAGTGCAGGGCGGTACTCAGGGGAAATTCGGGGAGCCAAAGTAGTGTTAAGATCAGTATCCCAATTGCCTGAAAAAATACTGTATATAAAAAGACATTCTTTGCAATTAAAACAGCTTTATTTAAACTGGTTTGTCCAAGTGTATCTTGCGCCATGAGTTGTTGGCGTAAACCCAAATTGGGTGACAGGCTCATGGCAGCCAATACAGCGAAGGTGGTAAATCCTAATCCACCGATTTGAATTAAGGTCAGTAAAACCACTTGTCCAAATGGAGTGAGTGATTCACCGATATTAATCACCGATAGTCCCGTAATGGTCACGGCAGATGTTGCAGTAAATAAAGCATCCATCCAAGATAAATCAGCATAATGTGCCATAGGTAGTTTGAGTAAGAGTGTACCTATGCAAATACAACTGAGAAAGCCGAGAGCCAAAAGTTTAGGTGGACTGATATTGAGTGTTTTTTTGGGTGCAGATTTGAGATAAATCATGGACTAAAGCTCTCGGATAAGCGCTGTAAGTCGCTTTGTAAACCCTCTAAAATCAGTAAATCACCTTGCTGTAAGGTGGTGAAATGTGCATTTGTTTCATAAAAAACTGTTGTGCCACGCTTGAGCATGAGAACACGTACCATACTGGAAATGCGCATTAAATCAGCTAAATGTGCGCCTTGTAACTGTGCTGGAATCACAATTTTGACAATAAAACGATCATGATCTAAAGCCATATAACGGCTAACAATTGGGTAACTGAGTGTATGTGCAATACGGATACCCATATCTTGTTCAGGGTGAATAATCTTATCAATGCCTAAATGAGACAAGATCATATGATGGGATTTGGTTTTAGCCTTTACCCAAATTTTGCTAACCCCTAAATTTTTTAAATTCAGTACACATAAAATACTGGCTTCGATATCCTCACCAATCGCTACAATCGCGGCTTCACATTTCTGAACATTTAATTCTTCAAGCACTTTCTCGTCGGTTGCATCGGCAATCACAGCATGTGTGATACGATCAGCAACATTTTCAATATTGCGCTGAACAGTATCAATGCCGATCACATCATGATTGAGTCGGGTTAATTCGGTTGCAACAGTTTCACCAAAACTACCCAAACCAATAACAGTAAAAATTGCCATAATGTTCCTATATATCAAGTGGCACAACAGTATAAAAATATCTTAATTATTCTTGGTTTAAACAAAAAGTGATGGAATGTAATAAAAAAATTTTTCAACAATCAGAAAATTCTTTTAATATAACCTCAGATGTTATCCAATAAGAAGAGCAAACATGATTAACCAACTATATTCAACATTAAAACAGAGTTTTCGCCCATTAGAAACGGCGCATTTACCTGAACAGAAAGATGACTTTGAAACGCTGTGTGATTGGCTCAATCAACAAGGATCAAATTTACAATATGTCGAATTAAAACAATATTCTGATAATGGTTTGGAAGATTGCCAATTATTCCAGCAGCATCAGGTCGATATTTCAGCCTTACAAGAAAAGATTGATCATGATATTGAAGCCGCTTTACCCGACGAAGATCAGGAAGATGAATGTGATCAGGCAATTGATTTTTATGATACGGCGTTTGACACTTTATTTGACAATATTAAAGCGGTTGCAGATCCACTCGGATTAAAATTATTGGTGGTGGTACGTGAAAATCCTTATTGGATGGTTGTACCTAACCATGATGAAAAAATCCAAAAACTCATTCAGTCCTTTAATTCTATTTTTGCCAAAGACAATCTATTCTTGGTTGAACACTAAGCCTGATTACATGATCTGAAAATAAAAAAAACCGATGTAAAAACATCGGTTTTTTATGAAGTACGCTCTTATTTTAAGAAGCGTTTATAGCCCAAGTTTTGGCTAATTTCTTCATACGGATACGTAATTTTCTCTAAAGTTTCAATCAACACATCTGGTTTTTCATCGGCATCAGTTGCTTGTAAGCCAACCAAAACACGTCCTTCAGCGGCACCGTGGTTACGATAATGGAATAATGTGATGTTGTGTGTTGGACCTAAGCGTTCAAGGAAGGTTAGCAATGCACCTGGACGTTCAGGGAATTCAACACGGAATAAACGTTCATTGTCGATATTGGCATGACCACCGATTAAATAACGAATGTGTAGTTTTGCAACTTCATCATCAGACAAATCGTCCACATCGTAACTGGCTTTGAGTGACTCAAAGATTTCCTTACGCTCAGCCTGACCACCTTTTAAGCTAATACCGACAAAGACTTGTGCAGAATGCTCATCATTACAACGGTAGTTGAATTCGGTAATATTACGACCTTGTAAGGCACGGCAGAAGTTAAGGAATGAACCTTTTTCTTCTGGAATAGTGACAGCATAAATAGCTTCGCGGTGTTCACCTAGCTCTGTACGTTCGGCAATATAGCGTAAACGATCAAAGTTCATGTTGGCGCCACACACGATAGACACCATGTTTTTGCCTTGAATATGGGTTTCAGCAACGAATTTCTTGATTGCAGCGAGTGCCATTGCCCCCGATGGTTCAACAATACTGCGCGTTTCATCATAAGTGTCTTTGATCGCTGCGCAGATTTCGTCCGTATTCACGGTGATGATTTCAGGTTCAATGACTTTACCCGAACCATCGGACTTGTCCATGCGCAAAATATCAAATGGTAATGCGCCAATTTGTGCAACTGCTGTACCGTCAGCAAATAAACCCACATGAGGTAGAACAACACGTTCATTGGCTGCTAGAGCGGCTTTTAAACATGCAGATTCATCATATTCAACGCCAACAACTTTGACATGCGGTGCAACTTCACCAAAGTAAGCGGCAATTCCTGAAATCAGACCACCACCACCGACAGCGACAAAGATGTAATCGACTTCGCGCCATTGGCGGTGAATTTCGTTGGCAATTGTGCCTTGACCAGCGATCACCATTTCATCGTCATACGGTGGAATAAATGTAAGACCTTCTTCTTGTGCGCGTTGCTGTGCGTATTTGTTGGCAGCATCAAAAGCATCGCCGTGTAGCACAACTTGTCCACCAAGACGTTTTACGGCTTGAACTTTAATATCTGGCGTGGTTTGTGGCATTACAATAATGGCTGGAATATTCAGTTTCGCGCCAGACAATGCCACGCCCTGTGCGTGATTACCCGCAGAGGCTGTAATCACACCACGTTCTAATTGTTCTTTAGGGAGTTGGCTGATCCGGTTATAAGCACCACGCAGCTTGAAAGAAAAAACAGGTTGTAAATCTTCACGCTTCAGACGAATGTTATTGTTAAGTTTTTGACTAATTCGTGGTGCTGCTTCGAGAGGAGATTCAATTGCAACGTCATAGACTGTTGCTTGTAAAATTTGTCTTACCAAGCGAAACAACATGTTCATATTCCATTTAACAGTTTAAAATAGGCTAGCATTGTAACAAACCGCTTGTCTTTTGGGCGGTTAAATTACGCTAAATCTTTCATCATTTGAGATATTGAGTTAAAACCATTATGAGTCTATATGCAACCCAAGATGCGAAAAAACAAGCCGCAGCAGAAGCAGCGTTGAAACATTTGCCAAGAGGCGGCATTTTAGGTGTTGGTACAGGCAGTACCGTCAACTTCTTAATTGATTTATTACCAGAATTACAACTTGAAGCCGCAGTAGCAAGCTCAACAGCAACTGCGGAACGTTTAACTAAACTTGGTATTGAAGTGATCGACATGAACCAAGTGGGTAGCCTCGATGCTTATGTCGATGGTGCAGATGAAATTGACCGTCACTTACACATGATTAAAGGTGGTGGTGCAGCACTGACTCGTGAAAAAATTGTGGCATCGATTGCCCGTAAATTTGTTTGTATCGTGGATGACTCAAAATGGGTTGAACAATTGGGTCGTGAGTTCCCGCTTCCAGTTGAAGTGATTCCAATGGCACGTTCAGCCGTTGCCCGTAAATTGGTTTCTTTGGGTGGTGATCCAGTATTTCGTATGAATGAAGACGAACATGCGGTCATGACGGACAATGGCAATGTGATTTTAGATGTTTATAACTTAAATATCTTGGATGCGTTGGATCTTGAAAAAACCATCAATAACATTCCGGGTGTGGTGACCAATGGTATCTTTGCTTTAAACAAGGCAGATATTGCGATTGTTGCAACCAACAATGGCATTGAAGAACGTTTCGCTGTTTAACATGTCGCAGGTTAACTTACCTGAAATTAAAATTGTACGTCATGCAAGGGCAACTCAGTTGCGCTTGCGTGTCTATACCCATGAAATTCGTTTAACTGTTCCACAGCGTTGTCGAGCGAAGCAGATTCAACAATTCCTAAAAGACTCAGAATCGTGGTTACAAGAGACTTGGCAAAAAGTCCAACAACAAAGCCCCGTTCATTTTCCTGAAAACATATCACTATTATACTATCCTCAAGTCCAGATTGTGCAGCGAGAGCAACGAGCTGGTTTTAGCTTTAAAGCAGAACAAGCCATTGTTTTTGTGAATCAGCAGGCACCAGAACAAGCCTTGAAAAGCTTTGTGATTGCATATGCCAAACAGGTTTTACCTGATCTTTTACAAGAAATTAGCCAACAGACGGGTTTGTCTTATCAGTCCTGTCAGGTACGCTTTGCCAAATCGCGTTGGGGAAGTTGCAGTACACAACAGAAAATTATGTTAAATGCTGGATTGGTTTTATTACCTAAAGAAATAATCCGTTATGTTTGTGTGCATGAGCTTGCACATACCCGTTATTTTAATCATAGTGCAGAATTCTGGCAGGAAGTGGCGCGACATGATGCTGATTTTCAGCAACATCGCCAACAATTAAAAATGGTGCAGTGGGCAAATTGGTGGCTGGTTTAATCTTAAATAAAATTTGATATATGAAAAATCTATGCAGTTGATTATGAAATAGGTTTAGAAAACCTCATCTTCCTGTCATACTAGCTCAACTTATTTTTTTTAAAAGACAACATGAGGTAATACAACGTGATTTCAGTGGGTATTGTAGGTGGCACAGGTTATACAGGCGTTGAATTACTTCGTCTTCTACTGAAACATGCACAAGTACAAGTGCGAGTGCTTACATCACGAACTGAAGCAGGTAAGCGTGTTGCCGATATGTTCCCAAGTTTACGCGGACATACCGATTTAGAATTTTCCGATTTAGATTTAGATGTCCTTAAACAATGTGATGTGGTGTTCTTTGCTACACCTCATGGCGTAGCGATGCAGCATGCACAAGCATTGATCGAAGCCAACACTAAAGTTATTGATTTGGCTGCTGATTTCCGTTTGCAGAATTTAGAACAATTTGAAAAATGGTATGGTATGCAGCATGCCTGCCCAGAATTATTAAAAGATTCTGTTTATGGTTTATCTGAATTAAACCGTGAGCAAATCAAAAATGCCAACGTCATTGGTAATCCGGGTTGTTATCCAACCACAGTTCAACTTGGTCTAGCACCAGTCCTGAAAGCAGCACAAGATCTAATTAAACCTGAAAGTATTATTATTGATGCAAAATCAGGTGTATCTGGTGCAGGTCGTAAAGCAAGCCTTGGCATGATCTACTCAGAAAATGCAGATAACTTTAAAGCTTATGGTGTTACAGGGCATCGTCACCATCCAGAAATTGTGGAAGCGCTTGAAAATATTTCAGGTCAAAAAGGTGTATTTGAACAGATTATTTTTGTTCCGCATCTTGTTCCAATGATTCGTGGCATGTTAAGTACCATTTATGTCGATTTGACAGAAGCAGGTGCAGCAACTGACTTACAGGCATTATATGAGCAGTTCTATGCCAATGAAGCCTTTGTCGATGTCATGCCCGCAGGAAGCTCTCCAGAAACACGAAGTGTACGTGGCGCAAATCAATTGCGCATTGCGCTACACAAACCAAGCCCAAATAAACTGATTGTACTTTCTGCCCAAGATAACTTGGTGAAAGGTGCTGCAGGTCAAGCAGTGCAAAACATGAATATCATGTTTGGTTTTTCAGAAGATGAAGGCTTGGCAGGGATTGGTTTATTACCATAACGTTTTAAGTAAGATGTGCCATCATGGTGATGGCACAGCAAAATTGAGCATTCGTGATGACAGATCAAACTACAGAATCGAATAATCCTCTAGACTCATACGCTGAGCCAAAACCCTCTTTTTTACAAACCAATAAATTCTTGATATTGGCTGGAATTGTGCTGCTGTGTGGTGGAACAATACTCGGATATTCTGTAGGGCACCGACAAGGTCTATCCGTTGTAGGTTATGATGCGGATGCCCAAGAGTTGATTGAAGTTGTACAAAAGCAGAAAGATACCTTAGCAGGTTTGAATAAAAGCTATAACATGGCTGTTCAGGAGCGTGATATTGCAGTGAGCAATACCAATGACCTAACGACAGTCCTGAATCAAACTAAGGATGATTTATCGATTGCACAATCGCAAAGTCAGATTTATCGTGAAGTATTACGTCAGCGTGGTGGTTTAAGTCTAACTGTACAAAACTTAAGTGTTAAACCTCTCCCTGAAAATGCCTATGAATATCAGCTTGATTTGGCGCAGGTGAGTCCAAATAACAGCCATGCAGTAGGATCTATTGAGATTCGTTTAATTCGTGGTTCAGAAGTCTTGGCTGTGCCAATGGAAGATAGTAATTTTAATTTCATAGACTTTGAGCGTCTAACGGGTCGTTGGACTATGCCAAAAGGCTTTGTACCACAATATATTGAAATTCATGTCAATGGATCAGTTCCTGAAGTTCGACGTTTTAGTTGGCTACGTGGTGAAGAAGTTCAAAATTCACCAGCTTTTGTTTCTGAAGTTCCGCAAGCAGAAGCACGCACCCAATAATCATGACATTAGATGTTGTAATCAGAATGAAACGAAAAATTTGTTTAAATGATGTAAGAGCAGCTTTTCAGCAATCAGGCTATGTAGATTGGCATTTAACCCCAATCATGCATGATTCAACAGAAGATGATCATCCAGATTCTGATCTTGCTGTGAAAACTGCACCACCTGAATTAAAGCGTCCACCTTTGTACGCTGTGGTGTTGTTGAATGACGATTACACCCCAATGGACTTTGTTATTGAAATTTTACAAGAATTCTTTGCAATGAATCTTGACCAAGCTACTCAAGTAATGCTAACTGTACATTATGAGGGGAAAGGTGTTGCAGGCGTTTACCCTCGAGATATTGCTGAGACAAAAGCAAATCAGGTCAATAACTACGCTCGGTCCCAAGGTCATCCATTACTTTGCCAGATTGAGCCAAAATCATAATAAGGGGGTCACATGCTCAGTCGCCAATTAGAAGTATCATTGCGTTTAGCTGTCAGCATGGCTCGACAAAAGAGACATGAGTTTTTGACAGTTGAACATTTACTCCTTGCTTTGCTTGATAATGATTCTGCGGTCAATGCTTTAAAAGCTTGTGGTGCAGATGTTGTTACGCTACGTAAAGAGTTAGAAGAATACGTTGAGCAACACACACCAAAACTTGGTGAAAATAGTGAGCAAGCTCCACATCCGACCGAAAGCTTTGACCGTATTTTACAGCGTGCAATTTTCCATGTTCAGTCGAGTGGTGGTGATCGTACGGTAGAAGGCGCAGATGTATTGGTTGCCATGTACTCTGAGCGAGATACTTTTGCTGTTTACTTATTAAAACGCCATCAAATTAACCGTTTAACGCTAACCCAATATCTTTCACATGGCGCACGTAAAGAGGAAATTCAGGTTGAAGAAGAATCTGATGATCTCGATGGTGAAACTGCCAATACAGCCAATGGCCCATTAGAGCAATACACTACAAATCTGAATGCTGAAGCGGCTAAAGGCAAAACAGATCCACTGATTGGTCGTGAAAAAGAAATCGAACGCACTGCACAAATTCTTTGCCGTCGCCGTAAGAATAATCCATTGCTTGTGGGTGACCCTGGCGTTGGTAAAACCTCAATCGCTGAAGGTTTGGCATGGTTAATTGTAAATGGTAAAGCGCCACAACCATTGGCAAAAGCTGAAGTTTATAGTTTAGATATTGGTGCATTGGTTGCAGGTACAAAATACCGTGGTGATTTCGAAAAACGTTTGAAACAATTGTTGGCTGCGTTGAAGAAAAATCCGAATGCAATTCTATTTATTGATGAAATTCATATGATCATTGGTGCAGGCTCAAGCATGGGCAGCACTATGGATGCATCGAATTTGATTAAACCTGCATTGGCGAATGGTTCTTTACGTTGCATTGGCTCAACAACTTTCCAAGAATACCGTCAGGTATTTGAAAAAGACCATGCTTTGTCTCGTCGATTCCAAAAGGTTGATGTTAATGAACCAAGCATTAGTGAAACTATTGAAATTTTGCGTGGTTTAAAAAGCAAGTTTGAAGAGTTTCATCATGTTGAATATGATGATAAAGCTTTGGTTTCAGCGGTTGAATTATCTGCAAAATTTATTAATGACCGCTTCTTGCCAGATAAAGCAATTGATGTCATTGACGAGGCTGGGGCACAGCGCCGTCTAAAACCAAAAGATGATATTCTGATTACTGTTGAAAATATTGAAGATATTGTGGCAAAAATTGCACGTATCCCACCAAAAACTGTGTCTAAAGATGATAAAAGCATCTTGGAAAATCTGGAACGTGACTTGAAACGTGTGGTGTTTGGTCAAGATGAAGCAATTACTGCTTTGGCTTCAGCGATTAAATTGTCACGTGCTGGTCTAAAATCTCCAGATAAACCTGTGGGTAACTTTGTCTTTGCAGGCCCAACAGGGGTAGGTAAAACTGAAGTCACAAAACAATTGGCGAAACTTTTGGGTGTAGAGCTGGTTCGTTTTGATATGTCGGAATATATGGAGCGTCATGCTGTTTCTCGCTTAATTGGTGCACCTCCTGGTTATGTCGGTTTTGATCAAGGTGGTTTACTCACCGATGCGATTCATAAAAATCCGCATTGCGTGTTGTTACTCGATGAGATCGAGAAAGCACATCCAGACGTGTATAATTTGTTATTACAAATCATGGATCATGGCTCATTGACCGATAACAATGGACGTAAATCTGATTTTCGTAATGTGATCTTGGTTCTAACCACTAATATTGGTGCAGAAAGTATTTCACGCAGCAGTATTGGCTTCACAGAACAAGATAATAGTAATGATAATCAAGAAGCAATGAAACGTGCATTCTCACCAGAATTCCGTAACCGTTTAGATGGTGTGATTCAGTTCAAAGCTTTGCCAACTATGGTGATTGACTCAGTTGTTGATAAATTCTTAACTGAATTACAAGCTCAACTTGATGATAAGAAAGTGGTACTTGAGGTTGATCAAAGTGCCCGTGACTGGTTAGCAGCCAATGGCTATGATCGCTTAATGGGTGCTCGCCCAATGCAACGTTTGATTCAAGAACATTTGAAAAAACCGCTTGCAGAAATGATTCTGTTTGGTGAGTTGGCTGAATATGGTGGCAATGTCGCTGTTACTGTGAAAAAAGAAGATGGTAAAGATATTGGCTTACAATTGACTGTCTTTGAAGATCAAACGGCTGAACCTGCGTAATCTATGAATGAAATCCTATCGATAACCCAAATACTTCGTGTATTTGGGTTATTCTTTTTAACTGCTATCGCTGAATTATTGGGCTGTTATTTTCCTTATTTGATTTTAAATCAAGGGAAAACAGCATGGTTATGGATACCAACGGCAGTCAGTCTGATGGTCTTTGTGTGGTTGCTGACTTTACATCCAGCAGCATCGGGCAAGATTTATGCGGCGTATGGTGGCGTTTATATTTTTACCGCACTGTTATGGCTGCGTTTCGTTGATCAGGTTGCATTAACACGGTGGGATATTTTAGGGGGTGTTATTGTGTTAATTGGAGCAGGAATGATCATATTACAACCGCAAGGTTTAATTCGTTAAAATAGCCTAAGTAATATTTAGAATAAAAAATCTTTCAAAATCAAAATATAAAAACAAAAATAAAGATTCACAATTCATTCACATGAGATTCGATAAAGTTATTGAATAAATATCTGCTAGACGAGGGAATGGTCATGGCAAAATTATTCAAATGTTTTGTCTTGTCAGCTTTAGCATCATTGACATTATTTGGATGTAAAAGTACAGAAAGTTATTCCAGAAACTATACCGCTGCCAATACAGAAAAAATTGGAATTGCACTCACAGATCAGCAGGCTGAGCAAGTCGCACAACAGTTCGTTGCAACCTTTAATCAGTTAGGCACAGCTGCATTTTTAGGAAAAGCAGATAAGTTATATGCAGATTCTTTATATATTAACGATACTTTGTCTCAATTTTCATCTAAGCCCGAATTGATGAAGCATTTTCAAGGAATGAATGCACGTGTCAGTCAGGTTGATGTCAGATTAATCAGTGTGACGTATCAAAAAGACTCTGCATATGTCCACTGGTATATGGCTTATCACTTTAAGATATTTGGAAAAAATAAACCGATGGCATCTTATGGAATTAGCCAGATTAAAATAAATCAACAACAACAAATTATATTCCAACAAGATTTTTGGGATCCAGCCGATGGCTTATACCGACATTTACCTTATATGGGGAGTATCTATACATGGCTATTACCATTCAAAAAAAGCAACTAATTTGTGGTATGGTTTTTATGGGAGTTAGCTCCATGATTTGGGCAAATACTCTACATAAATGCAGTACCGCCCCAATCGAAGTGACACGTCAGATTGTGGGACAAGCGAGTTATTTTGCTGAGAACTGTGCTCAAGTTTGGTCTGAGCAGAGTATTCGTATCGATTTTGACTACTCAAGAGCTATTCCTGAGTGGGCATTAAAGCGAGCAGCCACTCATTTTTTAAGTAAAAATTTGGGGAAAAATTCAAATTATGCTGTTTTTAATTCAATTACTCAGCACTATCTTCCAATCAAAGCAGGAGATCGTTATCACTTAACCTATACCAAAGCTAGCCAAACTTTGACTTTATCTATGAATCAGCAACTTTTGGCAGAAATTCGACATCCACAAGCCAATCAATATTTTCAGATTTGGTTTGGTGCTACGCCATTTAGTGTTAAATTGAAACAACAATTATTAATCAATCGAAAATATTAGAATATGGATCATTATTTTATTTTAATCGTTGAAGATCATTATGAGTTGGCGCAGACCTTATGCGAATTCTTGGAAACACAAGGTTATTTGGTTGATCATGCAAGGAATTTAGCGACAGCAAAACATTTGTTAGAACAACAGTCTTATCATTTGGTTTTACTTGATATTAATTTGCCCGATGGTTCAGGTTATATGTTATGCCAGTGGCTAAGGCAAGAAAAATCATTGGCAATTCCTGTATTAATGTTGACTGCTCGTGATCAAATCGATGATAAGCTGCAAGGCTTTGCGGCTGGTACAGATGATTATTTGGTCAAACCTTTTGATTTTCAGGAACTGGTTGCACGTGTACAGGCTTTGTTAAAACGTGCTTTAGGTGAAGTGACTCAAAAAGTTCTACACATTCATGATTTGGTTTTAGATCATCAGCAAAAGATAGTGGTGCGTGCGGGTAAAAAAATTGAATTACCGCCAATCCAGTTTAAGCTGTTACATATTTTAATGCGTCATTCGCCGAATGTGATCACCAAACAAGATATGATCATGACACTGTGGGGTGATGAAGAGCCTGAAAGCGATGCTTTACGAAGTCATATTTACCATTTACGTAAACTGATTGATAAGCCTTTTGAGGATAAGCTGATTCATACAGTATCAGGGGTTGGCTTACGCTTAGCGTTTGAACCCTTCATTTGAATTGAGATAGACCAAGACCACTAATCCTGTATGTACATGCAAGTTTAAGTGTGGATGATGCTCAGTATAATATTGGCGATCGTATAGTTCGACTCGCCAACCCAATTGATGAGATAATTTTTGGACTAATTGCAAGCCAATTCCATGACCTTTAGCATGTTGCTGTAAATGGGAAAATTGTGATAATTCCTGTTGTATATCATCAGAATGATTAAGCTCAACACCTGTGCCATTATCGGCAATAATGACGATATTTTTTTGTAAAATTATTTCAATTTCAGTGCCTTGTGAGTAATTTAAAGCATTGCGTAAAATATTACCAAAAACCATTTTACTCATAGAGATATAGAGTGCGCGTTGTGGCTCATGTATGTCTGCAGTAAAGAGAATTTGAATACCTTTAGCTTGACTGGTACTGTCTAGGTCATCAATCAGTTGCTGTAAGATGTCAGAAATGAAAGCAGGCTCTGTGTTTAATTGGGCAACATGATTGCGAGAAATTGCCAGTAAAGTATCAACCAGTAGCTGCATATCAGCCAATGTGTTTTTTAGGCGTGTAAACACTCGATCTTCGCCATATTTTGCAATACACAGTTGCAAATTCCCCTGAAAAATGGTCAGCGGTGTACGCAGTTCATGGCTGACATCCCGACTAAATTCACGTTCTCGTTGCATAAATTCACTTAAAATACGGTGATATTGTTCTAAGGCGTATTTAAGGTAAGCAGCTTCCATATTGCCTTGAGTTTCAATATGTTGAAATGGAGATTGAGCTGAAAGCTGATGATTTGTCCAGTCAATTTTTTCTAAGGCTTGGGCAATTCGTGTAATCGGGGAAAAATAACGCTGTGCTCGTCGATGTGACCACCATAAAACACTATAGAGAATAAACAGGCTAAACATGAGTGGGGCAAGTCCAAATAACCAGATTAGTTTATTGACATTGCTTTCACCAAAGACCAAAACGACATGCTGACCATAGCGTTGATCATAAACCGTCATGTGTTTTTTACCATCGATCAACATTCGATGTACGCCAGATTCAAACTTTAAAGCTTGTAAATGGCGAGGTGGTGGCTGAGGATCTGCCCAACGATAACCATACAGATTTTTAGTATCTGGTAAATCTGCATGAGGGTCTTTGGCTATACGTTGCCAATAATGTGACATTTCCTGTTCAAGTGCTGCTTTAAGCAAAAAGCCTTTAATCACCCATGCACTGCATACAATTCCAATCATAATTGACAGGGCGATCAGGGCGATCTGAAACCAATAATATCGATTAAAAATTTCATTGGCAGGATAAGGCTTTTTGGCAAAAAACAGTTTTTGCATAGTGATTCCTAAATGTCACACCGTTTTTTAAAACGGAAATGTCCCACGCCCCATTCACGACCTTCATCGTAACCAAATAATTCAGCACAGGCCATAAAGAAAATGCGCCAGCGCTGCCACCAAATATCTGCATGTTTGGTATAAGTTTGTCTGAAAATTGGTTTTAATACATCGGCTTGGGCATCCATATTGTTGAGCCAAGCATTGGCTGTGCGTTCATAGTGTACGCCAGACCATTGCCATTGCTGATCGAGAATCAAATCCTGTTGAAAGTGTAAAAATGTGGTGGTTGAAGGCATTAAGCCGCCTGTAAAAAAGTATTTAGACATCCAGTCGTATTGGTTTCTGATTTCAAAGGGATAGTGTAAAAATCGATGACAGAAAATATGACACCACAATAATCCATTGGGTTTTAGCCAACGGTTAATTTTGGCAAATAGGCGCTGATAATTGCGCACATGCTCAAACATTTCTACAGAAACAACACGGTCAAATTGCTGATCGGGCAGTTCTAGACCATTAATATCACAGGTAAAGACCTTAAGATTTTTCAATTGACGTTTACGTGCCTGATTTTCAATGTAGTAACGCTGTGTTGCAGAGTTTGACACTGCTGTAATTTCAGCAGTTGGGTAATGCTCAGCCATCCATAGACTCAATGAACCCCAACCACAACCTAACTCTAAAATATGTTGACCATCTTTGAGTTCAGCACGTTGAGCATACAAACTTAAACTGATGGCTTCAGCTTGATTAAGCGTTGTATTTACATTGGGGAAATAGCAGGCGCTATATTTCATATGTCTGCCGAGAACTGATGCAAAGAATGCTGTTGGCAATTCATAATGCTGCTGATTGGCTGTGTCAGTGTCTAATGCAATTGCACTGCTTTTTAGCTGTTTTAAGACATGCATATAACGCTGTGCAGCCCATTCAGGATCATCTCGACCTTCTTCAAATAGTCGCTTTTTGCATAGTGTACGAATACCACTGCGAATCATCTGATCGGGAACCATTCCACTTTCAATAGCTTTGAGAGATTGCTGTAAAATAAAGTCCATGACACTCACCTACTGTTTGGGTTTCCATGGAATAAACATGGAAGTCCGTTGTTGGTAATCTCGATAATTTTGCCCACGGTGACGGATCGCTTGACGTTCACTAAATGGAATACCAGTCAAATAATATAAAAACAACCACATCAATACGGGGTAAATCCAGAGTATCCATAAGCCACAGGCACTCGCCAAAATTGGGTAAGTGAACCAATGTAGCCATTCAAAAAAGTAATTGGGATGGCGTGAATAGCGCCATAATCCCTGATTCATGGTTTGACCATGATGTTTTGGGTCTTGTTTAAAGTGATAAAGCTGTTGGTCTGCAATCGTTTCACCAATCAGTGCCATAAACATTAAACATGCTGCACATAACGTAACGGGAACAGTCCATGTATTCCAAAGTGATTCAGGAACTTCAAGCAATAACAGCATGGGCAATGAAAACAAAAATGCCAGAACAGCCTGAAACATAAAGAACAGCAAAAATCCAACAGATTGCCAGTTTCCCATCGCTTGGCGCATTGATGCATAGCGCTGATCTTCGTGTTTTTCTTTAAGGTAGCGACGCAGTAAATGCCAACTCAGGCGTAAAAACCAAAGACTACTGCCAATACCAATAAGCAGTTGTACGATATAAGGCGCATGGTCAAATAGGTAAAATCCCAAGATGATATTGCAAGCGATACTCAGGCTCCATGCCACATCGACAATGCCTGCACGTTGGTTGTAAACACTGACTAGCCAGCACAGCAACATGATCAACACATCGAGAATAAATAACGTGAGCCACATTTTTTCTCTCCTTGCCTAAAACCTGCAAATCTACTTATTGATAAGGACTTGCCTCAAAAAGCAGATGAACATCACTGATCACACCTTCTCGGAAACCACCTTCGCAATAACACAGATAAAAATCCCACATACGTATAAATTCGTCATCAAACCCCAGCATGAGAACTTGCTCACGCGCAGTGAGAAAACGTTCTCGCCAATGAGCCAATGTTTCTGCATAACTTTGTCCAATATCTTCAAGGTGCTTTAAACGAAGCTGGTGTTCCGATGCGGTTTGAGTCAAGACTGAAATACAGGGAATGAAGCTTCCAGGGAAGATATAGCATTTGATGTAATCGATACTGTGTAAGGCTTTCTGATAACGCGCATCTTCAATGGTGATAGCTTGAATCAGTGCTAAGCCATTCGGCTTTAATAACTGACGGCACTTTTCAAAATAAATCGGTAAATACTGTGCGCCCACAGCTTCAATCATTTCAATTGACACCAATTTGTCAAACTGACCTTGCAGTAAACGATAGTCTTTAAGTAATACTTGTACACGATGTTGTAAACCTGCGGCATGAATCCGTTGAATGGCTTCATCGTACTGCGCCTGAGAAATGGTAATGGTTGTGACCTGACAACCGTAATTTTGTGCGGCATAAATCGCAAACCCACCCCAACCGCTACCAATTTCAACCAAATGATCGACAGGTTGCAATTTAAGTTTCTGACAGATCAGCTCTTTTTTATAATCCGATGCCTGCTCTAAACTCATGTCTGGCTGTTGAAATACGGCACTGGAATACATCATGCTAGGATCAAGAAACAATTTAAAGAAATCATTACTCAGATCATAATGTTCCGCGATATTTTGCCGACTTCCTTTTAGTGAGTTATGTCGGGTTTTGTGCCAGATTTTTAAAAGCTGTTGGCTGACTTGTGCCAGTGGATTTTGATTGATTTTATCGAGCACGTCACGGTTACGGGCCAAAATTTGGATGAGCTGTACTAAGTCAGGGCTACGCCAATACCCACGAATATAGCCTTCGGCTGCACCTAAAACACCATTTTTAAAAATCAGATCGAGCAAGCCACGATCTAAAACTTCAATTCGTGCCTGTAAATCTGAGCTTTCACCAAGCGTACCATTCCACAAACCCTCAAAGTGGATTTGTCCATGCTGTAACTTGACTAAACTGCGCAGCGCAAATGGCAATTGTTCTTGGCGGTTAAGAATCATGGTTTTCATAGCGCTCCTTGCGATCTTTTACTGTTTGAGGATGTGGATGAAACCGAATGCCTTTACACCATAGACACAATGCTTGCCAGTAAATCGCACTGAGCATTTTGATGGGTGCTACTGCATTGGTTAAAGCATAACGATGTTGTTGTGAAGGAAGTGTGATGGGCTGCAAGCAAAAACGCATATTCGCATCAAAAATCAGCTTTTGATTTTCAAAGAGTTGCATATGAATCGCATATTGCTGTTTTGAAAGATAAAAGTGCCAGCGATACTCAATATTCATCGGCATGAAAGGTGAAACATGAAAGTCTTTGTGAAAGTCAAAATGTAAGGTTTGGGTGGACTGATTTTCATTCCATTGGGCTTGGCAGGCATGGATATAAACATGTCGTTCATTCCAAGGCGTATTGGTAATTTCACTGAGAATACAATAGAGATTTTGCTGTGCATCAAACACGTAGTAGAACACCACAGAGTTAAAACGTAAGCCTAAGCAACGCGGTAAAGCCAAAACAAAAATCTGATGTTGAGTATCAAGCTGAAGTGTACTTTGAGAGGTCAAGGCATTGGCAACTTTCTCACGAAGAGTGCCTGTGTATTGAGTAAGAAAATCATCAGGATTGAGCGTCAGCACATTCCAGTTTCGACTCGACCATAATGCTGAATTTTGAGTGATTGAGTCGATTTGATCGGCATCGAACCATAAATAATTGAGACGAGCAGAGAACTCATGCGCTTTAGGCGCATAACGCCGATGTTGAATAGAAGCGGGGGCAGCGGCAAGGGTATAAAAAAGCATTTTTCACCTCACTGTTTCAAAGGTTAATCCAGTAAATGTTTGACAACCCGCGCGGCACTTCGAGCACCGTCTTCGTGAAAGCCCCAACCCCAATACGCGCCACAAAAGGAACTGCGTTGCTGTCCGTTGATTTGCGCCCAGTTTTGTTGTGCTTCAATAGCTTTAGCATCAAATACAGGATGGCGATAATGGCGTTTTACCAAGATTTTATTTGGATCAATCTTAAAATTGGGATTTAAACTGGCAAAAATCTGGGTTTTACACGGCAAATTTTGCAACTGATTCATCCAGTAGCTAAAACTATAATGTGGTGTTGAATTGATTGGTGATGTTGCGGTGACATGGACATGCCAACTCGCCCAAAGCGCCCGCCGTTTCGGCATGATGGAACTATCATGATGCACCACCATCGTATTGTCTTGATAGCTAAATTGGGAAAGCACCTGTTTCTCAATTTCACTCGGTTGAGCTAAAAGCTGCAAAGTATCATCGGCATGTGTCGCAAAAATTACCCAGTCAAATGTCTGACGCTCAATCGTCGTTTCTACAGTGATCTCATTTTCATTGCGCTCAACGGATATAACGCCTTGTTGATGCCAGTAAATCTGTGAGCATTTTTGTCGAATGGCTCGAATATACTGCGATGAACCGCCTTGAACGGTTTGCCAAACAGGACGTTGTTGGAGTTGCAACATACGATGATGCTGAAAAAAACTTACCACAAATTTATAAGGAATTTGTGCCACTTGCTCAATCGGACTAGACCACAGTGCGCCACACATCGGATACAGATGTTCTTCACGGAAAGCTTTGGAATAACCGTGTTGATCAAGATATTGCTCAATGGTGAGATCACTCTCACATGCTTGTACATTAATTCCCTGATTCCTCCGATAAAAGCGTAATAGATCACGTAGCATTTGGCGGAAATTGGCATTTAAAAAATTCTGAGGTTTTGCCAGTAATGACCATTTTTGTGAAGGATTATATTGCAAACCCGTCACCTGATTATTCACCGAAAAACTCATATCACTTTGTTCTGAGCCCACTCCAAGTTGTTGCAGCATTTCGGTAAATAACGGGTAATTGTGCTGATTAAATACAATAAACCCGCTGTCTACAGCAACTTGCTGACCATCAATCATTAAATGATGAGTATCGGTATGACCACCAAAATACTGATTTTTTTCAAAGATATGAATTTCATGCTGCTTTGAAAGTTGCCATGCTGCATACAGCCCTGAAATTCCTGAACCGATGATTGCAATTTTCATGGCGAATTTCCTCGTGGCTGATCTGTTGTCGGATCGGAACTTTGCTGTTTATGCGCAAGATATACGCGTTCAGGGACGGGTTTTAATCCCCAAACCAAGCCAAAATAAGACATCATTTTTAACCCGTAATACGTTAAATCAACTTGCCACCAATAAAAGCCTTGTCGTGCGCTTCCTGCATAGTAGTGATGATTGTTGTGCCAACCTTCACCCAAGGTAATTAGTGCTAGCCAAAGATTATTTTTGCTGTCATCTCGTGTTGCAAAATCACGCCGTCCAAATAAATGGGCAAGCGAGTTAATACATAAAGTTGCATGAATGACGAAAATGGTCGATACACAAAAGCCCCAAATCAACAGTTGCAGGCCATTGGTATGCAGTTGTGGCGCATAGTGGGCAAGGGCTTCACCAAAACCAAAAATACTGGCTGCGGTTATCAGGACAATCGGCAAACTAAAGCGGTCAAGCCAGATCAATTCAGGATATTTCAACCAGTCTTTCACCATTTCCTGACGAATGACAAAATTTTTCTGATTGAGAAACCAGCCAATATGGCTATACCAAAACCCATGTCGGGACGAGTGGGGGTCTTGGGTGGTATCTGCATAACGATGATGATTGCGGTGATGCGCAGCCCACCAAAGTGGCCCACGCTGTGCGCTCATCGTGCCGATCAGCAAAAATAAGAATTGAACAGGACGAGAAGTTTGAAAAGTTTTATGTGATAAATAGCGATGAAAAAAACCTGTAATGGCAAACATGCGAATCAGATAAAAAAACAGCATGAAGCCAACAGCAAACCACGAAATTCCCACCCAAAAAATTGCCAAGCAGGAGAGGTGCAAAATAATAAATGGCAGAATACGAAACCATTGAATTTTATTATCTTTTATATCATTTTGAGCATCAGTCAATTCAACAGAATTGACTGACCAGCTATCTATCCATCGCCACATTATTCTAAGCATAGGTTCGTCCCGATTTAACCTGACTTATCAGTAATTAAAATCAGTGTAATCAAGCCTGCATGAATTTTGTGTGAATTTTTTAAGCCAAGATCCGCTCGATCAGCGACTTAAACATATTTATTAAAATAGCCTAAGTAAAACTAAAAATTTAAAATCAAACACGACTCAATTCACTTTCATCATAACGAATACCTTCAAAATCATAAATCTGCCGAATCGTCTCAAAAAGTCCATAAATATAATGACTATCATCCATATTTCGAACTGTAATAAAAATTGGACTTAAAGCATTTGGATCAAGTAAAGGGATATAATTTAACTGTGCCATCTGAATACTATTGCTACTCTCAGGCACAATACAAATTCCTTCACCCGCGGCAACCAACCCCAGTGCTAACTGAATTTCTCGAACTTCAGTTAAGTTTTGTGGGTCTAAGCCATGCTCAGAGAAAATGGAAAGAACATGTGTAGAAAAGTTAGGTTTGGCTGTATTGGGGTAAAGTAAAATATTTTCATCTATTAAATCGGCTAAATATACGCCTTGGGTTTTGCTTTGATTAAATGGATGGCTGGCATGCGTTGCGACCATGAGTTTTTCATTTCTGAGTAAAACACGCTTAATGGCTGGGTCACTCATGCGAAGTCGGCCAAAACCTGCATCAATTCGCCCATCTTTTAATGCTTCAACCTGAGCTTGTGTACCCATTTCAATCAGTTCAATTTTAAGTTGGGGGTGTTTTTGCCGATATAAATAAATAATTCGAGGCAATAACCCAAATAAAAGTGAGCTGACAAAGCCAATTCGAATGGTGGTTTGGACGGCATTAATACGCTGAGTCATGGACACCATCTGTTCAGCATTCGACAAAAGTTTGAGGGCATGTTGATAGAAAAATTGTCCAACTTGCGTGGTTTTTACAGGTCGGCTACCACGTTCAAGTAGTTGTACACCCAATTCTTCCTCAAGATTTTGAATGGTACGACTTAAAGGTGGTTGAGCAATAAAGAGTTTTTCTGCTGCTTTGGTAAAACTTTGTTCTTCCACAACAGCGACAAAGTATCTGAGATGTCTGAGTTCCATATATACCTTTTTGGTATTTTAGTATGCAAATAATGTCTTTGAAAACATTTAACCATTCTTTTAAAGTATAAACAAGTAAAGTTCTAACAGAAGATGTGAAGAATGTATAAATCTGTAGAAACCCTGCTTGTGGACATTCCGACCATTCGCTCACACAAGCTTTCGGTTGCAACCATGCAAAAACAAACTTTGGTGTTGGTGAAAATCACAACTGACGATGGATTTGTTGGATGGGGTGAAGCCACAACGATTGGTGGATTAAGCTACGCGGGTGAAAGCCCTGAAAGTGTCAAAACCAATATTGATACTTATTTTGCTCCTTTGCTCAAATCTGTAAAAAATTTGAATGTGGCGCAAACCCTGCAATTGATCCGTAAAACCATCAATGACAACCGTTTTGCCAAATGTGCGATTCAAACTGCATTGCTCGATATTCAGGCGAAACGCTTAGGTTTACCGATCAGTGAATTACTGGGTGGTCGTTTACGTGATCATCTATCGGTACTTTGGGTATTGGCATCGGGTGATACTGAAAAAGATATCGCAGAAGCCAAGAAAATGATTGAGGCAAAACGTCACAATATTTTCAAACTCAAAATTGGTTCACATCCAGTTCAGCAAGATGTTGAGCATGTGATTGCGATTAAAAAAGCATTAGGGCCAGATATTAGTATCCGTGTAGATGTAAACCGTGCATGGTCAGAAACTCAGGCAATTTATGGTATCCAACAACTGCAAGATGGTGGGATTGACCTGATCGAGCAGCCATGTGGAATTGAAAATATTGACACCTTGGCACGTTTAACTGAGCGTTTTGATGTCGCGATTATGGCAGATGAAGTTCTAACAGGCCCAGCAAGTGCCTATCGAATTGCCAAACGCCATGCGGCTGATGTGTTTGCAGTGAAGATTGAACAGTCAGGCGGTTTGATTGAAGCCTGTGAAGTCGCAACGATTGCCAAACTGGCAGGCGTGGATTTGTATGGCGGCACGATGCTTGAAGGCCCAGTTGGCACAATCGCTTCAGCACATGCATTTTCAACTTTTGAAAATCTGGCATTTGGTACAGAGCTATTTGCACCGTTGTTACTCACTGAGCAAATTTTAAAAACACCGTTGCAGTATGAAAACTTCCAATTGGCTGTGCCAAAAGCCGCAGGCTTAGGCATCGAAATTGATGAAGACAAAATTGAACAATTGCGCCGACATTAAAACAAGGAGCTGAGATGTTATTTCAAGTTCGTATGGATGTGCATATACCTCTTGATATGCCTAAAGAAGTTGCCGATCAGATTAAAGCCACTGAAAAGGCTTATTCACAAAATTTACAACAGCAAGGTAAATGGCGTCATATCTGGCGGATTACAGGACAGTATTCCAACATCAGTATTTTTGATGTCGAGAGCAATGAAGAATTGCATCAGATTTTGCAAGGTTTGCCGTTGTATCCCTACATGAATATTGAAGTGATGGCGCTCAATCGACATCCATCATCCATTCGTGAAGATGACCGTTAATCTAGATTGATACGGGTCAAATAGGATTTTTTTTAAACAAGGACGTGGTTAGCTATATTTGCCAGCATTTAGGATGAGCTCGCCACAATAATTAGCCAGCATTCATACCCAAGGAGACAGTGTATGAACCATCAGGAAATTAACCAACTCGTAAAACAAATGAACGTTGATACTGCAACAGGAGAAGTGGATCAACGTATTCAAGACATCGTGGTACGTCTTGTCAGTGATTTGTTTAAAGCAATTGAAGACTTGGATATTCAACCAAGCGAAGTATGGAAAGGCATTGAATATTTTACCGATGCAGGTAAAGCCAATGAACTCGGCTTACTCGCTGCGGGTCTAGGTCTAGAACATTATCTTGATGTTCGTGCCGATGAAGCAGATGCAAAAGCAGGTGTTGCAGCAGGCGGTACGCCACGTACGATTGAAGGTCCACTTTATGTGGCAGGTGCGCCAGAATCAGTCGGCTTTGCCCGTATGGATGATGGTTCTGAGTCAGATCGTATCGATACCTTAATTATTGAAGGAACGGTAAAAGATACTGAAGGCAACATCATTCCAAACGCAAAAGTTGAAGTTTGGCATGCCAACAGCATGGGGAATTATTCATTCTTTGACAAAACTCAGTCGCACTTTAATTTACGTCGCACGATTTTCACGGACACTGTTGGTCACTACACAGCATTAACAACGATGCCTGTTGGTTATGGCTGCCCACCTGAAGGTACGACTCAAGCGTTGTTGAACAAGTTAGGTCGTCATGGTAACCGTCCATCACACGTGCATTACTTTGTTTCTGCACCAGGTTTCCGTAAGTTAACGACTCAATTCAACATTGAAGGCGACAAATACCTGTGGGATGACTTTGCCTTCGCAACACGTGATGGTCTGGTTGCAACTGCGGTAGATGTGAATGATACAGCAGAAATTGCTCGTCGTAGTTTAGACAAACCATTCAAACACATTGATTTTAATATTGTACTTGTCAAAGAAGCTGATGCTGAAGAAGCTCCAAGCACTGAAGTTGATCGTCGTCGCGCAAGCGCTTAATTGTTGTGGTACCCGAGATCGGTTTGATCAAGATCTCGGTATCTCTTGAGTTTTTGGAGATTCTTTTATGGCGCGTATATCTGTATTAAATGCGACTCATCTTGATCAAATTGATGACTTGCTTGTCGATGATTTTGAAACGGGTGAATTCAAGCTACATCGCTCTGTATTCACCGATCCAACGCTGTTTGAGTTGGAAATGAAATACATTTTTGAAGGCAATTGGGTATTTTTGGCACACGAAAGCCAGATCCCAGATAACAACGATTTTTACACCACATATATCGGTCGTCAGCCAATTATCATCGCACGTAATCGTAACGGTGAGTTGAATGCGATGATCAATGCCTGTTCACACCGTGGCGCACAACTTTGCCGTCACAAGCGTGGTAACAAGGCAACCTATACCTGCCCATTCCACGGTTGGACATTCAATAACTCAGGTAAGTTACTGAAAGTTAAAGACCCAAGCGATGCAGGTTATTCAGACTGCTTCAACAAAGAAGGCTCGCATGACCTGAAAAAGGTGGCGCGCTTTGAAAATTACAAAGGCTTCTTGTTTGGCAGTTTAAATCCTGATGTACCATCTCTAGAAGAATTCTTAGGCGAAGCAGCAAAAATCATCGACATGATTGTAGATCAATCTGCCGATGGTCTAGAAGTTCTCCGCGGTTCTTCGACCTATACCTACGAAGGTAACTGGAAACTGACCGCTGAAAATGGTGCAGATGGCTACCATGTGTCGGCAGTACATTGGAACTATGCAGCAACTACGCAGCACCGTAAAGAAAAACAGGCAGATGACAAAATTCGTGCCATGAGTGCAGGTGGTTGGGGCAAACAAGGTGGTGGTTCATACGGATTTGAACATGGTCACATGTTACTTTGGACACAATGGGCAAACCCAGAAGACCGTCCAAACTACCCAAAATATGCTGAATATACGGAACAATACGGTTTAGCCATGGCGAAATGGATGATTGAGCGTTCGCGTAACCTCTGTCTTTATCCAAATGTTTACCTGATGGATCAGTTTGGTTCGCAAATCCGTATTTTACGTCCGATCAGTGTCGATAAGACCGAAGTCACGATTTACTGTATCGCACCAAAAAATGAATCGTCTGAATCACGTGCCCGTCGTATTCGTCAGTATGAAGATTTCTTTAATGCTTCAGGCATGGCAACACCAGATGACTTGGAAGAATTCCGCGCATGTCAGGCAGGTTATGCAGGCATTGCCCTTGAATGGAACGACATGTGCCGCGGCTCAAAACACTGGATTCAGGGTGCAGACGATGCAGCCAATGAAATTGGTTTAAAACCATTGCTCAGTGGTATTAAAACTGAAGATGAAGGTCTGTATTTGGCACAGCACCAGTATTGGCTCAAAACCATGAAACATGCCATTCAACAGGAAAAACTGGCTGAACAGGCAGAGCAAGGAGCATTGGCATGAATGCAGTACAACATGTAAATGCAGAAATTAGTTTAGAAAAAATTGCTCAGTTTTTGTATCGCGAAGCACGCTTTGTAGATGATGAGCAATGGGATGACTGGTTGGAATGTTATGCGCCTGAAGCATCTTTCTGGATGCCTGCATGGGATGACAACGACACTCTAACAGAAGATCCACAATCTGAGATTTCTCTGATTTATTACCCAGACCGTCAGGGTTTGGAAGACCGCGTATTCCGTATCAAAACCGAGCGTTCTTCAGCCACCATGCCAGACACACGAACTAGCCACAACATCAACAATGTTGAAATTGAACAGGTGGATGGCTCACAAGTGACTGTACGCTTTAACTGGCACACCTTAAGTTTCCGCTACAAAACCAACTACAGTTATTTTGGTATGTCGCGCTACGTAATTGATTTTTCAGGCGAACAGCCAAAAATCCTCAGCAAATATGTGGTCTTGAAAAACGACTATATCAACCAAGTGATTGATATTTACCATCTTTAAGACACATTTCATTTGCAACTCTCAGCCAAGGAGTTTGGCTGAGAATCTGTAACACTTTTAAGGGATTTTCGCTATGTCGAATCACAATATCGCACTTCAGTTTGAAGATGGCGTCACTCGTTTTATTACAGTTCATCAGGGTGAAACCCTGTCCGATGCAGCTTACCGCCAACAAGTCAACATTCCACTCGATTGCCGTGAAGGTGCATGTGGGACTTGTCGCGCATTTTGTGAGTCGGGTCAGTATGATATGCCTGAAGAAACCTATATTGAAGATGCTTTAACCCCAGAAGAAGCGCAGGAAGGTTATGTGCTGGTTTGTCAGTGCCGCCCAACGTCCGATGCTGTTTTTCAAATCAAAGCATCTTCTGATGTCTGTAAAACCAAAGTACATACGTTCCAAGGTCGCCTTGCACAGGTCAACAATATTTCTGAATCCACCATCCAGTTTGAAATCCAGCTCGATGAAGGTCAGCCAGAGATTCATTTCTTGGCTGGACAATATGTCAATGTCCGCATTCCAAATAGCGATGAAACCCGTTCCTATTCATTTAGCTCAAAACCGGGCAATCGTTTAACAGGTTTTGTGGTGCGTAATGTGCCAAATGGCAAAATGAGTAGCTTTTTAAGCCAAGCTGCGCAAGCAGGTGAACAAATGCAGTTCACTGGGCCTTTTGGTAGTTTTTATTTGCGAGATGTACAGCGTCCAGTCTTGATGCTGGCGGGTGGTACAGGTATCGCACCATTCTTGTCGATACTTTCTGTATTGGCAGAAAAGTCAGTGCCACAACCTGTTAACTTGGTCTTTGGTGTCACCAATGATTTTGACTTGGTTGCCATTGATGAATTAGAAGCCTTTAAAGCAGCACATGACTGGTTTGATTATCGAACTGTTGTTGCCCATGCAGACAGCCAGCATGAACGTAAAGGCTATGTCACTGCACACATTGATGCTGACTGGCTCAATGCTGGTGATGTCGATATTTACCTGTGTGGACCTGTCGCGATGGTCGATGCTGTGCGTACATGGTTAGATCATGAAAATGTACAACCAAAGAACTTCTATTTCGAAAAATTTTCAGCCAACTAACGGGAGTTAACGATGTCACAAAGCTCTCGTTTTCAGGGAAAAGTTGCCATTGTTACAGGTAGTGCACAAGGAATTGGCCGCGGGGTGGCATTACGCCTCGCTGCAGAAGGTGCAAAACTGGTACTGGCAGATCAATCTGAACTGGTGAATGACGTTGCAGCAGAGATTCGCCAATATACCGATCAAGTCACCACAATATTGGCAGATTTAGAAACTTTTGCAGGTGCACAAGCTGTTACGCAACTTGCCATGCAAACCTATGATCGAATTGATATTCTGATTAATAATGTTGGCGGTGCAATTTGGATGAAACCCTTTCAGGAATTTTCTGAACAGGAAATTATCAAAGAAATTCATCGCTCATTATTTCCAACATTATGGTGTTGTCATGCCGTACTACCCACCATGATTGCCCAGCAATCGGGTGTGATTGTGAACGTTTCTTCTGTCGCGACTCGCGGAATCAACCGTATTCCATACTCTGCGGCAAAAGGTGGTGTCAATGGATTAACGGCATCACTGGCATTTGAACATGCGCAAGATGGCATTCGTGTTAATGCAGTGGCAACAGGCGGAACAGAAGCTCCACCACGCAAAATTCCACGAAATAGTGCAGCCATGTCGGATCAGGACAAAGCTTGGATGCAAAATGTGGTTGATCAAACCGTAGATCGTAGTTTCATGAAACGCTACGGCACAATCGCGGAACAGGTCAATGCCATTACTTTTTTGGCATCGGATGAAGCATCTTACATTACAGGTACCGTGTTGCCTGTAGGTGGTGGTGATCAAGGATAATCACAGGGATAGATAAGGGGGCTAGGATGCTCAGTCTATTGCAACAATTGAAACGTGATTGGTCAATTTCAGCCACAATCGCAGGTTTTCTGGCCGTCCTGATTTCATATTCAGGGCCACTGATTATCTTTTTTCAAGCTGCTCAACATGCTCAAGTCGATGCTCACATGCTGAGTTCATGGATTTGGGGCATTTCGATCGGCGCTGCAATTTCAGGAATTTACCTGTCAATCCGCTACAAAGTTCCCGTTATTACTGCGTGGTCAGCACCTGGAACAGCTTTACTGGTCACGCTGTTTCCACATATCAGTTTAAATGAAGTAGTTGCAGCCTATATCACGGCAGCCGTAGTGATGCTCATCATTGGGGTGAGTGGTTCATTTGATACCTTACTGCGCTGGATTCCATCTGGTATTGCCGCAGGCATGATGGCAGGAATTTTATTTCAATTTGGTTTAGGCGTATTTCAAGCCAGTAATCATATGCCACTGATTGTGTTTATTATGTTAGTGGCTTATCTGTGTGCCAAACGCTTTAACCCGCGTTATAGCATGCTGTGGGTCTTATTGACAGGGATTGTACTCAGTCTGTTTTGGGGGCAATTGCGCCCAATGTCATTGAATTTTGCATTGACCATTCCTGAATGGATTAGCCCACACTGGACATGGTCATCGACATTCAACTTTGCGTTACCGCTAATTCTGGTGAGTTTGTCGGGACAGTTTTTACCGGGCATGGCACTGTTTAAACTGAATGATTACCAAGTTTCTGGACGAACCATTATTGGAACGACCAGTTTGGTGTCTCTTTTTGTCGCTTTCACTGGCGGTATTAGCATTGTTTTGGCATCAATTACCGCATCGTTGTGTATGGGGGAAGATTGCCATGAAAACCCGAAACGCCGCTATATCGCAGGCATCACCAATGGCTTGTTTTATCTACTTGGTGGCTTGTTTTCGGGCAGCATCGTGCTGCTCTTTAGCCTGTTTCCAAAAGAGCTGGTTGCTGCTTTGGCAGGCTTAGCCTTGATTAGTGCCATTACTTACAATCTCAATATTGCACTGAGCAACGAACAACAGCGTGAATCGGCTGTCATCACCTTTCTTGCCAGTGTTTCAGGCATGCATTTCCTTGGTTTAAGTTCGGTGTTTTGGGGCATCTGTATTGGCATGCTGGCGCATTTAATTTTAAGTTTTAAACCCAACCGTTCAGTTGAAAATGAAAACTAAACATAGTCAAATTTGATGAGGACTTTTTATGATTGATAAAAGCTCAGGCAGTCTTCGTGCCGTAATTGAACAAATTAAAGATGGATCAACCATTATGATTGGTGGCTTTGGCACCGCAGGACAACCTGCTGAACTCATTGACGGCTTGATTGATTTGGGCATCAAAGACCTCACCATCGTCAGCAACAATGCGGGTAATGGTGACTACGGTCTGGCGAAACTGCTGAAAGCAGGTGCGGTTAAAAAAGTCATCTGTTCCTTCCCGCGTCAGTCCGATTCTTGGGTGTTCGACGAATTGTACCGTGCAGGTAAAATCGAACTTGAGTTAGTACCACAGGGCAACTTGGCTTGTCGTATTCAGGCGGCGGGGATGGGTCTTGGTGCAGTGTTCACCCCGACAGGTTATGGCACACTCTTGGCAGAAGGCAAAGAAACCCGTCATATCGAGGGTAAAGACTATGTTCTGGAATATCCGATCCAAGCTGACTTTGCCTTGATCAAGGCACAGCAGGGCGACCGCTGGGGCAATCTGGTTTACCGAAAATCTGCACGTAACTTTGGCCCAATCATGGCAATGGCTGCGAAAGTCACCATCGCACAAGTCTCAGAAGTGGTTGAACTGGGTGACTTAGATCCTGAACATATCATTACCCCAGGCATCTTTGTGCAGCACGTGGTTCAGGTTGAACCCGCTTCAGCATTGGCAACGGCATAAGGAGACCCAGATGAGCTATAACAAATTAACCCGTGACCAAATTGCTGAACGTGTCGCTCAAGACATTCCCGATGGGGCTTATGTGAATCTCGGCATTGGTTTACCGACCAAGATTGCCAGCTACCTGCCAGCCGACAAAGATGTATTCCTGCATTCTGAAAATGGGTTGTTGGCTTTTGGCCCACCGCCAGCAGAAGGTGAAGAAGACCCTGAACTGATCAACGCAGGTAAAGAATTCGTGACCATGCTCAAAGGCGGTGCCTTTTTCCATCATGGGGATTCATTTGCCATGATGCGTGGTGGTCACCTCGATATCGCTGTGCTTGGTGCCTTCCAGATTGCTGAAAATGGTGATTTGGCCAACTGGCATACCGGTGCACCGAATGCCATTCCTGCCGTAGGCGGAGCCATGGACTTAGCTGTGGGTGCCAAGAAAGTCTTTATCACCACCGATCACGTCACCAAAAAAGGTGAACCGAAGATCGTGGCTGAACTGGCTTACCCTGCAACAGGTCTGAAATGTGTCGACCGCATCTATACCGACCTGTGTGTGATTGATGTTACAGCTGAAGGCTTGAAAGTCCTTGAGAAAGTTGAAGGCTTAAGCTTTGACGAATTACAGGCAATGACCGGTGCGAAACTCATCGACGCGACTCAACCGAATTAATGATTTGAATCCCCCTAAATCCCCCTTTGCTAAAGGGGGACTTCTCTAGCATAAATGCTGTAAGTCTCCCTCCTTTTCTAAAGGAGGGATTAAGGGAGGATTATAAGAGAACAACACAAATGAAAAATGCTTATATTATCGATGCGATTCGTACCCCGTTTGGTCGTTATGCCGGTGGTCTAGCTGCGGTACGTGCAGATGATCTAGGGGCTTTACCGATTAAAGCCCTGATGCAGCGTAACCCAAGCGTGGACTGGCAACAGGTCGATGACGTGATCTATGGCTGTGCCAATCAGGCGGGTGAAGACAACCGTAATGTCGGACGCATGTCATCACTGCTTGCAGGCTTACCGTATCAAGTCCCAGCGACTACGATTAACCGTTTATGTGGTTCATCACTCGATGCGATTGCCATGGCAGCACGCACCATCAAAGCAGGTGAAGCCGATCTGATTATCGCAGGTGGTGTAGAAAGCATGAGCCGTGCCCCATTTGTGATGGGCAAGGCAGAAACGGCTTACGGTCGTACCCAGAAGATTGAAGACACCACCATGGGCTGGCGTTTCATCAATCCGAAACTCAAAGAAATGTATGGTGTGGACACCATGCCACAAACTGCGGAAAACGTGGCGGAACAGTTCCACATTAATCGTGAAGATCAAGACAAGTTTGCCTTAAACAGCCAGCAACGTACGGCTGCTGCACAAGCCAAAGGTTACTTTGCCAATGAAATCGTGCCTGTCACCATTCCACAGCGCAAAGGCGATCCGATCGTTGTGGATACCGATGAACACCCGCGTGCAACGACCATTGAAGCGCTCAGCAAACTCAAACCTGTGGTGAAAGCCGAAGGTAGCGTAACTGCGGGCAATGCCTCAGGCATTAATGATGGTGCAGCAGCACTTTTGATTGCATCGGATGAAGCTGTTGCCAAATACGAACTGAAAGCCCGTGCCAAGATTGTTGCAGCCACTACAGTCGGTGTTGAGCCGCGCATCATGGGTTTTGCCCCAGCACCTGCGATCAAGAAATTACTGAAACAGGCCAATCTGACTTTGGCACAGATGGATGTGATTGAACTGAATGAAGCCTTTGCGGCACAAGCCCTTGCGTGTACCCGTGACCTTGGCTTGGCGGATGATGATGCACGTGTCAATCCAAATGGTGGTGCGATTGCACTGGGTCATCCACTCGGTGCATCAGGTGCGCGTCTGGTGACAACTGCACTCAATCAACTTGAACAGACAGGTGGCAAATACGCATTATGTTCAATGTGTATTGGTGTCGGTCAGGGGATTGCTTTGATTATTGAGCGTATAGCGGGAGAGTAACATGCCGAATTTTTTGACTTCACAGCAAATTACACTTAATTATCAAACCTTTGGTGATGCTAAAAATCCTGCTTTGGTATTTTCCAATTCGCTGGGAACCAACCTCAGCATGTGGCAAGCACAAATTGATTTTTTCCAAAAAGATTTTTTTGTAATTGCTTATGACACGCGTGGACACGGTGCATCGTCAACCGCAACAACATCTTTTGGTTGTGCTGAACTGGCACAAGATGTGATTGATTTACTGGATCACCTCAACATTCAAACAGCGTATTTCTGTGGAATTTCCATGGGAGGTCTGACAGGTCAATGGCTAGCACGTTATTTTCCAGAACGTTTTAAAAAAGTGGTGGTGTGCAATACCGCAGCAAAAATCGGGCAAGCTCAGGCTTGGCAAGACCGTGCGGCTTTGGTACGTACTCAAGGTTTACAACCGATTGCCGCAACAGCAGCATCGCGTTGGTTTACCGATGCTTTCGTGCAACAACATCCTGATTTCATTCAAAAGTTGAGTAATGACTTAGCCACAGGCAGTGCCGAAGGTTATGCCCAGTGTTGCGAAGCATTAGCCAACACCGATTTACGTGATGAAATCGCCAATACCCACATTCCAGTGCTGATTATTGCGGGCTCTGCCGACCCTGTAACCACTGTTACTGATGGGCAATTTATGCAGCAACAGATTCACGGCGCAGAACTGGTCGAAATCGCAGCCTCACATATTTCCAACATTGAGCAACCCGAACACTTTAATCAGGCGTTAAAAGACTTTATTGTATAAAGCAAACAGGATCATGCAGTACCGAACCCAATTGTTCCTGTGAATGATTGGGTTATTTTATTTAAAAATAGGATAAGGACATGCAAGGACACACCGATTATCCATGGAAGGATATTAAGCATCGTTTTTTTGAAACGGGTCATTTACCCAATCAGGTGTTGGCAGATTCGCCAATTATTCAGGGCTGGCAAAAGTCTCGGCAGGCAGGTTTAAGCCCTTTGAGCAAAGTGTCTTGTCTCAGCGATTTTCCACATGCAGACCTGACCGACGGCGATCAATATCTGGCAGAACTCGCTCAACCGATTTTGCAAGATACTTGGAAAATTTTTGGGCAACAGGACATCAGTGTTTTTCTGATTAATCAGCAACGAAAAATTATTGCTGAACAGCACAACGATTATGCTCATCAAAGCTATAGCTTTTTACAGACTGGTCGAATTGTCGATGAAGCTGTGTTTGGGGCAATTGCACCAACCTGTAGTTTGTCCTGCCAGCAACCATTGATTATGGTGGGACATCAGCACTATCTGGATGAGTTTAGCGAATATTCCTGTGCTTCAGTCCCGATTTTTGATGGTCAAGGTGGTGTTTTAGGGGCACTCGATATTACTTCAAGGCAAGGTCTGCTCGCCAGTAACTGGTTACGGCATTTACTGTATCAGACCTATAAAATGGAAAATCAACTGTTGATTCAACAGTCTGAGCAGCATCTACTGGTTTTTCAGCATTCACCTGATTTACTGGGCAATGCCTATAGCGCCTTGCTGGAATACGATGATCAGCAGATCATTCGCAAAGCCAATCAAATGGCGCTTAAACTGCTGAATCGAGATATTCATGACGTACTTGGACAATCGTTACAGCACTTTTTCCTCACGCCAATGGTCGAACAATCGGGCGATTTTCTGATTCAAACTCGTGACCACGCCTTGTTTTATGCACGGCAGCATCGACCAACGCGTCAAGTCATCTCAAACCAATCTATTAGAAAGTCTGCGACTCCACAGCAACAACAACTCCAACACGCAGTCAAAGCCATTCAAGCCAATATTCCAATTTTGATTACAGGTGAAACAGGCACAGGTAAAGAGCATTTTGCTCAGCAAATTCGTCAGAAATTCCCCAAAAATCTACCGTTTATTTCGATTAACTGTGGTGCAATTCCTGAAAATTTACTTGAATCAGAACTGTTTGGTTATGAAGGTGGTGCATTTACAGGCGCGAAGCATAAAGGTGAAAAAGGGCTGGTTGAACTGGCAGATCAAGGCTTTTTATTTCTTGATGAAATTGGTGATTTGCCTATGCATCTACAAGTCAAAGTGCTCCGTGTGTTGCAAGATCAGCAGTTTTACCGTGTGGGAGGACGACAACCGATTCAATCTAAATTTAGGTTGATTTGTGCCACCAATCAGGATTTACCAACGCAAGTCAAACAGCAGCAGTTCCGTAGCGATTTGTATTACCGTATTCGGGGTTATGAAGTACAGTTGTTACCGCTACGCCAACGCAGTGATAAACTTGTGTTAATGCAAAACATTTTGCAGGAATTAGGCGTGCAACAATGGTCTGTACAGGTTGAACAACAACTTGAGCAATATGACTGGCAAGGCAATATTCGAGAGTTAATTCATGTCCTAAAACTCTCAGTTGCACTCTCGGAACAGCCGATCCTTGAACAGTTATATTTGCCTGAACAGTCTGTATCTGGCATTTCTGAACAAATATCTGCAAGACCAGCAGATTTAGAACAGCAAACCCGCCAACTGATTCAGCAAGTATTGCAACAGGAACAAGGCAATGTCTCTAAGACCGCAAAACGGCTGAATATTTCCCGAACCACGGTGTATAAATATCTGCATTAAAATTAATACAATACACTGTCCAAATATTGGACAGTGTTCACCAAAATTTGTCTAATATATGGACATTAAGTTAAATAAATAAATCATAAATTATTGAAAATAAATAAATTAAAAGATTGGCATGGTTGCTGCAAATATTCTAAGTATCACAGAGGCTATTGTTCAGGATGACGTAGCCATCTGTGATCCGCATTTAAGCTTTAGATGCAGCCAAGGACAATTTCAGTCAGGGGATTTGACGAATGTTTTTTTCACATTTCAAAAAAGTTACTGCATTCGCAGTCAGTTTTACCGCACTGCATAGTGCCTATGCAGTCGATGTCAATGCAGGCGATTACACTGCATTACCCGCAGGAACCAATGCCGCAGTGCTCTACTATCAACACGGCGAATCCGATGGTTATTATGTCAATGGAGACAAGATCGATGCCAAATCCCATTCGGATATCGGGATTTTTCGTCTGATTCATTTCACTAAAATTGGCAACATGACCGTTGACCCGCAAATTTTACTGCCATTTGGAACCGTATATAACACCCGTGTTGCTGGACAACATTTAAATGATACCAGTGGCATTGCTGATCCGATCATTGGCGCGACCTTTTGGTTGGTCAATCAACCCAAGGCGGGTGTTTCAGGACGTTATGTCGGTCTGACACCACTGATTTATTTGCCTGTAGGTCAGTACAACAAGCACGACAGCGTGAATCTGGGAGAAAACCGCTTTAAATACGATTTACAACTGGGTTGGGTTGAACCACTTTATAAAAACTGGTCAGCAGAATTTTATCAAGATGTAGTTTTTTACGGAAATAATGATCAAGCTGGCGATGGTAGCCAAACCCTAAAGCAACATACAAGCTATCAAACCCAAGCCAATCTGCGTTATGACTTCAACCCTAAGCAACGTGTTGCACTGGGTTATTCGGCAACCTATGGCGGTAAACAAGAACTCGATGGGGTTGATCAGAATACTCAAACCAAAACCCAGCAAGTCCGTTTTGAATACCAACAAATGCTGAATGCAAGAACACAATTTAGTGCACAGCTAACTTCGGATACCAAAGTAGAAAGTGGTTTTAAAAAGCAACTCGGTGCAAATTTCCGTTTGTTATATTTGTTTTAATTGACAGGATAATAAGATTAATCAAGGAGTTGTATTATGTCGTTATTAGATGCTCAAATCTGGAATCAGCGATTGTTTCATGGTGAATGGCTGCCAGCAATGCAAAGCATGCCTGTGACCGAAGTTGCAACAGGTGAAGTGCTAGGACAACTCGGCTGTGCAACAGCAGACGATGTTGCTCAATCTGCGATGAGCGCGAAACAGGCACAACAAACATGGGCAGCACTGCCGTATCAGGAGCGTGCAGCAGTCTTTGAACGTGCCGCTCAACTTTTAACTGAGCATCAACCTGAAATTATCGACTGGTTAGTCCGTGAAAGCGGCTCGATTCAACTCAAGGCAGGCTTTGAAACTCACATTTCCCTGCAAATACTCAAGCATTGCAGCGCATTACCTGCCAGCGAACAAGGCAGTATTTTACCAACGCAAACAGGCAAAATCAGTCTGGCAAAACGTGTGCCTTTGGGTGTCATTGGGGTGATTTCACCATTTAACTTCCCACTGTATTTGGCACTACGTGCAGTAGCACCTGCATTGGCGCTTGGAAATGCAGTCGTATTGAAACCCGATGAGCGCACGGCAGTCTGTAGTGGTTTTGCGATTGCCCGCATTTTTGAACTGGCAGGCTTACCTAAAGGTTTACTGCATGTTGTTCCAGGCGGTGCAGCTGTCGGTGAAGCACTGACGCTTGATCCAAATATTGCCAGCATTCAATTCACAGGCTCAACTCAGGTTGGACGAATTATTGGCGCGAATGCAGGCAAAACCCTGAAAAAAGTTTCCTTAGAACTCGGCGGCAAAAACTCCCTGATCATTTTACCCGATGCCGACCTTGAACTTGCTGCACAAAATGTGGCATGGGGTGCATTTTTACACTCAGGTCAAATCTGCATGACTTCGGGTAAAATTTTGGTGCATGAAAGTTTGTATGAACCACTCAAGCAGCGCCTGATTGAAAAAGTGAAAAACTTTGTGGTGGGTAATCCAACCGATCCAAATGTCAATCTTGGGCCACTGATTAATGAGAAACAGAGTCAGCGTGTGCAACAACTGGTGAATGATGCTGTCACACACGGCGCAACCCTCGAAGTGGGTGGACAAGCCGACGGGGTATTCTTCCAGCCTACAGTCTTGTCAGGTGTGACCTCTGAAAACCCGATTTTTAGTGAAGAGATTTTTGGCCCTGTTGCCGTATTAATTCCATTTTCTAGTGATGCTGAAGCAGTAGAATTGGCCAATATGGGCGATTATGGTCTATCGGCAGGCATTATCAGCAGCAATGTGGCACATGCCATGCAAATTGGCGCACAACTGAAAGTCGGCTTACTGCATATCAATGATCAAACTGTGAATGATGAAACCGTCAATCCATTTGGTGGTTTCGGCGCATCGGGCAATGGCACACGTATTGGTGGCATGGCAAATCTGGATGAATTTACCCAATGGCAATGGATGACCATTCAAACTCAAGCGCCTAACTATCCATTTTAAATCATCGTTTAAACACTGTTTTAAAGACAACAACACAAGGAATGAAACAATGACAATCCAACAGGATCTTTTAGATATCACCGCAGCCGTCACTGAATGTAAAGGCGCAGATTTTAAATTACAGCCATTAAAAATTCGTCAACCTCAGCATGATGAAGTCTTGGTAAAAATTGTGGCAACGGGCATGTGTCATACCGACCTGATTGTTCGTGACCAGTATTATCCTGTACCACTTCCTGCGGTACTTGGACATGAAGGTTCAGGCGTTATTCAAGCGATTGGGCCAGACGTAAAAGACCTGAAAGTTGGCGACCATGTGGTATTAACTTATGGTTACTGCGGAAAATGTATTCAATGTAATACAGGCAACCCTGCATACTGTAGTGAATTTTTTGGGCGTAACTTTGGCGGCGGTGATTTAGAAGGACATACGGCACTGTGCAACCATCAACATGATGCAGTGCATGACCATTTCTTTGCTCAGTCATCTTTTGCGAGCCTTGCCTTAAGCCGAGAAAATAACGCGATTAAAGTGCCTGAAGATGCACCACTTGAGTTACTTGGGCCACTCGGCTGTGGGATTCAGACAGGTGCAGGCGCTGCCATTAATGCACTTAAAGTGACACCTGCAAGTAGCTTTGTTGCATTGGGTGCGGGCGCGGTGGGTTTAAGTGCGGTGCTCGGTGCAAAAATCTGTGGCGCAACGACTATTATTGCGGTGGATATTGTCCCATCACGTCTGGAGCTTGCGAAAGAACTTGGCGCAACTCATGTGATTAACAGTAAAGAACAAGACCCTGTACAAGCCATTAAAGACATTACAGGCGGTGGTGCTAACTTTGCAATAGAATCTACAGGTCGTCCTGAAATCTTAAAACAGGGGATTGATGCGCTCGGCACGCTCGGCAAAATTGCTGTAGTTGGTGCGCCGCCATTGGGAACCAATGCACAATTCGATGTCAATGATTTGCTCTTAGGCGGAAAAATGATTATGGGCGTGGTTGAAGGTAGCGGCGCACCGAAAAAATTTATCCCTGAATTGGTCAAACTCTATCAGCAAGGCTTATTCCCATTTGATAAATTGGTCAAGTTTTATGAATTTGATCAAATCAATGAAGCTGCTCTCGACAGTCAAAAAGGCATTACGCTAAAACCGATTATTAAAATTCAGGGCTAATGTGTAGTTCTGTTATTGTCGGCTTTATTCATCGCCACGACCCTTTGTTATGGCGATGATATTTTTGTGGCAAGATGTAAAAAAAGTATCAGTTTTTTACACATTTTTACCTAAATTTTGGATTATGATTTTTCAATACCAGATAGGAAAAATGCAACGAACTGACATTTTTCTGAAAGACATTGCTGTGTAGATTCAATGGTTTTCTAAACTATAGATTTCGATTTTGGTTAAATTTTAAAAATGTAATTATTTTCATAATATGATAATAAATGTAAACAATATTGGTATTTTAAGATTTTTTTAAGGGAGTATTCTTAATTTAAACCTACTGATTCACTTGATTTAATCAAGACTGTTTTAAGGAGAAAGCAATGAATATGGAATATCTACACAAACCGAACTACTTTTTCTTTGCACACAAAATGGTGTTGTTTTTGGAAAAGTATATCAAACAGCATCCTATGGAACAGGAAGCGCATTTTAACCTGCAAACAATTTATGATTTATTCAGTCATGACCGTGCATCAAGCACAGTGAATTTGGAAGGTATTTTAAATATTGTAGATGAATATTTAATCAATACCCATCAAGGTATCGTTAATTTAGTCCATGAATATGATATCCATCTCGATAATCATGTACTGAGTTTAAATTTCCACCCACAAGCCATGCAAAGTGTGATTAACGGCGAAAGTGTATTTTTTCCGAAAGTGGCATAATTTAAATTTTCTTAAATTAAAACAGGCACATTATGTGCCTGTTAATTTGAGTGTATCAATCGTTGGTAAATATTGATCCTGTCCAACCATAAAACGGTGCTGAGCGAGATTCAGCATTTCTTCATCTTCATGGCTGTTGCCATAGGCATAGATTTGATCATATTCTGCGATATTATAATTCGCTAAAATTCTTAATTTCTTCTGCTCACTACTACAATCTGGACTTGAATATTGACCCGTTAAAATATTCTGATGTTTTTCTGTTTCTGTACAGATGAGAGCGACATTTAAGTGCTGTGCAATGGGCTGCAAATACAGATCTAAAGACGCTGATACAATTGCAACATCATGTCCAAAGTCCTGATGCTGTTTCAATTGTGCCAATAACACGGGGTTGAGTTGTTCAAGTAGTTGGTGACTATAATCCCATGCCAGTTGCTCAATTTCTGGATATTTTTGCTGGCTGAACATTTGACTATAGAGTTTGGCACGCATGGCATGTGCAGGATATAAATTTAAATAATAGCCTTGTATCCACGGTAAAATTTTTACACCTTGCCGAAAAATATGCTTTTTTGACAAGGTATAGAAAATAAACTGTGTAAAACTGTCTGTTAAACACAGTGTTCCATCAAAATCAAACAGGGCAAGGGTCTTGGCTTGCTGCTTTATGAAGTTTTTAGACGTTTGGCACGATGCATACATGATTCGTAGCGTCCATTTACACGACTGGCATACCAATTGGTATTATAATCACGGCTGAGTTTTGGCCCAGAAATAACCACTTGTGGCATGACTGCATATGGCATTTCTTTTTCAGTTTTCTGTTTATATAGCTTTGCAACAGCTAAATACGTTTGCGTTTTCTCAAAATCTTCGGTTTTCTCTTCTCTTAAATCACTACGCAACTGTCGTGCCGTAATAATCACGCCTTTTTGTGCAAATAGTTTTGCCAGTGCCAGTTCAGTTGAACTTTTGGTGGATTGGACATCTTCATTTTTATCGTACAGCAACAAATCACCATCTAAAGATAAATCAGCATCAGTCAATGTATTCAATGCTTTTTGGAATGAAGCATTGCGGCTTGAATACATGCCTGAGTTATAGTCGGCAAAACGATAAATTGGTTTGTCATAGTCCGCTTTATACAGCATCAGGCGATGAATACCATAATACATACCACCATATTGGGTATATAAATAATCACGTAGTTCATTGACATTCATTCGATCACGTTCATGATCTTGTGCATATCGCACCAAAACTTGCATAGAACCCAAAGTGGTAATCGGGTTCATACGTTCGCCAATATCCTGACCGACCAATTTCGCTGCACCTGTTAAAGCACTGACATGATAATGCTTGGACATATAGTCAAAAATCTGACGATACAAAACATCTAAGTCTTGTTCAGTTTTGACTTTTGCCATTTGTTTTAAATAGCTGTTTTCAGGTGTTGGCTGAGTTTTAAGAACTTTTTCAAAATAACCTGCAATCGGTGTACCAATCGTTGCACCCAATTTGTCGGTAAATTTCTCTTTTAAACGAGTGTTGACTTCTGCTACTGCTTTTTGCCCAAGTCCAGGGACGCGAGGGCTGGCAACAAAATTCGATTCCTGATCAACAACAGCCACAATACTACAGACATTTTCCTTGGACTTTTCAATTTTGAGTTCGTCCATAATGTCATTCATATCTTTTGCCCAAGACTCACGATTACTCACGTGAGATGGTATCAAGCGCTTGATTTGTTTTTCTTTCAGAATTTTTTCATCATCTTTAGAAAATAAAGAATTTTCACCACAAGCCACCAAGCCTGTAGAGACTGCCAAAACAGTTAAAACCCGACAAATCGGGTGTAAAAAATCAGATTTATTCATGTACGCTAAACACTAATCACGTATTAAGCCAAGGCGGCTGTTTATACGGCGATTGTAGAGCGTTTTATAACAGATGTATATTGTTAGACAATCGATTTGCAGCATTTTAAAGACTGACTGATACGCTCAGGAAGCTGACTTGGTTTTACTGTATGATCAGCATACAATTTGTGAGAATAATAAAACAAAATATAGGGACATTATGACTGCATATTATCAACTGTTACAACGCCATCAAGATGATGAGCAGCAACAAGTCACCACACATTATCATTCTACTCTTTACGCACAAGGCGCATGGAATGCCCATGAACAACACATGGCACCTGCCACAGGTATTCTTTGTGCTGAGCTAGAGCAATTTTTCCCAAGAGAAAATATGCGTATTGGACGAATTAGCCTAGATATTTTCGGCTTAATTGCAGCAGGCGAATTTACCATTCAAACCCATGTGATTCGTGCAGGTCGTACGATTGAACTGATTGAAGCGAAAATGCTGGCTCAGGGGAAAACCTGTATTGTGGCACGCGCATGGCGTATGCAAACCCTTGACACCCGAAGTATTGCAGGTTTAGAAGATGACAGTATTTCTCAACCTGAACATAGCTTACCTGAAGAACGTTTAAAACAATGGCCAGGCGGTTTTATTAAAAGTGTCGAAGTCAGAACTCATGCTTCACTGACTCGTGCAGGCAAAGGTATTGTCTGGTTAAACACGCATATTGAAATGGTCGAAGATGAACCAACCAGTGATTTTGTACACTTAATGGGTTTAGTAGATACCGCAAACGGGATTGTCCCTCGACAAAAAGGAGGATTTACGTGGTCATTTGCCAATCTAGATCTACAAATCCATTTACACCGAATGCCGCGTGGTCGCTGGCTAGGACTGGAAACAGTTCAACAGTACGGCGAAGATGGGATCGGACTAACTAGCTCGATTTTACATGATGAAACTGGACCATTTGGACGTAGTGAACAAATCCTGACGTTAAGACCACTTACCTAAACTCGCCATCATTTTTTTGTTCTAGCCAATTCTTGGAAAATCCCTGAAAAGGATTGGCTGCTTCCACATAACGTAATGCTGAGTTGACATTTTTCCAACCGACATATTGCATCAGTGTTTTTACATCCCAGCCACTTTGACTCGCCCAGTTGGCAAAACCACGGCGTAATGAATGCGTACTATAACGTTCTGGTGTTGCGATTTGCGCTTGGGCAAAGATCTTGCGAAGTAAAGGCAATAAACTGTCGATATGCAAGCCCTGATCTGACAACTTGCCATAACGATGTATCCCTCGATAGACAAAGCCTTCTGTTAAACCACTGATTTCAATCCAGTCTGTATAAGCTTGTACAGGGCAAAGTCTGGCTAATGCAGGAACTTGGAATGTTTGCCCCTGAAACTGCCGATCGGTTTTACTAAAGGGCAAAAAGCATTGCATGCCTTCTTGTGGAGCAACTTGAATATTCTCAACCTGCAAACGTGTGAGTTCATCACCACGAAAACCACGCCAAAAACCCAGTAATAATAAAGATTTATCGCGTTTTAAACGCATTTCCTGAGCAAAATTTCCTTGTGTTTGCTGTGTCGCAATTTCCTGATCTAAATAATTAACAATGAACTCAAGCTCTACGATTTCTAAAGGCTTTGCCTGTTTTTCCTGAGCAGGATGTACTGCTTTGATACCGCGAAAAACCTGTTTTACCAAAGGCGACTTAGTCGGGTCGGGAAAGCCTTGATCAACATGCCATTGCGATAGTGCTGCAAGTCTTTGTTTTAATGTATTAATTGATAATTTTTCGGCATGATCTGCTAAATACTGAGCAATATTATCCGCAGTCGCAGGTAGTAAACCTTGCCATTCCACCTCGTAGTGTCTGAGCGCAGAAGCGTAACTTTTTCGGGTATTTTCTCGTGTTGCAGCCTGTAAATACTGATCCAGACGATTCATTTTACGTTTTTAGCTCCAATATCGCGTGCATACCGAAGTGTAATGCTAGATTTACCTCATTTTGTCCAAATCACTATAACACAGGATAATCCTTAATTATCCAGCTTTTATTTTTATGTAAAAATAAAATTAAGAAGCTTATTTTTATTATGTTATTATGTATTACATAATACATTATGATATTCAGGTGCAGCATGTCCCGTACAGGTCTCAGCAAGCAACAAGTCAAGAAAGCCCGTGATACCTTGTTAGCACAAGAAAAATATCCATCTGTCGATGCTGTACGGATTGAACTGGGCAATACAGGCTCAAAAAGTACGATTCATAAGTATTTAAAAGAGCTTGAGGACGAAGAGGGGGATGTTATTGCCCAACCCTCCATTAGTGAAACGCTGCAAAATTTGGTACAGCGACTTTCTCAGCAATTGCATCAGGAAGCACAAGAAAAAATCAATGTTTTTCAGGAACAAATGCAGCAACGTGAAGCCGAACAACAACAGCAGATTCAGAATCTAAACACACGATTGACAGGCACTCAGGCAGAATTAGAGCAGAAAAATACGCATGTAGATGAATTGACGCAGGCTCAGCAACAACTTCAGCAGAACTTGCAACAAGAAACCATATTGCGAAATCGTTTAGAGCAGCAAACCACTGATTTAAAAGACAGACTTGAGCAGAATGAACAACATCGTGTTGCACTTGAAGATAAGTTTCAACATGCTCAGCAAGCTCTGGAGCATTACCGAGAGTCAGTCAAGGAACAGCGTCAGCAGGATTTACGGCGCCATGATCAGGCGGTGCAGCAATTGCAGACTGAAATTCAGCAGTTACAGCAAACCATTGTGATCAAAAACAATGAGCTGTCTGTATTACACACTGAACACACCAAACAGGCTGTATATCTGGAACAACAGCACAATCAAGTTCAGCAGTTACAGCAACATAATCAACAACAGCAAGATGAACTGACTGATTTAAAACAACAATATCGACAACAGACACAAGAATTTTCAATGCTGAAGCAGCAATTTCAACAGCAGCAAGATACCTTGGAGCAAGCCGAACATATACACCAGTCATTACAGCAGCAGCTTGAGCAAACCCAAGGCAAGCTTAAACAAACGCAGTCAGAACTCTATTTGCAACAGCAGTTTTCTGAGCAGTTAAATCATCTATTGCAACAATTTGCAGCGAAAACACCTGATGCTGTGCTACAGAACAAACCTGCTGATGGCTAAATAGCATATTCAGCCATGCAGTGCATTTTGTGAAAGCGTCTGAATATATTCACTATAAACCGACATTTTTTCGAAGATGTGTTCACTGTAGAACATGTCTTCGATCAGTCTGGCATTTTGTTCCAGTTTTAAACTGTCACAGCATTTCAGCAGCGCTGCATTTTGTTTGGAAAAGTATTCACAGAGCGCCATATATTGAGCATCTTTATGTTTAAACAGCAATTTTTTGAGTTTAATCTCACTGGCTGCTGGCACTGGCAAATCACTTGGTGCTGCTGAATGAATAATATGAATCTGCACATTGAGAAACTGCTCAATCTGTGCGATTGCGCTGTAATTAAAGTCAGTCCATTGAGTGATCAAAAAAAGATGCTTGAGATCAGGTCGGCATAAGGCACGTAACACACCCAGTTGTAAAATCTCCAGAGTAGCAAAATGAGCCTCTTGTAGATCGACATACATCTGCATGGCATCCAAGGCATAATCTGTTTTGACTTTATGCTGAATCTTGCCAAAACGACCCAAAATATTGTCAATACTGGTCGTATGGGGCGTGCTATAGATACAGGGCTTGTTCAAATTGGCAAAAATAAAGGGGCTAAATACATATCCCAAGTTGGCATCCTGTTCCTGTACGGCATCCTGAATCAGATAATGCAGATTTTGCCGTCCAAATGCCCGTACCACCTTTGCCCGTAAAATCGCACCCTCAAGATTCATGTATTCCATGCTCAGGCGATGCTGCACAGCTTCCGAGAGCTGCGGTAAATTAAAAATCTGAGGCAAATTTTGTAGTTCAGGCGTGATGAACATAAGCGGCTCCCGTATACGCTGGATCATTATTTCATGTCCGCCCCAACGGCGAAGACCACACCAATACAAAAGAGAGTGGTGTACAGCGCAAACCAAAACAAGAGGTTTTTAAAGGCTTTGTCAGAAATGCTGCTGTCAGCGTACTTTTGTTCAGGTTTTTTGTTTTCATCATCGTTGTTCATGTGCGTAATTCCTCAATAGAACTTGCTGCTATTTTGAGAAGAATGCTGCCTTTTGAGTAGATACAAATCTGTTCTAAAAAACTATAACAGATGAGCCGTTTTTTAGTGCATATGCAATTTAAACCAATAAAAACCCGACTTTTTAAGTCGATTATCTCCATAATCTGCTGATTTCTCCTGATAACTGTTATATTTTTTCAGCATTGTTTTGTATCTAACAATTTAATAGGGCGCTCTGCATCATAACAAAGTCATCATTTACAGAGCATCTGTTATGAATCTTTGCAACGTATTCACTACTTTCGTACAGGGAGGGTGATTATGGATTTTGGTTTGAGCGCTTTTGCTTTGGCAAGAATGCAGTTTGCCTTTACCGTTTCTTTTCATATTATTTTTCCTGCGACTTCGATTGGCTTAGCCTGTTTCCTTGCCGTTTTAGAATGGAAATGGCTACGCAGCCGCAATCCGCTGTATCAGGACTTGTTTAAATATTGGCTGAAAATTTTTGCTGTGGCATTTGCCATGGGTGTCGTGTCTGGCATTGTCATGGCGTATCAGTTTGGTACCAACTGGAGTGAATTTTCCCGAATTGCGGGAAGTGTGACAGGCCCGTTACTCACGTATGAAGTGCTGAGCGCCTTTTTCCTCGAAGCAGGCTTTTTAGGCATCATGATGTTTGGCTGGGGGCGAGTCAGTGAAAAAGCGCATTTCTTTGCTACCTTAATGGTCGCCATCGGCACATGTATTTCCATGTTCTGGATTTTATCTTCTAACAGTTGGATGCAAACTCCTCAAGGCATTGCCCTTGAACATGGCATTTTAGTGCCGAAAGACTGGTGGATGATTGTCTTTAATCCAAGTTTTCCATATCGCTTTGCACATATGAGCATCGCAGCATTTCTGGTGTCAGGTTTACTGGTCACTGGGTCATCGGCATGGCACTTACTCAAAGGTCGCCGCGATGCCTTGGTCAAAACCTCATTTTCAATGGGGCTGTGGATGGTTTTGCTCACCTCTAGTCTGCAACTGGTGGTGGGAGATCAGCATGGTTTAAATACCTTACACCATCAACCTGCCAAACTGGCAGCAATTGAAGGGCATTGGGAAACCAATCATCAAGAACCAATGCCACTGTTGTTATTTGCCATTCCTGACATGCAGCAAGAAAAGAACCATTTTGAACTGGGTGTGCCGTATTTGGGTAGCCTGATTTTAACCCATGAAATGAACGGCGCTGTGACTGGGCTGAAAGATTTCCCTCGTGATGAACGTCCCAATGCCTTACTGGTGTTCTGGAGCTTCCGTGTCATGGTTTCGATGAGCATGCTGATGCTGTTGATGTCGGTACTGGCATTGTGGCTGCGTTATCGCCAGCGTTTATATGACAGTCGTGGCTTTCTGCGCTTTGCCATGCTGATGGGTGCGAGTGGCTATATTGCCTTACTGGCTGGTTGGGTGACGACCGAAGTTGGGCGTCAGCCGTGGGTGGTGTATGGCTTACTAAAAACCATTGATGGTTTATCACATCAGGTATCTGCACCACAGGTGGGACTCAGTCTGACGATTTTTGTGGTGGTGTATAGCATTGTGTTCGGCAGTGGTTTTTATTACCTGTTTAAACTGATTCGTAAAGGACCACAGCATCAAACATTAGAACATCAGGAAGCGACTGGTGTTGGGCATTTTAAAACGCCAATGCGCCCAATGAGTATGCTCGATGCCGAAGATCTCGATGAGGAGAAAAAATCATGATGGATTTATCATTAATCTGGGTCGGGATTATTGGTCTTGGGGTTTGGATTTATGTGATTCTGGACGGATTTGATCTGGGCATCGGGATTTTATTTCCCGTAGTTGCTGACAAACAGCAACGCGACGTAATGATGAATACGGTTGCCCCTGTGTGGGATGGCAATGAAACATGGATGGTGTTGGGTGGAGCGGGATTGTATGCTGCATTTCCATTGGTGTATTCGATGGTACTGTCAGCACTGTATTTACCGATTATGTTTATGCTGGTTGCTCTGATTTTTCGTGGTGTGGCATTTGAGTTTCGCTTTAAGGCACATCGTAGTCGTTATTTGTGGGATCTGGGGTTTACTTGGGGTTCGGTACTTGCCAGTTTCTTTCAAGGGATGATTTTAGGTGCTTATATTCAGGGCATCCATCCGCAGCAAGGAGCTTGGGACTGGTTGACGCCTTTTTCTGTCTTTACAGGTTTTGGCGTGGTCTTGGTTTATGCTGCTTTGGGCTGTGCATGGCTGATCATGAAAACTGAAACTGATCTTCAGCAACGCATGTATCAACTGATGCCAAAACTCCTACTAGGATTACTGATAATTTTCCTCGGTGTCAGCATTTATACGCCGTTGCAACATACTGAAATTGCAACACGCTGGTTTAGCACACCAAATATTTATTATTTAAGTGCTGTGCCTGTCTTGGTGATTTTTGTGAGTTATCAACTGTATCGTGCCTGTCAACGTCACATAGAGCATCAACCCTTTATGTATATGTTGGCATTGGTAACGCTTGCTTATATCGGTTTTCTGATTAGCCTGTGGCCCAATATCATTCCGCCATCTGTCACGATTTGGCAGGCAGCCGCGCCGTATAGCAGTCAACTGTTTGCGTTGATTGGCGCATGTATTTTATTGCCGATTATCTTGGTGTACACAGCTTTGGCATACTGGGTATTTAAGGACAAAGTACGCATTGGTGATGAGGGTTATCATGACTAAACGACTGCAACTCAAACAATGGCAATGGTTTATTGTATTATGGTTATTCGGCTTTTTGAGTTTGGCTGTCATTGCGGGAATTTTCCGTAGTTTATTGCTACTCGCCAAAGCCAGTTTGCACTAAAACAACAGCGAAGCTTCTTTTATCGGGTTTGACTAAAGTGCAAAGCACGGTGAAAGAAGCCATCATTTTCCAATTTTGGGTTTGCCTTTATCAATTATGTATAAATCAGAACAACTGGCGCGTAGCATACGGGCACTTATTGAAAATGGTTCATGGCAAGCCCACAGTAAACTTCCATCCTTGCGTGAACAGGTACAGCGTTCAGGTTTTAGTTTAATGACGGTGCTGAATGCCTATCAGGAGCTTGAAGCGCAGGGCTTGGTCTATTCCAAACAAAAATCAGGTTATTTTGTCGCAGGGAATTTGGCGACACAGGAACTGGCGCATCATCCTGAAACCAGTCTCAACGCTCATATCGAAATTAACTCTCAGGTGTTTAATTTCTTAAAAGCTATGCAAGATGAAGATGTTGTGCCACTTGGTTCGGCATTTCCTTGTTCAGATTTGCTCTATAACAGCAAGCTCATGCAGATTATCGCGCAACACGCCAAGCGTAAACGCAGCTACTTAAATTCGGACAGTATGCCGCCAGGCAATCTGGAACTGCGCAAAATTATTGCGAGCCGTTACAGCTTGCAAGGCATTCCAACCGATGCCAATGATATTGTGATTACTTCAGGTGCATTGGAAGCACTTAATCTTTCCCTGCAAGCACTGACCCAAGCAGGCGATTATATTCTGCTGCAACAAAATATTTTCTACGGCGCATGGCAAGCCGCAGAACGCCTTGGTTTGAAGGTGATTACCATTCCTGAGCATCCACAACATGGCTTTGATCTGGCATCTTTTGAAACTGCATTAAAACAATATCCGATTAAAGTCTGCTGGCTGATGCTCAATACACACAACCCGATTGGCTTTACCGTTAGTAATGAAATCAAGTTTGAAATTGCCAAATTACTGCATGAACATCAGGTTTATCTAATCGAAGATGATGTTTATCAGGAATTATACTACGGCGCACAAAAACCCTTACCAATGAAATACTTTGACCAGCATAACTACGTGCTGCATTGTTCTTCATTTTCCAAAACCATCGGGATGGGTACACGCATTGGCTGGGTACATGTCGGTAAATTTTCCAATGCTATTCAGCACTTACAATTAATGAGTACATTATCTGCCAGCACCTTAGTACAACATGCTTTGGTCGATTTTTTATCGAGTCATCATTATGAAAAACATTTGCGACAATTACGCTTGCAGCTCGAACACAACAAACAGGCGTTTTATCAGTTTTTAAAAGCGCATTTATCTCAAGATTGTGAAATTTATTATTATTCCAGTGGTTATTTTTTATGGATTAAATTGCCTGAGCATGTGAATAGTACGGTTTTATATCAACAGCTATTACAACAACGTATTGCCATCGCACCCAGTAGTTTGTTTCGCCTAGATGTTTCTTCACAGAATTTTATTCGGATTAATTGCTCATTTAATCTAGATTTATCTATGCAACAAGCACTGCTACAAGTTATTTATTTAATTCAACATCAATCAGATGACTGTTAAGTCTATAAAAATCATTTGCGATGATTTGACTGAAAAATGTATTTCATATATATTTTAACCACTTTTTAGGATATATACGCTGTAGTTTCCTAATTTTCAACCATATAGTCTTATGACTATATGGTTTTTTTATGTTTAAAATAACAGGAATTAGCATTTAATTATTGAGTATCAAGAAATGCCAATAATGCATCAACATCCTCTGATTGAAGTTTTTCTCTGATTTTTAAAAAGACTTTTTCATCCAGATCATAAATTTTGGCAGAGATCAGTTTTTCTATCGCATCAGTAGGGAAACGATATTTAATCACCTGCGCTGGAACACCAGCAACTATGGCATAAGCAGGGACATCTTTAGTCACCACAGCACCCGTTGCCACCACAGCACCTTCACCCAATGTTACGCCTTGCATAATCATGGCACGACTTCCAATCCAGCAACCATCACCAATGATCGTATCGCCCGCAGCAACAAAACTACGCGTATCGAACGGGAAAGCAGCAATCCAGTCCGTTCGATGCAACTGATTTCCACCCATCATAATCACGCATTCAGCACCAAAGCTGACAAAATTACCAATATAGAGCTGATCAATCGGGCGCTCTACAGTCGAAGGTTTGTCATGTAAATAGCGAACGACACAGCGTTCAAATCCACTGTCCCAATATGCACTGTAATAACTATAGTTGCCTCGAATATGAATATTGGGATTTGTGACAGTTTTTGAAATAAATTCAAATTCACACCAGTGCTTTACAGGGGAGTCTTGCATTACGTCGGATGAGATCAATCAAAATAGATCATTGATTTTACATGGTCTGTAGATAGATCACTATTTTAAAGCGTCAAACATCGCAATAATTTGATCGACAACTATACGGATTTTACAGATAAAGTGCTTTCTAAGTACTTTATCTGCTCCTCACGACGTTAACTTAATTTAAATTCTAAATTGCGTCTGACCGCAGGCCACTCACTTCGCAAAATACTGTAGACATAGGTATCTCGTAAAATATCATCTTTCACAATCTGATGGCTTCTTAATACACCATCGAGTCTAGCACCTAAGCGTTCAATGGCTGCACGGCTTTTAAAATTAAAGGATGATGTCCGAAACTCAACCGCAATACAGTTCAAAACCTCAAAAGCATGGCTCAGCAAGAGTTGCTTGGCTTCGGTATTGACGGCACTACGCTGTGCTGATTGACAATACCACGTCGAGCCAATTTCCAAACGACGGTGTGCAGCGTCAATATTCATGAAACTGGTCATGCCTAAAACTTTGCCACTTTGGCGCTCAAAGACGGTGAAAGGTAGCATTTGACCTTGCTGTTGCAGTGCTAAACGCCTTTGAACTTCAGCTAACATGTTTTCTGGGCTTGGAATGAAAGTGAACCACAGTTTCCATAACTCACCATCTTGTACCGCTTCACTCAACTCAACATGATGCGATTCATCGAGTGGTTTTAAAATGACATGCTGCCCAAGTAATGTCACTGGCTCTATCCATTGCATAGTGGATTCCTCAATTTGTTCTTTATTCACATGACTGTTTTATTTTTGATACAGCAACTTGATGCATGGAATCACCGATAATCTGTTGCCCCGTTGCTGTTAAGGCATTGGCAACCCCTAAAATATCCCGATACTCTTTGTTCTGACTAAGTTTGGCTTTGCCTTGCAATCGGGTGATTGCAATTTCAATCCCCACAATGGCTTTTAGCATCGGTTCTAAATAGTCTTTTGGTGCATCTGACATTTTCCAAGGTTCAGCTTGTGTGGCTTCATGTGTACGCGTTAAGCGTGCGACCACACCTCGAACATAGCGTTCATCATCGCGGATTTTTACAGTGCCATATGCATGTACCGTCTTGTAGTTCCATGTTGGAACTTGCTGATGATGTTCATGTTTACTCGGATACCAATTGGGGGAGATATAGGCATCGCCCGCCCGAAATACCACCAGGACCTCATCGCCGTCTTGAATATCTTGCCAGACAGGATTATTTCTCGACACATGTGCGTGTAATATCCCAAGCTCAGATTGCTCTATGCTGAGTTCAAAAGGAATGTGATTTGCATCTAAACCACTGTTGCCGTGCGTAAATAAAATGCCTAATGCGTGCTGTTTAATCAGTTGATGCATGACATCAATATTTGGAATTTCAAAATCTGCGGGAATATACATGGCTACACGTACTCTTTTAATGTGGCTCAACCAAACATGAGGTTGTTGTTGTAAATTTCCGCGATTCACTGGATTATTAAAAGAACCAGTTTATTTTATTTTAACTAGACCAGAATTATGGCAAGAATTGCAAAAGTGATTGATCTTCCATCAATTATTAAATTGAATAAAGCTGAAGGTAAGATTAGCGCACAACTGATTCAAATTTTGAGAGAAGCGGTACAACAAGGCAATTTACAGGCAGGTGATCCGCTACCTGCTTCGCGTGAACTGGCTAAAACTTTAGGGATCGCTCGCGGTACGATTATTGAAACCTATGATCAACTGATTGCTGAAGGTGTCCTAGAAGCGCGAGCACGTCAAGGAACGTTTGTTTCACATATACTCAAAAGCCCAAGTTCTCAGGCGATATCTATCCAATCTATAGATAGTGATAATTTGACTGATGCAGCACAAGCCTATGCTCAGATTTTCAAAGAATTTAAGCCCTTAGCGCATCGTCCATTTGCCGTTTCTGTTCCTATAGGTCGTACGCAACCTCGTGATGTTTGGCGCAAATTTGGCAATCGCTTTCGTGCATGTGGTGTAGCAGCACCTTCGGGCTATGATGATCCTCAAGGGGTCTATGCGCTCCGTTCGGCAATTGCTGACTATGTTCGGCGCTCACGCTCAGTGCAGTGTGAACCTGAGCAAATTGTGATTACCAGTGGGATTCAACAAGCACTGTATCTTTGTAGCCAAATCTTATTGACCAAGCATGATGCTGTTTGGGTTGAAGACCCAGCTTATCGTGGTACAACGGCGATTCTGGAAAATTCGTTGCAGCATCTACAGATTAGTCGTGTTCCTGTCGATGAAGATGGGATTTTAGTCCATACAGGGATTGAACTTGCACCTCATGCACGAGCTGCCTTTGTTACGCCTTCGCATCAATATCCACTTGGTATGCCCATGAGTTTGGCTCGACGCGCTGAACTGGTTGAATGGGCAAAACAGCAACGCGCGTGGATCATTGAAGATGATTATGACAGCGAGCTTCGCTATATCGGTCAGCCTTTTCCTGCACTGCACGCAATGGCACCTGATCGGGTCATTTATCTCGGCACTTTTAGTAAAGTTCTTTTTCCATCGTTAAGACTGGGCTATGCTGTCTTGCCCAAAGTCTTGGTTGCAGCTTTTTGCGGTCTTCGAGCACTGATTGACCGTCATCCTCCTTCTGCGGATCAGCATGTGCTGGGAGCATTTATACAAGAAGGTTATTTAGAACGACACATTCGCCGTATTCGTCATGTATATGCTGAAAATCGCCAACAGATTATTCAACTAATTGATCGCTATATTCCCAAAACACAGGCTTTTATTGAGTCGGGGGATCAGGGTATGCATATGGTACTTTGGTTCGCAAATTCTGTAGATGATCTAAAAATTGCACGATTAGCAGGTGAATCTGGTGTTTCGGTCAAGGCAATATCGCCTACTTTTTCTGAAGCAAGTCAGCGATCTGGTTTGATTTTAGGATTAGGGGATTTCGATGTAGATCAATTAGAGCAAGCCATTCAGATTTTATCTAAGCTGATCAATGACGAACATCAAAAAAATAGTCTTCACCCAAATCCCAATCTGTAATAGTGCTGTTTTAGGGTTAAGGAACGGCGCTATATAAATCAAAGATGACTTTTCTTAACCACTGATTACTGCTTTGATGATGACAAGAGGTATGCCAATACTGCCGTACAGGATAAGTTGGGAAGTCCAAGGGCGCTTGTAATATTTTTAGATTACCTCGCGAGAGTAGAACTTCACTCAGATAATAAGGAATCGTGGCAATCGCATCTGTTTCCTGCACAACCAGCCCAACGCCAAGATAACTCGGTAAAGTCATCAGAATATTACGCTTTAGCCCACGGCTGATTAATTCATTTTCAATGTGGTAATGCCCAATACTGGTATCGACATCGACATGCGACTCACGAATGTAGGTTTCAATATCGAGATGGTCAGATTGAATTCGTGGATGATCCTTGCGGCTAATCACCACATAATATTGAGAAAATAATTGTTGCTGATAAAAGCCTTGATCAAACTCTGGTAAAAATCCGATGGCTAAATCAATTTCACCATTCGCCATCTGATAGCTGGTTTCACGGCTAATCGGTCGAACTTTTAAACGAATAGAGGGCGCATATTGTTTTAAGTATTTGGTCAGCTTTGGCAACAGCACCAAATGTGATACGTCGGTCATGGCGATACTAAATAATTGATCAGACTGATCTGGAGCAAAATCAACTTTAAAATTATTCACACTTTCAATTTTGCCAATAATTTCACTGATCGGAGAAAATAATTGCTTAGACAATTCGGTGGGAACCATTTCATTGCCCACGCGTAAAAATAGCGGGTCATTAAAATGTGCTCTAATTTTATTGAGATAGTTGCTGACAGCAGGTTGACTCAGTTCCAAAGTTTCAGCTGCGGCAGACACATTCTTATATTTGTAAATATAATAAAAAATTTCAAGAAGTTTGCTGTCGAGCTTAAACATGTCAATTATTCCACAATCACAATATGTTTTTCTTAATTTAGAAATACATTCATTCAAAAAAGATGATTGTATCTAATATTCAGATTATTACATGCCTTTTTAAATGCTGTAAGGCTTTTCCTAACAAGTCACTCCTTGTATTTTCAACTTCAACCTTAACTTTATCTATGCAAAATTGGAATACTCACTATGGTATTTCAGAATATTTGACTGCCTGATACTGCTGCTATAGTAAGCAAATTTAGATATTAAATGTTATGTGCTGCGATATTACCCGTGCAAAAGGAAGTAAAGAAATGAATGAATTTAACTATGAAATTGACTCAGCAATATTTCAGGACTTTCCAGAGTATTGTCGCGGGGTTGTTGTTTTCAAGGGATTAAATAATACGCAGGCTTCTTCAGAGCTATCGCAACTTTTTCGTGCAGCAGAAACAGAATTACGTGCACGTGTTACAGGCAATCCTGCCGAATATTCAACCATTGCTGCATGGCGTGATGCCTATCGTAAATTTGGTGCACGACCTGCCGACTTTCGTAGTTCGATTGAAGCATTAACGCGCCGAGTCGTAAAACCAGATCAACTTCCTGAGATTAACCCATTGGTGGATATCGGTAATTTGATTTCATTGCGTTATGTTCTGCCAGCAGGTGTTCACCCAATCGGTGCTCGCTCAAAAAATATTATGCTCAGAAAAACCCAATCAGGGGATCAATTCTTGGCAGAATCAAATCAAGAACCTGAAAGTATCAACGCTGGGGAAATTGTGCTTGCCAGTGATCATCGAGTTCTGACTCGCCGTTGGACGTGGCGTCAGGCAGCAGATACTCGCACAGAAAAGCAAACTGATTGCGTTTTTTTTGATGTCGATGGTCTAGCTCCAATTGACCAAGACACCGTACAAAAAGCGATGGATGATCTAATTGAACTTGTACAGCGTTTCTGTGGTGGAGTATATATTGGTCATGCTGTGTTATCTGCTGCTCAGCCCAAAGTGACTTTTCATTTAGATTAACCACACCAGATGAGGTGACAATGAGTTCTCTTTTTAACTCTTTAAGTATGTCGCAATTACATACATTGGTCACAATTCTGGAAATTCGTAATCTAAGTAAGGCGGCGATTGTTCTGGAAAGTAGCCAATCGGTACTAAGCCGCCATTTGGCACAGTTTCGAGAGGCTTTAAATGATCCTCTGATGATTCGTCAGGGTAGAGAATATATCTTAACTGAGCGGGCAAAAGAGATTTTAGAACCCCTCAAACAAGCTTTGGCTGAGCTTGAACGAATTCGATTACCCACTACATTTAGCCCTGCTACCTGTGAGCGAAAATTTACTTTAGCCGCTTCAGATTATGTGGCTGAAAATATGCTGCCAAGCTTGATGGCAGATTTAGCAATGGTTGCTCCCAAAGTCACGATTGATTATATCACTTGGCAAGCCAACCATTTTTCATGGCTTTCCAATGGGGATGTCGATCTTGCAATTAGTATGTTGGATGATGCACCCGATGATTATCATGGCAGAGTGATCGGGGAGGATATTGCCGTATGCTGTATGCGTAAGGATCATCCATTGCACCAACTCCCGATGATTGATGAAGCTGGTTATTTGGCTTGGTCACATATCAAAATTACAGGAGGGGGAGACAAGGATGGTTTTGTCGATAGCTACCTTAAAAATAAAGGTCTAAGCCGAGATATCAAATTAAGAGTTCCTTTCTTTTCCGCTGCTTTAAATGTGCTGTGTGACAGCGATCATATACTCACCCTACCTGAACATATTGCCCGAAAATGGCAACGACATGCACCTGTATGTATTCGACCTTTATCTTTTATTGAACACCGTTTTCGTTATTGGGTATTGTGGCATGGGCGTAATCATCATGCACCAGAGCAACTCTGGTTTCGCCAGTTTATTTATGAACATTGCCTTTCTTCTCAGTCACTTAGCCCAAGTGATTCTTACTAATACCTTTCGTCTCTTGTATGGCATTTCTGCATAGAAAGTATTCCGTTTTAGTGATTTTTGAAATGGAATAGGAGTGCTACTTTCTCTTATCACATGATCAATTTGACATCAAAAATACGGTGTCTGTTGTCCTGTAATCGCCAAAAAATGGTTAAAAAATTTGCTCATCAGAATATCTGCTTGGTTGTTTATACCTGAGCAGCTCTGTTTTTAGATCAATCATTTTTAGGATTTTGATCAGAGCATGGTTTCACGGAGAGATGGATTTTATGAAAGCGCAAAACGGTGAAGAAGCGTTACAACGTGGTTTGTCCATTCGTCATATTCAGATGATTGGACTCGGGGGAGCCATAGGTACAGGACTGTTTTTAGGCAGTGCTGGTGTCATGAAAGCAGCAGGGCCTGCATTGTTACTGGGGTACGCACTGGCAGGGATTATTGCATTTTGGATGATGCGCCAGTTAGGTGAAATGCTGGTGGATGAACCTGTTTCTGGCAATCTCAGTTACTTTGCACAGAAATATTCAGGTGGTTTTTTAGGGTATTTATCGGGTTGGAATTATGTTGCAACCTATATTTTGGTGGGGATGGCTGAACTGACTGCGGTTGGTAAGTATATGAATTACTGGTGGCCAGAATTACCGACATGGCTGAGTGCTGCGGGATTCTTTATCATTATTAATGGTCTCAATCTCTTAAATGTTCGCATTTATGGAGAATCAGAATTCTGGTTCGCAATTGTGAAAGTCGTTGCGATTGTTGCCATGATTATGTTCGGGGCCTGGATGGTCTTTGGCCCACACCCACAGGCAGGCGCAAGCATTAGCAACCTTTGGACACATGGTGGTTTTATGCCTCATGGTTGGACGGGGTTATTGATGGCAATGCCATTTATTATGTTTGCCTTTGGTGGTCTGGAAATGCTTGGATTTACAGCGGGCGAGGCGCGTGATCCACAAACTTCTATTCCTGCTGCGATTAATCAGGTTCTCTACCGTATTGGTATTTTTTATATTGGCGCATTGTCGATTTTATTGATGTTGATGCCATGGGATAGCTTGGTTGTATCTTTGAATACTGCGGGCGATGCGTATAGCGCAAGCCCGTTTGTTAAGGTGCTAAGTATCTTAGACAGTAAAGTAGCGGCCAGTTTATTAAATTTTGTGGTCTTGGCTGCTGCACTTTCCGTTTATAACGCAATTGTTTACTGCAATAGCCGTCAGTTATATGCGATGGCAAAACAAGGCAATGCTCCGAAAATATTTTTAAAACTTAGTAAGAACCAGATTCCAGTAAATGCGTTAGCCATTACAGCTGTCATTACTGGTGCAACAATTCTATTGAATTATTTTCCAACCAAAGACTTGATCGGCACCTTAATGGCACTGACAGTCACAACAACTGTCATGAACTGGTTATTAACCAGCTATATCCATCTGAAATTTAAAGCAGTGAAGGCTGCGCTGGGTCAAAAAATGGCATTTGCAGCGCCGTTTTTTCCACTCAGTAACTATCTATGTATCGCATTCATTATCGGGCTGTTATGCACGATGACCCTTATTCCAGAAACTCGAATCTCGATCTGGATGATTCCACTATGGTTGCTTGTGATTTATGGGCTTTATCGTAAGAAAAACGCCGTGTCGCAAGAAATTATTGAGCACAAAGAAATTTAATGAAAGGAAGATGTAATGAATATTGAATCACCTCAAGTGGCTGTAATGACAGGCGGTGATGCATTAGTGCAGGGACTCAAAACGCATGGTGTAGATACTGTATTTGCTTTGCCAGGCGCACAAATTTACGGTTTTACGGATGCATTAGCACGAAATACGGATTCAATTCGCGTTGTGGGCGCACGTCATGAGCAAACCAGTGCGTATATGGCATTTGGTTATGCACGCTCTACAGGTAAAGCTGGTGTCTTTAGTGTTGTTCCTGGACCGGGGATTTTGAATGCTTCGGCAGCAATGCTGACGGCACACGGCTGTAATGCACCAGTACTTGCGATTACTGGCGATGTCATGAGTTCTTTTAAAGATCGTGGTCGTGGTCAGTTACATGAATTACCTCGCCAACTTGAGATTTTACAAGGCATTGGGAAATGGGCTGCACATATTGAGCAGCCTGCTGATACTTCGTGGAAAGTGGCACGTGCTTTTCAGGAAATGTCATCAGGTCGTCAAGGTGTAGTGTCTTTACAAGCATCATGGGATTTCTTTACCCGTCAAGGTGCTGTCCAGCACCAAGCGGCTTTGCCTTTACAACCCAATCCACCAGTCGATCTCGATAAAATTGATGATGCAGCTCAATTATTAAAGAATGCGAAATCACCGATGATTTTTGTGGGTTCAGGTGCATTAGATGCGAGCACTGAAGTCCAACAATTGGCTGAAGTTTTGGGAGCACCTGTGGTGAGCTTCCGTGGTGGTCGTGGTGTGGTTGCCGATGATCATCCACTTGGTTTTACCGTTGCCTCTGGTGCAAAGCTGTGGGCACAGACTGATGTTGCGATTGTGATTGGCTCACGCTTTGAACTTTTGGATATTCGTTGGAGACACCGCCCTGCGGGATTGAAACTTATCCGTATTGATATTGATCCAACAGAAGTTCGTCGAATTGATGCAAATGTCAGTATTATTGCCGATGCTGCTGAGGCTGCTCAGGCTTTAACAGAGTCTGTTTTACGTACTGGTGTACCTAAGCATCGTACAGATGAGATTGCTGCCGTAAAAGCTACTGCCGAAGAAGATATTCAATCTATTCAACCGCAATTAAGTTATTTAAAAGTCATTCGTGAAGTGTTGCCACGCGATGGTTTCTTTATTGAAGAAATCTCTCAAGTCGGCTTTACCTCAATTTTTGGCTTCCCTGTTTATAAACCTCGTACTTTGGTGACTTCAGGTCATCAGGGCACATTAGGTTTTGGTTTTCCTACGGCGCTAGGGGTCAAAGTTGCAAACCCTGACAAAGCGGTCATTTCAATTTGTGGTGATGGTGGATTCTTGTTTGCAGCACAAGAGCTTGCAACTGCTGTGCAGTATGGCATCAATCTGGTGACGGTCGTATTTAACAATAATGCCTATGGCAATGTGTATCGAGATCAACAGGAAACATTTGCTGGGCGTTTATTAGGTTCTGAATTGGTAAACCCTGATTTTGTAAAATTTGCTGAATCCTTTGGTGTACAAGCCATGCGGGTTTCTTCTCCTGTACAACTGAAAACTGCTTTAGAACAGGCTTTTGCCGCAGATCGCCCTGTGTTGGTTGAAGTCACTGTACCACGTGGTTCAGACAGCAGCCCGTGGAAATTTCTTCACCCTAATTTTTAAAAGATGAGTAACTAAAATGATTTTTGAGCATGTTGAAGCCTATGCAGGCGACCCAATTCTTTCTCTTATGGATGATTTTCGTCAGGATCCGCGCAAAGCGAAAGTGAATCTGAGTATCGGTTTTTATTATGACCATAATGGCGATATTCCAGTCCTAGATTCTGTTATTGCTGCTAAAGCTTTGCTGGATCAGCAACCTGTTGAACCAAATTTATATTTGCCAATGAGTGGTGAACCGCAGTATTGCCAAGCAGTACAACAACATATTTTTGGAGAGCAACCCACAGCTGTAACGGATCGCCTTATCACTATACAATCCGTTGGTGGTTCAGGTGCATTGCGTGTAGGTGCTGATTTTCTTAAACGTTATTATCCAGATGCTAAAGTGTATGTGAGTCATCCAACTTGGGATAACCACCAAGCTATTTTTGCAGGAGCAGGCTTTGAAGTCTTAGGTTATCCTTATTTAAATCAGGATCAGACAGACATTGATTTTTCAGCAATGTTAAAGACTTTTGCACATTTATCTGAGCATTCAATTGTGTTGCTACACGCTTGTTGTCATAACCCGACAGGTTTAGACCTTGAGCCATCTCAATGGGATCAGTTGTTTGCGCTATTTAAAGAAAAACAAATTATCCCATTTTTAGATTCGGCATACTTGGGATTGGGAGATGGTCTTGAACAAGATGCCTATGCAATTCGCGCATTGGCTCAATCAGGATTGACAGGTTTTGTGAGTAATTCTTTTTCTAAAGTATTTTCTTTATATGGTGAACGTGTAGGTTCACTATCAGTCATTTGTGAATCTGCAGCGATTGCTGAAAAGGTCTCAGGTCAATTAAAAGCAACGATTCGCGCCAATTATTCAAACCCACCGCGATTTGGTGCACAGTTAGTTCGCATAATTCTGGAAAATGAAGCGCTCTATCAGCAATGGTTACAAGAAGTTGAAAACATGTTAAAACGCTTATTACAAGTGCGTTCTGACTTGTATCAGGCGATTCATAAAATTGCACCTGATTTAGATGTTGGTTATTTGCTGAAACAAAAGGGAATGTTTAGCTTCACAGGATTAACCGCCGTACAAGTTGATGAAATCCGTGAAAAATATGGTGTTTATCTGATCCGTAATGGTCGAATCTGCATTGCTGGGTTGAACTCTGGAAATATTCAGATTGTTGCTCAGGCGATTGCTGAAGTTGCAACTCAACAGTTGGTGGAAGCTGCCATTTAACAAGTTGTGAGTGTATAGAGCTACTTATGATTTAAGTAGCTCTATCTAATCCAAAATAATAATTAGATGTTGATCTAAATTACCACTTAAAGTGGTATAGCTAAATTCCAAATAAGTTACTGCAATTTTTTTATGGCAAAGGTTAGGTAGGTCGGTGCGCTGAAAATCTTAAATATGCTGCTAAGGACAATTGATTGAGAAATGGTTGAATTGCCAAAGTGAAGCCCTCTAGGTGAGGTTTTTTTAATTTAATCTAGAAATATTAGATTTATCTAGGGGTTAAAAGCTTTAATATATAAGCTTCAAGTTGACAAATTATATCAGTCTACAAAAAAGTTAAAAAAATATTTTTTCATGATTTGTAGACTTAATTTGTAGACTGTTGAAATAAAATCAAGGGTAATTGAATGCAAGTTGGTACAACCTTTAAAAAATTTAAGCTACTGAAAATACAATGGAATACAACTAAATGCTAGATATTCCAATCCGCAGCAAACTAGGTGGATTTTACTTTTTCTATAATACACCCGTAGAAACCAATTAAAAATTAAAATTAATTTAAACAAATACTTAAGTTGATATTTTGATGTGTTTTATAGTCTAAATAAAAGCCATGTATACTATTTGTATACTGTTGAAAAAAGTGTTTAAATTTTTCTTTCTTTAATCTTTTTAAAACAGCCATGAAACTCAATAAATCGACTGTCGATGCTATTCCTTTAGAAGAAAAGGGGCAAAAAATTTATCGTGATAGTGAGTTAATCGGATTTGCTGTTAGGGTAACAACAAAAAGTAAATCATACATCATTGATCGAAAACATAAAGGTACTCTTTATAGAATTGTGATTGGTAAAACTACTGACATCCCTGCCATTCAAGCCAGACATAAAGCCCAAAGAATTTTAGGTCAAATTGTAGATGGCGAATATCAAAAAGTATCCTTACCTGAAGGCTCAATCAATCCAATAAATATCACTATTGATCAAGCTTTGCAGATTTATCTAGATAAGAATTCTTTTAAGCCTAAAACAATTCGGCAATATAAGAAGTATATAGACCTGTATTTAAAGGGTTGGGGGAATAGAAAGCTCTTTAGCTTAACAAAACAGGAAGTGTTAGAAAAATTCATTGATGTTTCTAGAATTAGCAAGTCTTCTGCGAATGGATCTATCTCGATGGTTGGAACGCTCTGGAAATATATACATACCCTTTATTCATCTGATTCCAACCCGATTTTACAGACCAATCCAATTGACATTATTGCAGTTACTAATGGATGGAATCAAATTCCAAGGCGTGAGCGTCATCTAAATAAAGATATCATCTTTAAATATTATCAGGCTGTTCTCAACTATGAGGATGAACTCAATTTAGAAAATACAGCTCGCTCAAATACCCATCGAGATATTGTTCTATTTACCATGTATACAGGATGCCGCCGCCAGGAGGTATGCCAACTAAAATGGACTGATATTGATTTTAAGTCTGGTACAGTGATTTTTCGAGACACAAAAAATGGTTCAGATCATGTGTTCCCTATAGGCGACCACTTACTATCAATACTTAAAGACCGTTTTCTTCTTAGAGAAAATGATTGGGTTTTTCCAGCAACCAAAATACCAACATCGCATAATATGCACGCAACGAAGGTCGATACGCTTTTAAATAGAGTAGGGGCACAAGTCGATTACTATGTTTCTATGCATGATTTTCGCCGTACATTCGCCACGATCTGCAACTTGCTTAGGTTTAATATTTATGTGACCAAGCGCTTACTCAACCACACTGCAAAACCGCGCTTAGATGTGACAGGTGGTTATGTACAAATCCCAATGGAAGAACTAAAAGCCTCAATGAATATGATTGAAGCTGTATATCAACAGAAAATAGATTGTTTTAATTATGAGTCTGTGTGGGATGAGCGTTTAAAAGAAATTAAGGCGAGATAATCTCGCCTGATACTTCTGAAAGATCTTAGCTTGATAGCTGTGCTGTACAAGTCACTGTTTTTTTGGCTTCATACGCCAAAACATCACATTTTTTATAACTGACGCGGCGGCCAATTTTACGAAATGGCAATTCATTGTCATTACAGCGCATTTTGGCAAGTGTCCAAGGTGAACAGTCCAAATATAGAGCAACAACTTCTTGCGGAAAACTTTGACTTTCAGGTGCCTCTATAAAACTTCTTAGAAGTTCTTGTTTTTTCAACTCAGGAGAGTCTGATAAGTTTTTTAATGCCATGTTACAACGTCTCACTTAAATTATATTTTTCCCAATAGATATTGTTGACTACTTTAAAGCTACAAGTTTTCTGATCTCTTATAACTCTTGATTTGAGAGATTTCAGCTTGAAAAACGTGCTCAGCCAGTAAGTAAGCTTTGTCAGCAATGTCACACAGGCGCTGATACTGTTGCTGATCTAGAGCATGCTCCTGGCAAAATGCCTTTAACTCAGATTCAATTTCTTGGCTTAATTTTTGAGGAATAGCCATATTCATCATTTATCCCTCCAAAGTGCTTCTTTAAACTTTGCATCAACAAGTAGTTGATCAATTTCAGACTCAAGAACTTTGTCAAAAATATGAGTCATTTTCTTGCCAAAAACCGTTAGTGTTCTTGTTCTATTTGAATATTTCCAGCCCATAACTTTCTCCGAATCATGGGATACAGGAATGCCTGTATCCCTCATATTTTTTAGTTTTCTAGTTCAGTGCGGCGTTTACGAATACATCCCATAAGCTTTGGCTGGATGTCAGGATGGCGTGTAGACACATCAATCTCTAAAGCATCTAATGTTGTTAGATCAGGCGCAGTTTCAATTTGAACCATAAGAGATGGCGGAGTGGCTGGTATCTCTTTGTTTTGTGCATCAAGCTCGACAAGGCGCTTATTGATGGCATCCAGCAATGGTTTGCGCTGTTCTTCAGTCCAGTCGGTTGTGTACTTAACCAGAACATTTGCTTCATTCGGCGATGCTGCAGTTGCAGCACGTTCAATTAGCTCATTGAGCTTTTGCTCGTATTTAAAATGATCCTCTGCTGCTTTCACTGACTCATGAAATAATGTCTTTTTCTCAACATCATTTGATGCTGAAATTTGGTCATTTGGAGTATAAGTAGCTTCATTTGCAGGAACATCGACTTTATCTTGAACATCCTTTTTCTTGCGTGTTCTACGCTGCTTAGGTTCATCATGTGCAACAGTTAGAATATTAATCTCACCACACTCACGGCCCATCAATTTAGAAAAGGCTTTCAATTGCAAACGTGCATTGTCAGTATCAGCCTGAGCAAAACCTCGCTCAATTGCAGCATTCAAGGCTTGAATGGTTGGGTTATATTTGTACCAGTACATGCCAATCATAGGCTCTATGACATAAACATCTTGATCAGCAACAACATCGGCAAGCATTAGTGGTTTGGTAAAACTAATTCCAGCCACTTCAATTTTTTCAATTTCAATGGTGAACTCAAACCCAGTTTTTGCCCAAATGTCTGCAGCAAACTCAGACACAGGGCGGAAGTCAGTTAGTAAGCTACTTTCAGTTGAGCGAACAAGTATGTTTTTACCAGCGAGCATTGCATGAAATGCTTCTTGTACAGCGACTAATTTAGTGTTCATGCTTGCTCCTTAGTGTTGATATTGTTGGTTTTGATAGCTTTCGATGCGTTGGTTTTGGTTAATCCAACCCATTTGATCCGCGCGTGCCTGGCAAGCTTGAGAAATTTTTGAATAGAACCTTGTGCCTTCAAAGGTTTTTAGTGCTTTATCAAGTGTTTCTGATTTTTTAGCATTACTAATAGAGACCAATGCATTTTGATAACGTGATTCCAAATCTTGATGGTGTGGTTGATGGTTGTTCTGTTGAGCAGATGAATTTTGCTGTTTAGAGGCTTGCTGTGCACCAGTATTATTTGAACTATTATTTTGGTTGTTTGAATCATGGTTGATCTGATTGTGATATTCATTACTGTCATAGTCTTTCGTGTCATCAATCAGGAATAAGCCATTTAGGGCGTACTTACGGGCATAAGAACTAGAAGCACCAAATGTTTGAGCAACATCCATCCCTTTTTTATTGATTTCCACACCTGCATGAGCAGTAACTACTGTCTGTTGACCCGATGAATCCGTAAATATAACTTTTGCCGTTATAACAACGATTGGCCCAACTTGTTGCACTTCATCAGTAATTACTAAAGTTGCGTCTAGTTCTTTGAGTAACGGTTTAACTGCTTCAAGAATGTCTTCACAGTTGCGGTAATTAAATTTCCCGAAATCATTATATTTACCCTTAGGTACTTTTAATTCTTGTTGAATATGCTGTAAGGCATTTTGTTGATTTGTTGTCATGATATTTCCCCTTATCGAACCGAAAGACCGCGTTGCTGGCGTTTGAACTTCTTATAATCAGGCGACTGAAATAAGCCTGTTTTCTCAAGCACTTTGTTGTATTCAGCTCTTTGTTCTGCTGAGCGTGCTTTCGAGATATAACCAATCAACTTTTCAGACAGGCTGACAGGGGATAGGTTTCCATTGGATTCCTTAAAAAATTCAAAGTCTTTTAGCGCCGTGTTTGCATTTGCACCTACAATGCGCTTCAGCACATAAATGCTTGGATTATCAGTGCCAACGCGGTAACGCTCGTTGTTATCACCATCTAAGCCAAGGTATTCACAGAAGAATGACTTAGCACGCAGCTTACGGTCGCGGTTGTCTATATCCTCAAAACTTGAAGATGAGAAACGGAACTTTAGAAAACCAGTGTAGAAGTCGCAAACGCTGATATTTGAGTGGCTGTCGAGAATTGACCAATCATTGGTGCCGATTTCAGCAAATTCGATTTTGATGTGCTTAGCCAGTGCTTCAAAGATTTGCTCAGGGCTAAGTAGCTGAGGAATATACGCTTGAGCATTCATATACTTACCCCCCAAATAACCCATAAACAACACCAGTAATCACCGCATAGCAGATCGTTCCACCAACTGCAAAGAGTGCAAATTCGCGAGCGTTTGCTAGGATAACTTTAGTACGGCTAACACGTTGTTCTTGAGCTGTTGGCTCACGATATAACAGTTCGGTTGTTTGACTTTTGTTAGAGTCGAATTTTGGGGTTTGACTGTGTGATACACGTTGAGACATAATGACCTCGCAAAGTTATTTGTAAAGCCCTGTGTCCGCCAAGATCTCAGGGCTTTTTGCTGTTTGAGATAACATAATATAACTATAGTTATTTTATAGTCAATATATAACTGTCCTTGGTTGTGTGAATTAGTTATTTTAAATTACTATAGTTATAAAATCTAAACTAAATATAGAGTCCTGAAATCCTTATAAATTATGATTTCTAGAGAGGCGTAAATGTCTAACGAAGAATTAAGAAAATTAGTCTATGAATCATTGCCAGCTATTGATTCAGTTTTAGATGAGCAGGGAGTTCCAATTTTTGATAGAGCTTTTCATGCTGCTATTATGTTTGTTGAGTATTGCGTAGAGGACAACTCTATAGGTAGCAAAGAAGAGTTAATCAAGCATAAGGTCTTTATTGAAGGTTTTATTCCACTTTTTTATGAATGGTACACTGATAAGTACGGAGATTTTATAAAAAAACCTCAAAATAAATTCTACTCTGGGTTGATAGTGATATATGGGATACCTTCTTTAATCCAAATACCTGCAACAATTAGTAAAATTCATATTGTCAATGAAAGTTCATGGTTAAAATTTCCTGACTCTTTACAAAAAGATGAAACCCTAGAACAAATGATGAAAGATAAGAAAAATATCAATAAGCTTAGCAAGGAGCATTATCAAAAAGTCTTTTTAAATTTTGAAGAGATTGTTTCACTAACTAGAAAAATTAATCTAAATATTCTTACGGCGACACTGGATTCGAATGCACGAAATATGGCAAGTAGTATTTGGCCACATATTGAAAAATGTATTCAAGATATTTGTACTTTTAATGATTCTTCAGCATCTGTTGGTTGTTGGGAATTACACTTAGCAGTTGAGAAAACATTAAAAGTTTTTTTAATGCAGCATCATGATAAAAAAATGAAAGGCCATGATTTATTGAAACTTGCTAACAAAATTAATGAATATAATTATTGTATTGATTTGGACCTTGTAGAAGCTTTGCCAAGCTCATCGTGTGCAATTGAATTTCGATATGGAGAAAAAATAATCAATTTTATTCATGTATATGATTATTATATAAAAACATTAATACTTATTGAGCATATTACTTCTAAGTATAAGCGAAAATATTTAATTTATAATGCTGCTTTTTTAATTAAGGCAGCACCATGGTTAAAACTGAATAAATAAGAGCCTACTATAATCATCCTGCTCTCCAGAACTGACGACCCATTACTTTAAAGTTATTACCATTTTCTTCTGTAACGGTTTTATCAGGATATTTGCTGTTTAAGCTATGTAATATTAAAGAGCCATCTGCTTCTTTAAAGATCTGCTTGATCATACCTTCACGAGCGAAATAAACGGCATATATCTCACCATCAATAATTTCAGTCTGAGCTAGATCAATCCCAACGTAATCGCCATCTTTGATAAAGTCGGACATGCTGTCACCTTTGGCTTTAATGATACGCATATGTTCAGGATGAACTCGTTTATCTTTAAAGAAAGATGGAGGGAAGGGAAGCTTTCCATTAATCGTATCAAAATGAAATTCTATGGATTCGCCGTTGCCACAAGAAAAATTAGCTTGAACAACATCAATCCAGATAAATTCATCCTGAATCTCAGTAGAAACTATGGTTGGTTTAATAACTTCATTTGAAGTGAAAGAGTTGGAAGAATTTCCAGTTGAAAGCCAATAACTATCAACATTTAAAAATTGAGCAATAGCTGGCAAAAAAGCAGACTTTTGATTTCTCCCAGACTCTAGTGCTTGGTACGCTGGCTGGGAAACGCCTACAGCTTCCGCAACTTCTGCCTGGGTTTTACCTGCTTTAGCTCTAGCTTCTTTTAAGCGTTCTCTAAGTGTCGACATAAAAAGCACCATTATATTTATAAGCAATATATAACCTAAGTTATAAGGATTCAAATAACTATAATTATTGACCATTAATAACTATAGTTATAATATGGTTATATCATTTAGAGGATATAACCATGACTGAGAGATCAAACAATATTTACCAGTCTCTTGTTAATCACTTTGGTGGACAAGAAAACACGGCGAAAGCCCTTGATGTTAAGCAACCTGCTGTTTCGCAATGGGTACGAAGAACTAGGAATATGTCTGAAAAAGTCGCCGTTCGAGCAGAAAAGGCTACTTTCGGCAAATTTAAAGCAGTTGACCTTTGTCCATCACTTAAAGAATTCCAAGACTTAATTGCATAACCGCTGAACCTTAGAAAAAAGAACTTAAACACAAACCATTTATGTAGGTGGCTTATGTCTGAAAAATTAACATCAAGCGTCACGTTTAAATGTACGGACAATGAAAAACTTGAACTTGAAGCATTCGCAAAAGAAAAAGACTTCAGTTTGTCTAAGTTCATGAGATTGGCAGTCATGAATTATCTAGCCTTCAGTAAGGATTTAGATAATTCTGGCGGAACAAGAATAGGTCTTACCAAAGATATCTCAGATATTTTAGATATCTTAAATATTTGGGCTATTACCCAGTACCTGAAACGTATTCCGCTAGATGAACTTAATCGCAATATTGGGTCACTTGTTGTTTTTTTAGAAGCACAGAAACTCAACTGCAATCCAATAGATCAATACACGCCATCATTTGAATTAGTGCAGCAACCCAAAATGCTGGACATCACACCAAGAAAAACAGCCACAAAAAAAGCTCAACCTTGCGACCAGTTGAGCTTAATTTGCCATCCAACAAATTGAATGAAAAAACGTATGAAGAATCTAACACAACAACCTAGCACTGGCAATTCCAGTGCTTTTAACAGCTTTTGCGAGTCAGTTTTGAAACCAACAATCCAATGCAATTGGTGCAACCAGTTCTTTACAGAACAGCAGCTTGCTAAAGACCTGTTTGATGAAGAAACAGGGGAGTACTTCGATGGCTGCCCAAACTGTAAGACAGACCAACACCTTACAGATCTACTGCCATCACCAAACCTGATCGATCAATTCATTGCATCAGGTGAATTTGACCAGGCATTGCTAGAGACAATCACCAACTTGGTTGAGGGAAAGAATGCATGACGAACGCCCAGCGAAACCAAACTTAGACCGAATCAAGCAACTCAGACAATGGCACACAGCGGCAATGTGTGTCTTTGACGAAATGTTTAAAGAGGCTCAGAACAATCTGGCCAAACGAAATTACACCGTCAGCAACGCGGCAGTATGCCGTGAAGATTTTAGAAAAAAACTTGAATGGGATTTTCGCCTTCACTGGAGCATAGCGAAAGAAATCGAAAGAAGCCTCATTGCTGAAGGTGTACTGGAATGTGTTGGCAGAGGCTTTGCCAAAAGAAAACAGGGGAAATAACGTGAAATTACAGCAACAACATCCATGCTCAGGCAAATGCACTGAATTCAAAACTGAACCATGTACTACATGCCTAGTTCCACATGAAGAACAACAACCACTTGCTGATGATGTTGAAAAGCATCATCAACGAGCACTTGAAGCACAAGGGGAGGTTTCATGAAGGAGCATCCAGTTTCCCTAAAAAGTTGGGAAGTGAATGCGATCCTAGCTGGTCGCAAGACTCAATTACGCCGTGTACTTACTCCCCAACCTGAAATGGTTGTTGATGCAGGGAAACACTCTACATATTCATATCGAGGTAGTTTATATGCGCTCAATATGTATAAGGACAATTCAAATATTTTAGAAAAATTCCCTTATGGTGAGAAAGGTACACATCTTTGGGTTCGTGAATCATGGTCAACTCACGCATGTTTTGATGATATACCAACGCAAAATTTAGAATCCTCATCGATACATTATTGGGCAGATGGTCCATGCCAAACTGGTGAAAAAAGACCACTAATTCTTATGCCTCGTTGGGCTTCTCGCATCTTGCTTGAAATTACCAATCTCCGCATTGAACGTCTCAATGACATTTCCGAAGCTGATGCTATAGCCGAGGGAATGGAAGCCGATGATGAATATTGTGCAGAAGAAAATTTTTCAATGCAGTGGACTAAATTAAACGGTTGGTCATGGAAAGGCTGGAATGCAAATCCTTGGGTTTGGGTAATTGACTTTTGTGTAGTTGAAGGTGGTGAATCATGATGGATACCACCTTAATTCTCGCTCTAACCGATATTGCTCAAAAGCCTAAAGCGGAGCGCCTGAACGCTATTCAAGCTATTTTTGCAGATAAATCAAAGGATGAAGTGTTAGCTGCATTTCATTCCGTTTTTTGGACGGGTGTTGATTACGCCGCATCTTGTGATGAAACACTTCATTTGCATCTAGTCACAACAGGCGACATTCACCCTTACACGGTTGAAAAACTAAATATGCCAAGTTTTCAGGGTGCATTACATGGGCTGATCTTAGCTCAGAAAGCACCTAAGCAAGCTGTTCTTTGTGAGAGTTGTGCCTACCGTTGCGGCACGTTAGCTAATTACTCTCTTACCACTCAGGCAGATCTAGCATACGCCATTAAAAATGAAAAGGTCTTCTATTTCCACAAGGATATTGAAAACCTTGATTGCCCGACCAGCGAAGATCGTAAACGTATGAAGCCGTGTAAAGGCTGGGCACAGCACATTAAAGAATCGGGAGAAAAAGCATGAGTCGATTTATTCCCAATAGCTTCATGGTTGCTAACGCATTTGTTGATGAGGCAATGAATAAGATCAGCGATGCGGCAGTCAAAATTTATCTTTTGATTGTGCGTAAGACTCGCGGCTGGACGAAAGAGTTTGATGCTCTTTCTCTCTCGCTGCTCGAGGAGCTTTCTAAAAAGAGTCGCCCAACAGTTGTACGTTGTTTAAAAGAACTTGCAGATGTTGGCTTAGTGAAGAAGCATCACATGTCTAAATTTGGCTATGTTTATTCGCTGCTTGATAATTACAACATCGGAGAAATGGTTAAGTTCCCTAGTAAAAAATCTTTACTAGTGAAAGAGTTTGAACCTGTGAAAAATGACCTAGTTAAAAATTTTAACTACCCTAAAAATCAAGCAAAATTAAGTGTTGATTCAGGCTATAAAGTAAGCGGTATTCGCTTAAACTTTGCTGACAAAAAATCTGTGCTAGTTAAAAATTTTAACCAGACTAGTAAAAACTTTTTACTGCTGCTAGTTAAAAAATTTAACACACAAAATACAACTATCAAAAAACACTCTCAAAATAAAAAAAACACGTGGCTTGATTTTAAAAAATTGGAATCTTTGATTTGTTCAATCAATGAACATATCGAGTTCACTGAAATCAAAACCGCCACATGGTTCAATCAAGAGCTTTCCAATTTCACTGAGTACAACAAAACACGTGGGCACTCAGATGATGAAATGCTCAAGTTTTTTGCAAACTGGATGATTACCGCTTATTTCAAATATGAGCGATTAACACGCCGCCCAGCATCTAAACCAAAAACTGCACCACAAGCATCAACGCAGCATCAAACCGTTGGCTTACAACCAAAGCAAATTGCCATGTTTGCAACTAGACTTTCCAACGACTCGGTATATGCAAGCAAGTTTGCTGAAGTCGGTGAAAGCCGTGAACAGTTTGCAGCTCGTATTGCTCGTAAGCTTGAAAACCCTACTGAAGCACTAAAACTTGAGAAGCACCTACGCCGCGTTGGTTTTGGTGGGGTTCTTGCTTTAGGGGAGATGGCAGCATGATTATTGGGGTCGCTGTGAAAGTTGGCGAGCTTATGATTGCTCTCCCTAAACCTAATCGCCATGCAGATTGCATCAATATTATTTTGTCGCTTGATTTGGCTACAGATATTCAAAATCAATGGGGTAAATCTGTACACCAAGGTTTTTATTGTGAAAATGGGAAATTCTATACACGTCCACAAGCATTTTTACATGCGGTTGAATGTGGACAACAGGAATGGACTGCAAACGAATTAGAGCTAATAGCTTTAGGTGAGATGGAATTTTCTCGACTTGAGCTATGTAGCGAAGATCTATGGTAGGCGCAGCATGAACTCAAACCAGTTTTTGATAGCCATGCTTGCCTTAATCATTTTTTGTGCAATTGCATCGTACAACAACGGTGATGCCAATCCAGTGATGAGGTTTTTATGAGCAGAGAAGCGTTTGAAAAGTTGCCAGAGATTTCAGAAATACTCGAAAGATCAGTTCAGTGGAACGACAGATTTAAAATATATCACGTCAAGGTGAGTGATGATTTTGACGCGCTTTGTGACGTTTCTTACGTCACTGGCGCATGGATGGCATGGCAAGAACAGCAAAAGCAGATTGATGAATATGAGCTTGTTGCAGATTCACTTGATGATTTATATCAGCGTGAACGCACAAAAAACAAAGAATTGCAGAGACGCATTGAAGAACTGGAACGAATGCATAGTGAAGAAAAACGCATTTTGCATAATGTAATTGATATCGAACGGAATAAGAACCAGAGGGTAGAACAGTGATTGAGATAGGAAATTTTGTTTTACCAAACCCGAATTTTGTCGGTTCAGAGGATGTTTTTATTTTCTTGAAAAGAGGTGAGTGATGGGAAAGACACGCCGTAGTCGAGTATGGGACAGTTTCCTAATATCTAAAATAAAGGCAGATCCTTTTCAGACACAGAAAACAAAGCGTGAAGCACGACAAAAAAGAGCATTAAACATTAAACGTATATTGCCATTTTATTGTAATAGTCAGGAAATTGATGGAGAGATGCACCATGTAACAAACATGAATGCTCATATGATTGTTGGGCAGAACTATGTTGCTCTAAAAATGCCTTATGGCTTGAGTTTGAATGATATTTGGCGCGCAACCATTGATGAACGTGGAGTGCAGCGGAACAGCCTAAGCGTGGCAGCGAAGAGCTATAAGTTAAATATTGTGAACATGTATGAGCCACTGGTACATCACATCGACTTTGAAAAAATTAATGAACTTTGTGAAATTCGCATAATTGCTCAGCCACCGCTGAAAACTCGGAACTATACAGCAAAGTCATATCCAAGATTTGATATTGATAATTATCCAAAAATTATTCTTGATTCATTAAAGGGTCTGATTTTTAAAGATGACAATATTTTTATTCATGAACAAATCAAATTAGCAGAACCAGTAGAGGATGGCTGTGTTTGGGTTTCATGCATTTTTATGCAGGAAAGCGATACAAATTGGGTAGAAGAACCGATTAATTTTGATTGGTTGGCGGGGAGAGCAAGAGCACATGGCATTTAAATCAAATGAGAATAAGCGTGCACTGATCGGCATTAAGCTATGTGCAGCTAGAAAACTGTCCAAAATGACACAAACAGATGTCATGCTGAAAGTTTTTAATGTCAAAAATCCAAACCAAAAAAACCGAATTAGTGAAATTGAAAGCGGCAAGGTTGCCCCTGATTCTGAACTCTTACAAGAACTTTGCCTACTTTACGGTGTATCAGCTGATTGGATCTTAGGCTTCACGGTTGAGCCTGAGATTGATTTAACTGCTAGTCGAGTCGGGCTGCTATATAACGGCATGGCACACGCACTATCGCCGTTGGTAGAGCGCATCATTGAACAAGTCAGCGGGTCATTTGCTGAAGCTGGCTCTCAGTATCTTGCTAGCCTACCAAACTCTGGCGTCTTGGCACTTATCCAAAATTCCAAAAAGATCATTAATGAGATTCATGATGGTCATGTTACGAAAGAAAGCTTGGCTACATTGATGGAAACCGTTCGAGAATGTGATGTTTTATTGTCTCGAAACAATGTGAAATTCTTCAGCCACCTTGATGATCTATGTGAACGTGATGAATCCAATGTCAATGAGATGATCATCAAATCACAAGAGGTACCTGTCGCAAAGCGACAAGATCGCCGTGCGAAAATGCAATTAGATATCTTTGAGGTTGCTCCAAATGGCTGTCGCTAAGACCTATCCTGACAAAGTTTGGAACTTACTACGTGAAGTGTGGGAAAGCACACCTAAAATCACCTGGCAGAAACTTACTGAGATTGTCGCAAAGGAACTAGGCTGTGATGTTCCACATTTTACCAATGTGCGTAAACGCTCTATATCTGAAAGCTGGAAAAAGAAACCTGAGCAGTACGTCCAGAAAACAAATGGTGAACTGAATAAGGTTATCCGAGATGGTGGAGGCAAGCTGCAAGGTGCCGCTAAAATTAGCGCTAAAAAGCCCGCTAAATCACAAAAAATTAGCGATAGATTTAGCGATGAAAAACAAGAAGAATCAAATGCTAAGAAACATACAGAAGTTGAATTTATTGCTAAAAAAAATCGAAATACACACCTGCCTCAAAAAGTTGATCGCAGTAAATTATCTGCAGCAATTATGATCCGTAAAATCCGCCACCAAAGCTTTGATTTAAGCGAAATGTTAGATGGAGCAGTCAATGAATCTAAAGCGATCAAAGCTGACTATGATGAGTTGATACAGCAAGAGGGTGAGGTCGATACTGAAGCAGCAGATAAGCTCCGTGGACGTATGTCTTTCAATTCCCAATTTACCCGTGATCTACGGGAACAAACGATCATTCACGGCGAAATAGCCAAGATTACAGCTGTTTTCTGGGGACTAGAGATAGAGGATCTCAAAGACAAATCAGAGCAAGATGCTAAACGTACGGCGGTGGCCAATGCTGCTACAGATAAATTGGCTGAAGCAAAACGCTTGATGAAAGAACAACAACGCGAAGCATTCATGCGCCAGCTAGAGTATGTCGAGATGTCAAAGGATATTGAGGAAAATGGTCAATAATTCCTTTATGTATCAGATAAGCAGCATTCTTGAAAGACTGAAATATTTGCTGAAGGTGCATCTTTTCGCCATAACAGTTCGATTTGAACCTTACTAAGAGGTTCTGGAATCGGATGTAAGGAAAGAAGTTGTTTCTGTGCAAAAGTTTCAACCATGCTTTTAGGTACAATGCCAATCCCCATCCCTGCAACAACACTACCCAAAATGGCATGATATGATGTCATCTCGGCAATTCTTTTGGGTTGAATGCTAGTTTGGCTAAACCATTCTAATAGCCGGTCTCTGTATGAACAGCCTTGTTGAAAGACTAGTATTGTTGAGAGTCTTGCATCTATAGGACTTTTAATTATTGGATGGTGTTTTGCTGCAATAATAAATAGTTCTTCCTGATAAAGAGTTACACGTTGAAGCTTATGATTCTGAGGTGCATCGGCAACAATGATGGCATCACATTGAACATTAATTAAATCAGCATAAAGGCTGTCTCTAATGCCTGTACTAAGCTCTAGCTCAATGTCAGGATATGTTTCATAGAGTTTGGACAATGGAGCTGGTAAACGTGTAGCAGCTAAACTCTCTAATACACCTAGCCTAAATCTTCCACTAGGCTTGTTATTTTTTATCTGGTTTTCTGCTTGGGAAACGAGTGTGACAATTTCATGTGCATATTGATAGAGCATCAAAGCTTTTGAGGTTGGAAGAAGTTTTTTCTTTTCACGGATAAACAACGAAGTACCTAAATGATCTTCAAGCTGTTGAATACGTGAGGTAACGGCGGAAGGTACGCGATTTAGCGCATGTGCTGTTGCAGTAATACTGCCAGTGTCTATTAACAAGATTAGCGTTTTAAGTTCTGAAATTTCCATTGTTCAATAAAATAGAAGATGTAATGCAATATTATTCAATTTTTTAGATAAAAACTATAGGCTAATATGACCCGATGATATCAAACATATTGGGAACAGAAAGAAATGCCTTACGTCAGTGTTAAAGTGACTGGTGGATGTGAAGCACCAACACATAATCAAAAAAAACAGATTATCCAAGGTATTACGGAGTTATTGACAACGGTTCTACAAAAAGATCCAGCGACAACTATGGTTTTAATAGAAGAAGTTGCAATGGATAATTGGGGAATTGCAGGCAAGACCACAACAGAACGTAGAATTGATCAAAACGGTAAATAAACAATGAAGAAAATAGGCTTAATTGGTGGAATTGGTCCCGAGTCAACACTAATTTATTATAAGAAACTGGTATATGGATTACAGCAACGTGTTGATGAGCATTTCTTCCCACGGATCACTATCGAAAGCTTAAATGTATTTGATGTTCTTCGCTATTGTGAGCAAAAAGATGATCAGGGTTTAACAACTTACCTAATGCAGGCAATCCATAACCTAACTTTAAGTGGTGCGGAGATTGTTGCTTTGACAGGAAACACACCACATATGGTGTTTGCAGAACTACAAAAGCATTCAGTAGTACCTTTAATCAGTATTGTTCAAACAACATGTGATGAAGCGATAAATCTCGGGTTAAAGAAAGTTGGTCTACTAGGCACGAAATTTACAATGAAGCATCATTTTTTCAAACAACCTTTTATTGAAGCAGGCATTGAAGTTAGTGTGCCTACCGAAGATGAAATTGAATATATTGGTCAGAAAATTTCGACTGAATTGGAGTTAGGTATTGTAAATCAGGATACGCAGAGTGCATTCATACAAATAATTGAAAACTTGGTGAGTAAGCATCAAATCGATGCGATTATTTTAGGTTGTACTGAATTGCCATTATTATTTGAACATGCTCAGCTTCCACTGCTATGTCTAGATACTTTGCAACTTCATATTCAAGCAATAATGAATCAAGCAATGCAAAATTAATTTGGAACTACCGCTAATTCAGTGAATTTTAGTCTCTTAACCTTGATTCGGTTTTTTATAGGACTGAATCATGTTTAAGTACTTCCTCTGTTTATGTATTTCCTTTATGTGTGCAACTGCACACGCAGGCTTTGACCATTGCAAAGACCAATTTGCCAATGGTGAGCCACCTACTGTGCAGAATTCTAAGTTGATGAACAAAAACCAAGAGTTTTGCTACAACGGATTCGCCGTACTTTATTCTGGTGTAAGTAAAACCCCAATCTATAGCGCCCAATACTACCAACCTCAGGATGACCAACACGCAATTCGTGTAAATAAGTTTCATGGTGAAGCGTTATTGCCTACAGCAGAGCGAGTTGTACCAGGTGATTATGTTGGCACGGGGTATGACCGCGGGCATGCAACACCATATGCCAATATGTACACGGCACAGCAACGCTATGACAGCTTTGTAATGACCAATATCTTTCCTCAGGCACCCAAGAATAATCAGGGTGTTTGGCGCATATTAGAGGAAAAGGTTAGAATGGATCTGAATCAAGCTGACCAGTCTGCATATATCATCACAGGTGTTATCTTTAATGGCCAAGTGATCAAATCAATCCATGGCATTCTTGTACCAACCCACATCTATAAAGTGGTCTATATCCCCAGTACAAATACAGCACAGGCATATCTATCCGAGAATCGGAATGATGCCAAGGTACAACAAGTAGCTCTGGCAGATGTAGAGCAGCTGGCACAGATCCATTTCTTTGAGCATGCTGTGAATTAAGTGCTTGGTACCCTAAACCATTCCATCTCATCCGAAAACGTAACCTATACCTGTTTATGACTGGGTATAGGTTTTTTTATGGCAATTGGAGATAGTGGCTTACGCTATGACGGCGATGGCTTTTTAATGGGTGAAGAGATCAGCCAGAAGGTCGGCACCATTGATCAGAACGTGATTGAGATCCTCAAGCTACTACAGGCTGAAACAGGAGAGCAAACACGGCACTTTCAAATCACAAAGCTACAACGTGCTATGTATGAGGCACAGAACGCTCAAAACTTTGAGCGCCTTATCAACCAAGTAACGAAAAGGACAGAGATTGACAACCAATCCCAGCGCGATGCAATTGATCGATTAGAACGGGCAATTCAAGATCAGAATCATGGTTCTGAAACGCAATCTGATTCCAATAGCGAATCAGGCAGTAAATCAGGTGAACGTCAAAGAGATAGTAATGGTCGGTTTATCTCTGAACATACTTCAAATGATGCAAACCCCAAACGCAATACACCGAACAGGGATGAAAAAGGACGCTTTATTGCAGGCGAAGCCAAGACTGTTTCAAAATTTACAGATGTGGTGGGTAAGTTTGGCCAAACAGTCTCAGGATTTGGTGCAGATACGCATGGCATCGATCCAACAGTTGATGCATTGCATGAACTAGGCACGGCGTTAAGTCCTGTAAAGCGTATGGCGGGCTTGGTATTTAAACCACTTACAGGTTTGGCCAAGATGCGTAAACGTAGTGAGCCATTACCTAAGGAACAGGTTGAGCATAATAAGAAAGAACTGCGGCTGCTCAACGAAATAGCAGATCAGTCGGGTGAACAATCCTCCAGTGGTTTAAGCAAACTATTCAAAAGATCTCCATTTGCTAAGTTACTTGGCTTTGGCAAAGGCAAAGGTCGAGCAACAGGTCGCCGTGGACGTTTAGGGCGATTAGCTCGGCTTGGTAAACTGAGCAAACTTCTGAAGGTTGGGCGCGGTATTCCATTCCTTGGAGCAGCGCTGACAGCATTGTCATTTGCTGATTGGAATGAACAAACAACTGCAGAAAAAGGTGGAACAGTCGGTGCACTAGCGGGTGGTAGTATCGGCGCTATCGTTGGTAGTTTTGCTGGTCCTATTGGTACCGTAGTCGGTGGAATGGTAGGTGCATGGGTTGGTGATAAGCTCGGTACCACAGTCGCACCATATTTTAAATCTTGGACTGATTCCTTAGCTCGAGCAGATATTCCTAAATATGTGCTGGCTAAATGGTCTGAGTTTGTTGATACCGTAACACAGTGGTTTTCCCATGCTTGGAAAAGTGTCAAAGACGGCGTAGGTGATTTTAAGAATAAGACAAAAGATAAAATCACTAATGGGTGGAATACGACAAAAGCTTTTGTTGATCGTGTGTTTGGCGGTGCACAGGTAACCCCTAATGCCAAGAATGCAGCAAAGATTATTAGCCGAGGTGCAGGCTTCACTACATTACAGCTTGAAGATGGTTCAATTGTGCGCCGTGGTGGGTCTCCAGCATGGCGTAATAATAACTTTGGTAATTTGAACTATGGAAATCGAGCCAAGCGTTTTGGTGCAATTGGTGAGGATTCGAATGGCTTTGCAGTTTTTCCAAATGCTGAAGCGGGTATGAAGGCGCATGAGGATCTATTATTCAATGGGCATGCCAAGAGTAGCTTGCGGGAAATGGTTAAGTCCTATGCTCCCAAAGATGATCCGCGTGGAAAGAACGATCCTGAGGGTTATTGGCGTTTCATTATGCAAGAGGCTGGCGTAACCGATAAACGTATGGCGGATTATTCAAAAGAAGAACGCCAGCGCATCATGAAAGCCATGTACAAAAAAGAAGGGGTTCACGCTGGCCCTGAACAGGTCTTAAAACAAGCAGTTCAGGCACCTGAAGTAGAAAGTGCAGCAGCTGGCGAAGCTTATACCAGTGCGGCGGTATCACCTCAATCTAGCGCTTTGATTGCAAAAGATTCTAATAGTGCAGCAGCAACCCGAGTTGCACCGATTCAAATCCCTAAAACTACTGCTCCTAAAATTGAAAGTTTAACGGCGAGAGTAAATTCTAGCGGTCCACAAAAGGTCATGGTGGTTGATCAAAATGATATGAGCATGATTGCCCAGGATATTGGAGATCCTCAATTGGCAATGGCGCTCACTGGCGGCATAGGACGGGCTTAATATGAAACAGACAAACAGTGGTCTACAGTACGATAGCCAAGGATTTTTAATTGGAGCAATCCAGCCTAAGGTTGATCAGATCGATCAGAATGTTACTGAGATCCTAAAGGTTCTACGTGGGCAGATTAGACAACAAGTTGAGCAGTACCGTGCTTCCAAGCTACAGATTGATATACTTCAGGCAAAGAATGTTAAAAGTTTTGATCAAGCCTTATCCGAACTGACAGCGAAAAAAGCACAGCAAAAGAAGAAACAACCACACCGTCAGCTTGTTGGCAAAGCTAAAATCTTTGATCGTAGCAATTACCAGGATAAAGCTGATCCTCAGTCTAAAAGTACTGGGCAGGATGATCAAAATCAGATTAATGGTGCTGCAGAGGCAATTTCTAGACTTGGCAGCTATGTTGGAGATCTTGCTGATACTGCTAAAGGCATGGCGGGTGATAGTCGAGGGATAGATCCAAGCGTGGATGCTATTCATGAATTAGGGACCGTCTTTACACCTGTGAAGAATATGGCAGTCGCAACGCTTAAACCCTTAACGGCGGTTGCCAAAATCAAGAAGCGTAACGAGCCACTAGAAAAAGAAGCCAGTGAACATAATCGTAAGCAGATTAAAGTACTCACTCGAATTACAGGCAAGATGTCATCAGGTGGAGGTTTCTTTAAATCGCTGCTGAAGAAGTTTTCTGTATTGGGTGGTATCGGTGTATTGGGGTTACTTGCATCCAGTGAAGCCAATGCAGATGAAGGAAGTGAAGGAGAACTCACACAAGCAGCAGCACAGCCTAAGCCTCAAATTGCAGCTCATGCAAGTACAGTAAAGTCTGGCCACTCATCAAGTCAGTCTGATATAGGGATTTCTCAATCCTCTGTAGATAATGAAATGAAGTCTACAGTGACGCCACATGTCAAAAACTATACTGAGAATCTGAAGAAAGGTGATGTTCCAAAACATATGGAAAGTCACTGGGATAAATTCATCAGCAATAGTAAGAATGCGGTCAAGCAGGCTTGGGGCAAGTTTATTGGATTCTTTGGCGGTGGAGGTGGTCCAGACAGTGTTACCGAAGGGGATCAGGGAGGGAGTACAGTTCTTGGTGATTCTGGTGTACCTGTGACCAATGCATCAGGATTACGGCTTAAGTCAGCTGAAACCACAGCGGGCGGGAATGCCAATAAAGGTACGCTTTCTATGGCCCAGAGTATGCAAAATACTTTGGGTAATCAGCTTTATTATTTTGGCTCAATTAATGACAAGTGGCATAAGCAACATAAACCGAACTCAAAACATACCCAAGGTTTAGCATTTGATATTACGTTGCGCGGTAAACAGGGGAAAGCATCGAATGCTGAAGGCAGAACTATGGCGCCGTCTGTGATTGCATCGATCAAGGCAAAAATGGCAGCTTCGGGACTCAGTGCACAGGACTTTAAAGTACTGGATGAATATACAAACCCGTCCAAAGGGGCAACAGGTGGCCATGTACATTTCCAGTTTAATTCTCAACAGGCAGCCGATAAGTACTACAAGGCAGTCAAAGACGCTGAGTTACGAAAACAGCAGGATGCCAAAGCAAAACAGCAACAGCCACAAACAACGGCGATGACCAAAAATAGCGCCGTTGCTACTGCAAAATCAGCGGGATCAAAGGTTGAAACAGCTTCGAGTTTTAAAGCACCCCAGATAGAGCAAGCCATCACGACTGTAAAGAACACAAATCCTAAGAAGATCATGATTATGAATCAGTCTGCACAGTCTGATCTTGTAGCTGAGAATCGTAGTTTGGTTCACGCAAGTACAGGGAGTTTCTCTGCATGACTTAGGTGATTTGGAACCCTCCAAGTTATGCTTGAAATCGTAGTGCAAGAATAGCTCTCAGTATTTAATCTGGGGCTTTTTTATGTCAAAAGGCAAAAAGACAAAACTACTGCAGTACAACCTGCATGATCGAGGGCGACAGCATACGGGTGTTGATCGCTCCAATGTTGATTTTAAAAAGATGATTCAGCTGATCAATTCGCCGCAGACTCAAGAAATGGTCAAAACGGGGCAATTGGTTGGCTATTATGGACATCAGATCCGTCAGCGTTATGGCATGGTACCGCCTGAGTCTGTGCCGATTGATGGCAAGATGGTGCAACTGGCACCAGCCTTTAGAACGATTGAAATCAAGGCTACATCCGATGGTACGGTAACTCATCGTGCTGAGTTTTTAGATAATCGCGTCGGTAAATTTGCACAAGAACAGTATCTCGCCAAAATCGGTGGGTTCAGTACTGCGGTTAATTATCGTAAAACCCCACCTAATTTACTTACACCGAGCGGTTTCTTTGGCTTCGATTATGTTGTGCAGCCAAATTATGCAACCAACATCGGTGATGGTCAGCTATTTGATGGGTTGGCGATTCTAGAGCAATTAGAAGGTGAAATTTCGTGTTTTGACAGTGCAACGGATATCACCCTATTAGATCCTTCTAAAGCCATGATTGCTCATTTGTTAGAGCAACAGATCATCAGCACCTATGACAGCATTAACACTCAGGTTGCACTAGAGCAGATTAATGAGCAGGCACTAGATCAGATCAATGCCTTATCTCAGCAGATGGCAATGCAACAGCGTAAACGCGATTTACAGGTGGAGCGTCAACGGGAGCTCTATTCAGGCATGGTAGGTGAGACACGTTCTTTTGATAGTGTTATTGCTGAAGCGGATCAATTTCTCAGTGCCTGGGAGAAGCAAGGTAAACCTCAGCCGAAAAAGCAAGGTAATGGTCTCATGAAAGGCATGCGCCGTCTTATTTCATTTGGAGGCTAAGTGATGGACACAATGCCTCATGACCCTTTGAAGGCGATTCAGAATGCTTGGGTACACATGCTTTTGGATTTTCGAGCATGGATGATGCCTGAAACACAGCAAATCGCAGAATGGAAGATGCGGGAAACAGTGAAAGCAATCAGATCTTGCCGTGCACAACTGATGGATGACAGTGAAGGAATGGTGGCAGCCTATCGTAAGAATATGAATGATGGCTCGACTGTAGGGACATCATCTTTCTTTCCAGTGCTACTCACTGCAACGGCTGTTGTGGATATGCCACCTGATGCCAGCCAATTGATGGGTGTGCCGTATTTTGTTGAGGGTGTCCTCAACGATACGTTGGTGAAGATCCGTGTTGTGCCTCAGGCAGTGCGTGCACAGGTCGCTTTCTATGCCACCAATCCACATGATGCACGTTCAGTATGCTCTCAACTTTGTACTTATCTCTCAGATGATTGGCGCCGTCGCATTGATGTGGCTTTCAAGCTAGGTAGCGATATAGCCGAAAAGTTCAAATTTATTGTGTTTGATAACACCTTGTCCCCAAATCCCGTGCCCAGCGAAGCCACTAATATTTCTATTTTTACCGTGGATGTAACGCTGGTGGGTTATGTTCCGCACGTTCTTGGTTTAGGTGCTCATGGCCAAGACTATGTGGATTATGGTTATGACCCAGTGACAGGTATTCCACTTTTAGGTGAAATCAATGACGGCGTAGTGATTCAGGCAGATCAATACGACGGTACTCAGAAAGAAACATATACCAGCCACCTACAAGTTAATGCTGATAAAGACACAGGTGAAATTACAGTAACAAAAAAGGAAATTGATGATGAGTGATGATGCTGATTTTGCAAGTGAACGTGATGAGCAGATGTTGGCATCCATCATTGGCCATCGTCAGCAGTTTACAGGGGTGTCTCTGCATGAATGTGAAGAGTGTGGCGATATCATTCCTGAGCAGCGCCGTAAGCTTGGTGGGGTGAAATACTGCATTAAATGCCAATCTTACTTTGAGACAAAAGCTAAATGAATGATCTTGTCCGCATTGATAGTCGTGTTGTCGGTTTTGCCAGTGAGCCTATACGACTGCTTGGTCTATGCTTCCAAGAAACAGGGGAGTTATTGATTCAAAAGGTTGAGAAATTCTCAACCTTGGGCGTAACAGAGGAACATCGGCAGAATACAATTATTGTGACGGATGCACCTGAGTTGATTCAGAACTGGCAACTTTCCTTTGAAGCTAAGCAGGATCTAGAAACAGTGATTAGTGTTTATCAGATGCGGATGAGATCTAAGTTAGTTGAGATTGAGCGATCTTTGAATCGCTATAATCCAAGCAATATCCTGCAAGTGCGAAAAGTCGATAAGAATGGTCTACAGCAGGAATTTGATAGTAGTTCGTTAGATAACGGGCATGTGGCTGTTCTTTTGGCAGTCTGGGCTAGTAGCCAAGTTGCTTTCAACTACAGTGCTTTTCAGAGTAAATCAGATCCTAGTGCCGTTGACGATAGTATGTTGCCATTTAGTGTTTAATGTTAGCCGCAATAATTTCATTCAATTAAAGTGGTAGTGGGCGATTCAGTACCACATTTTTCATGACTATAGTTGATGTTAAACGCTGTACACCCATTATCGCAGAGAGATGTTCATCATAAAGTTTTTGAAAACTGCTTAAATCACGAGTGACAACGTGCAACATATAATCTGGATTACCAAATAGACGTTGGGCTTGTATAATTTCAGGAATTTCACTAATTGCATCTTCAAAACCTAAAACTGATTTTTTATCTCCTTCTTTCATTGTGACAAAAACAATCGCGGAAAAATTTAAACCGAGCTGAGAGGCATCTAATTCAGCTCTATATCCTTGAATAACACCTGATTCTTCTAATGTTTTAACTCGCCTATGGCAAGGAGATAGGCTTAATCCCACTTTCTCTGACAGATCAGTGAGCGACAAGCGCCCATCTTTTTGTAATTCAGCAAGAATCTTCTTATCAATTGCATCCATTTAGAAAATAATTCCTGTTTAGATATAAATATTAGAAATAATTAAAAGCACATTCTAATCATTCAAGCCTATTCTTTCAAACCCGCTCAACTAACTTTCTATCAAAAGTGGTTGTGAATAGGGGATTAAATTGTGATGAAAAAGAGATTGTGAAATGGCGGAAAATATTCTTTTGGCATTTTGGAGCGTTTCAATACTTTTTGTGATTACGCCTGGTGTCGATTGGTCATATGCAATATCCGCAGGAATACGTGGAAAATCTATTTTTCCTGCTGTATTGGGCTTATTAACTGGGCATTTTATTGCCACTTTACTTGTGGCAACGGGTGTTGGCGCAATCTTGTCAGAATACCCACATGTATTGATGATTCTGACTGTATTAGGTGCAATCTACTTGCTATGGATAGGGGTAAATTTACTTTTGCATTCTGCGGTAGGTCTAAAAAGTAGTGATCATGCTAGTGAAATGAATACTCATCAGAGTTGGTTTATTAAAGGACTGTGCATTAGTGGACTAAATCCGAAAGTCTTCCTGTTTTTCCTTGCGTTATTGCCACAGTTTATTGATCACACCTCAAATTGGTTAATTGGCGTGCAAATCTTATTGCTGGGTTTGATTCATATTTTGAACTGTTTTGTTGTTTATATCGCTGTCGGATTTAGTGCACAGAAGTTATTAAAAGCTCGACCCAAAGCCACGCAAATCGTCAGTCGTATTTCTGGTCTACTGATGATTCTTATCGCTATTTTTTTAATTTTTGAACAATTTTAGTTCGTTTAAATTTCAGAGGTCTATTCGATGGATACAGTCACCTTAAGTACTTTAAATGCCATGAAGCATAGAAAAGAGAAGATAGCGATGCTCACTTGCTATGATGCAACCTTTGCGAAAATTACCAATCAGGCTGGTATTGATGCGTTGTTAGTTGGTGATACTTTAGGGATGATCATCCAAGGGCATGATAGTACGTTACCTGTCACTGTAGAGCAGATGGTTTACCATACCAAAGCGGTGAAACAAGGTAATCAGCATGCTTTCATTATTTCTGATTTGCCATTTATGAGTTATGCAACTCCAGAACAAACAGTTCAAAGCGCAGGAGCCTTAATGCAAGCAGGCGCACATATGGTAAAACTTGAAGGTGGGCTTTGGTTGAAAGAGTCAATTCAGGCATGTTTACACAATGGTATTCCTGTTTGTGCTCATATTGGCTTAACACCGCAATCAGTTCATATTTTTGGTGGGTTTAAAGTTCAGGGGAAAACAGAGATTCAGGCAAAAGAATTAATAAATACTGCTCAGGAATTAGAAAAATCTGGTGCTGCAATGCTACTGATTGAATGTGTGCCTTCTGCTGTTGCTGAAGAAATTACTGCGGTCGTTCAGATTCCTGTTATTGGGATTGGTGCTGGAGATAAGACCGATGCACAGATTCTAGTTCTGCACGATATGCTTGGCTTAAATCATAAACCTGCAAAATTTGTGCAGAACTTTATGCAAGGTCAGTCTAGTATTGAAAATGCGATAAAAGCTTATATTGGTGCAGTTAAAGATGGCTCTTTTCCGGCGATGCAACAGCAATATCAGAATTAGCTCCAAGATAAAAAAATTGACTTAACCATCTCATTGACCCAAATATAAACAAAGAGTAATTATTATGGTTTTATTTAAACAAGTGGATGTTTTTACTGCAAAGCCGTTTAAAGGAAATCCTGTCGCGGTTGTCATGGATGCCAATTCTCTGACCACAGCGCAAATGCAAGAAATTGCAAACTGGACCAATTTATCCGAAACCACTTTTGTTTTACCTGCAGAGAATCCTGAAGCAGATTATCGTGTTCGCATTTTCACCCCTGCTGCCAGTGAATTACCATTTGCTGGCCATCCTACGATTGGTACCGCATATGCTTTGCTTGAAGAAGGCCAAATTGCTGTTAAAAATGGGAAAGTTGTACAGGAATGTGGGGCAGGTTTAATTAATTTGACAGTAAAAAATGATGAGAATGGTCAATACAAAATTGCTTTTGAATTGCCAGAACCTAAGATCACAACTCTTGAACAAGTTCAGATTGAAAAACTTGAAGAGCTTTTGGGTTGCCCAATTGATCTGAAGTTGACTCCGGCATTGATAGATGTTGGTGCACGTTGGATCGTGGTTCATACAACTGATGCTCAGACAGTCCTGAATACAAAACCTGATTTTGCTCAGCTTGCAATATATAGTGCTGAGATGAATATAACTGGTATCTGTATTTATGGAGAGTGGTCAGATACGCATATTGAAGTGCGTTCTTTTGCCCCTGCTTGTGGTGTGAATGAAGATCCAGTATGTGGTAGTGGTAACGGGAGTGTCGCTGCCTTTATGCGTTATCATCACAAGGTTACAACCGAGCAATTGCAGTCATCTCAAGGATCTTGTGTTGGTCGAGATGGGCATATTACTTTAACCATTCAAGATGACAAAATACTGGTAGAGGGACAAGCCGTGACATGTATTTACGGTCAGGTCAAGATTTAAATACAGCATCACTTATTCGATGTTATTCTTTTAGACAAGTCAGACTGAATTTTTACATATATGCATGATTGGATTAAGAATGCTGCGCATAGCAGCAAAATCGAGAGGATAGAAGCGTTCTTCTCCAATCATGCTTATAAACCACATTCGCATGATACTTTTGCCATTGGTAGAACATTGTCGGGCGTACAAAGTTTTCATTATCGTGGTGAATTTCGGCATAGTCAGCCTGGTATGACTATGGTGTTGCATCCAGATGAAAAACATGATGGTGAATCGGGAAGCCAAGATGGATTTCGGTATCGCATGATCTACATAGAACCTGCGATTGTCCAGAAAATGATTAAAGGTAAACCTTTACCATTTATTCCCAACGGAATTAGTCACGATCCAAGGCTGTTTCGTGCCACGGATACCTTACTGCAACATCTTGAATATCAATTTGAAAGTTTAGAAGAAGAAGACGCTTTATACGATTTGGCGACTGTATTATGTGAAGTTTCAGGGCAAAATCTACAAAAAAATCATTCATATGACTATGTTGCAGCAGAAAGGGCTAGAGAATTTATCCATGCCTCACTTGATCAAAATATCAGTCTGGATGATTTGGAAAAAAACGTAGATCGGGATCGCTGGAGTTTGTCTCGAGATTTCAGATTATTGTTTGGAACAAGCCCGCATCGCTATATGACGATGCGTCGGCTAGATATTGTCAAGACATGCCTTATTTCTGGCATGTCTTTGATAGATGCGACAATGACAGCAGGTTTTTTTGATCAAAGTCATATGAGTCGGCATTTTGTCAAAACTTTCGGAATCACACCGAATCGCTGGAAAGAGATTAACCAGTTTAGATCTTGCAAGAGATAAACCTTCAGCAATCGTCAGTGCGATGAAAAACTTATGCAATAACATGAAGACCGTGTAAAAAGCCTTTCAACATAAATAATCCAGAAATGATTAATGCAATGCCCATGATTTTATTGAGCGTATTCAACCAAGATTGATTTTGAATTTTATTGCCAATCACGGTGCCTGTAACAGCATATATAAAGGGTGCGCCAGCAGCGCCAATCGAAATCAGCAGTGAAATGATTGCAATCATATTGCCTGTGATATGTGCGGCAGGGTACATCACAGTTGTGACTGGTAAAATCACCAGTATTCCTTTAGGATTTAATGCCTGAATTAAAAAACCATTCCAAAATGTGAGAGATGAATGGCTTGGCTGATCTGTATTGCCATCTAAACGCGCCGTTAGCATTTTAAACGCAACATAAAATGTATAAATCGCACCAACCAAAGCGATGTAATGCAAATCTTCATGAGGAATCAGCGCTTCACCCACATAGCCAAACAGAAGAAATAAAAGCAGCATGGCTGAGCCAACACCAATAAAAAAAGGAATGGTTTTCTTGAGTTGACCTGTTAGACCTGAATTTAAGCCCATGAAATTGACAGGACCAGGGCTGTACATCACACTCAAGGTATAAATAAAAATTTCCATGACTTACTCTGTTCAATCAAATAATTTTTGAAAGAACAAAGCTTAAAGACACTTAAATCAACTGTATTGTACGTTTGTGCAGACATAGCATATCTCTATGCACAAACGTACAATACAGCGAGCATCTTTGTATTTGATCATAACAACTCCTAAATAATGTCATCAGAGTTGAATGAAATGTTTGATACAAAAATTGCACTCATCGTTCGAAATGATTTAGCAATATGGCAGCGCTTAAACGTAGTTGCTTTTTTAGCTAGCGGTATAGCCGCATCAGCACAAGAGGTTATGGGTAAACCTTATATTGATTCAAATGGTCATCAGTATGGCAAGATGTTAGGGCAACCCATGATGGTTTTTGAAGGTGATTTACCTTCTTTGCAAAAAGTACATAAAAAAGCAATAGATCAAGAGCTTACGATTATTCCTTATATTTATGCAATGTTTTCTACTGGAAATGATGATGCAAATCGACAGGTATTTCTTGCGGAAGATGCTAATCATTTAAATTTGGTTGGTTTGGGCTTACGAGGTCCTAAAAAGGCAGTAGATAAAGCAATAAAAGGATTAACATTGCATAAATGATGTTTTTACCCTGTTGTTCTAATGGAACTAACTAAAATCTGAGTATTTTCCACATTGTACCCTATCAACAAAAGTTGCTAGGGTATTTTTTTGGCTTTAAAACCACTCAAAGACATTCCTGAATGGTGGGAACTGTGTGCACGGTATCGATACGATATTTACGCCTTTGCTGTTGAAGCACTAGGCGTTAATCCGACTTGGCAGCAGGAACTCCTTTTTCAGTCGATTGCCTTTGATGGTTCTCGTACCAGTGTTGCTTCTGGACATGGTACTGGTAAAACCGCTTCTTCAGGCATAGTTGCTCTATGGCATCTACTGTTCTTTGAAGAAAGTATCATGCTGTTTACTGCACCGCAGATCGGGCAGCTCAAGAAACAAGTCTGGAAAGAAATCAGTATTAATCTCAATCGGCTTAAGCAAGGTCCTTATGCCTGGTTAGCTGATTATGTCGGTTATCAATCAGAACTGGTCTATATCAAAGGCTACAAAGAGAAATGGTACGTCTTTGCCAAGACAGCACCTAAGCATCAGCCAACCAATATCGCGGGTATGCACGGCGATAACTACATGGTCTGGATTGATGAAGCCTGTGGCGTCGATAATGCTGTTATGGATGTGGTACTGGGTGCACTGACCCACGAAGATAACCGCGCAGTCATGACCTCTCAGCCTGCCAAAAGCTCAGGTATGTTCTATGACACACATCATAAGCTCAGTCATAGAGTTGGTGGGGACTGGATCTCACTGGTCTTTAATGGTGAACAATCACCGCTGGTTAGTCAGAAATCAATTCGTGAACAGTTGCTAAAATATGGCTCCCGCGAAGATCCTCAATACCAGATCCGTGTATTAGGGCTTTTCCCTGATCGTCTAGATGAATTCCTAATCACCATGCGTCAGGCTGAAGAATGCTATGTCGGGGCAAGCATCTTTGATGAGCATCAGTTTGGTTATGTCATTACGGTAGACGTAGGTGGCGGTGTAGGTCGTGATGACTCAGTGATTGCCGTGTCTAAGGTCTGGGGTGAAGCACAGTGGGGTGAACGTGCTCGCCGTGTTGAAGTAGTTGATATTCCACTATGTAAGAACAAAGACAATATCGATGAACTGTTTGGTGTCATCAATGAATGTATTAACTACTACCCAAATGCTTTGCTTGTGGTGGATGATAATGGCGCTGGGAAAGGCTTAGGTCAGAAACTTAAAAACAACGGGATCTTCTATGTACCTGTTTATTGGGGTGGTGCCTGCTTTAATGATGAAAACCGCAAAGCCTATGTAAATAAACGTGCTCAGGCTTATGTTTGTTTGGCACGGGCTATCTATCAGGGACGTTTTAAGCTTAAAACCAAGAAGCATTCTGTCAAATTTAAAGAGCAGATCATCCATATTCCGTATGTGTTTGATGAACAAAGCCGCTACAAGATTAAGTCCAAAGAAGAAATGAAACGCGAAGGAATTAAATCACCCGATTTGGGCGATGCATTTGCATTCCTGTTCTTGGAAAATGTGCATTACACCGAAGCCTATGAACAGGTGGATCAGTTTGATGATAGTGCTGAAGGTCAGGAACAGTCAGAGAAAGCCAGTCGCTTTGCCAAGTTGCGTGAACAAGCCAAAGGCATGTAATTCTGGAACACAGTAAAAAGCTCAATGATTTGCCTCAGTAGTATGGACCTAATTGGATTTGGGTCTGTTTTTTATGTCTGTGCAATTTTATTTAACGGATGCGGGTAAAGCTGCCGCGATTGATGCTGGCAATCTGGATATCTCAATCAAGCTGGCCTATATCGCCGTGGGAAGCGGTCAATATGATGCGTCTACTGATGCCGCTGCGCTCAGCTCTTTAAAGACGCAACTAGCAAAATATAGTCTAAGTGGGGGTAGTACTCAAAATGGCACATTGAATTTGATTGCAGCGATTGATTCAACCATTACTGCTGATATCTATGAGGTGGGGTTACTCACCACGGATGGAATTCTGTTTGCGGTGGCTGCGGTATCTGGATCTGATCCATTATTTAACCTAGTGAATGAAATCACCACAATTATCACCATTGGGCTTGCATTGGCAGATATTGATGCAGATGCTGTAACGATTTCAATTGATACCAATACTTCAGCTGCAGCACAGCTTCTGAATGAGCATTTGGCAGCTGATAATCCACATCCTCAATATTTTGTCTTGCAAGATGGCAATACCGTCAATGGAAACAATACTTTCAATGGTGATAACACCTTTGCAGGTAAAAATAGTTTTACGGGTAAGACCACATTAAAAGAAGTCAATATTACAGGGGCACTTACCGTTAATGACAAAGCAACCTTTACAGAAAAAGCAACATTTGATGGAGAGGCTGAATTTAATGAACCTGTTACCGTCAATGACACTTTAACTGTAGATCAAGTCACAACAGAACAACTCAATATTGGCAAGGGTACTGATGGCGATAGTGGTACCAAGAAAATTGATTTCTATCCTTATGGTAATTCGACATCTTCAGCATCAATTCAGGCAGATACGGAAGGTAATTTAAAACTTGAAGCGACTGGAGATATCCAAATTGGGGAAAGTTTAAAAGCTCAAAATGGTTATACCGCTTTACCTAATGGTTTTCTTATGCAATGGGGATATATTCCAGTTACATCAAATTCAGATGCTGTAGTCCATACCGTGCAATTAGATAAACCTTTTCCGACTGCATGTGTCAATGTAGTTGCTACTATACATTCAGCAGTTGCTAGTTATAGATGCGATTTTTGGGCTCAAATTAACTTTCTTGGTAAAGATACAATTAAAGTAATTCAACAATGGGATGGCTCATCTGTAAAACCAGACGGAATTTTTTGGCAAGCAATAGGGTATTAATATGATTAATGATTATCGCAATGCCATCCGTGAGCATATTGAGCGTCTGAAGAATATAGGCAATCTAAGCAACATGATCATTTGGGATGTTCAGGTTGATGAAGCTTCAGATCCAACGCTTTTAAGTAATAGAGCCTATAACAACCGTCAACATGTAGATGTTGTGTTGGTAGCGTGTGGTGTATCAGGAGTATGGGAGAAGTTGCCAGAACAGCGGATTGTTTTACCTTTACTGAAAGATGTGCTTGCCTTACGCAAGATCTATATGACGGATGAAGTGTAATGGCAGAATTTGAACCCGATGCTTTACGTGCTATTCATCAGCATCTGAACCAGAAAGCCCAACAAGGAAATTTACGCCAGCAGGCAAACAAGCGTTATGGCAACCTGAATGAGCAGCGGCTGCATGCAGGCAAAGGTGATGCCAAACGTACTGAACCGACGTTTTTACGTCCTCAGGATATTCAAAAGGGCGTGGATTACGATATCGAGAAAGTGTTTTATACCACGTTAGGCAATGATATTCGCCGAGTTACCCGTGATGATCTGGTTGCTTTCCAAAAGAATATTGCCTTGTTGCAGGATCAGTATAAGAAAGGGATTACAGCAAAGCAGGTAATTAACCTGAGCTTACCATTTGATATTCAAAAATCCAACAAGCAGATTTTTATGGCTGTGCCATTAAGCATGAAAAATGGCGTAATCCATTTTATGACCAATGCCAGTAAAGACAGTTCAGTCACTGAGCACCATGTGAATGTTGAATTTGTGCGTTATCCAACCTTGGTGATGCAGCCACATGCTGTAACCAAGGATCAGATACAGAGTTTGGCCAAAGGCAAATTACGATTTGAGTGTGATTGCGGTCGGCATACCTACTGGTTTCGTTATATCGCTTCAATCGGCGGATATGGCTATGGCCGTCAGGAAGAAGGTTATCCCAAGATCACCAACCCACATCTTGCTGGGGTGGCATGTAAGCACGTTTTACGGGTAATGACTTATATTCAGTCACCAATGTTTAGTCAGTATATGGCCAAGCAGATTGATAAAGAGCGCAAGACACAAAATGGCATTCGCCGTAAACAGACTGAGAAGCAACTGAGCAAAGAGTTGGATCAGCAGTTGCAGATCCTTGAGAGTAAGGCAACCAAGGTAATTGCCCGCAATGAAAAGGCTGCTCAGAAAGAAATGTTGCGCCGTGCTGCCAATTTATCTAAAGCTCGAATCAAGGAAGCAGAAAAGCGCCAGCGCAAGGAATTGGAACGCTTAGCCAAAGAGCAAGGTCAAGTGGCAGCTGATGTCATCATTCAAAGACAGAAGCAGGAGGCATTAAAGCGCTTGGATGCATTACTGGCCATGAACCTAATTAGCCAGGAGCAATATTCAATGTTTAAACGAGGGGCACAATAATGCTGAACACAGCAGTGAATCGGGTTGCGAATGGTCGCCGCCTTGCAGCACGGCGTATTGTGATGAATACCCTTGCCAGTGTTACGGCGCAGTTATGGCGTAAGCATGTGGTTTACGACAATAGCCAGGATAAAACAGAACCTGAAAGTGGTTTGTCCTTTGAAGCCTTAGCAGTTTCAGCACAGGATGAACCAAATTACAGCTATGAATACATTGGCATGGTCTATGTGCTGGCAGACAAATTTGGCGGGGGTTATTTGCATAAGAACTTCTCTATGGTCAATCCGAATGAAGTGGCCATTTCTACCCAAATTGAACCCTATGACGATACGCTGCAAAGTTTGGCTGAGCAGATCAATAACATTCCGGACATGCATATTCAGGAAGGGGATTTGCTTGGACTCTCGGTGTATGAGGATTTTCTAGTGTGGTTTGAAGTGGTCAGTTTGACTGGGCAGACGGTCATGGCTGACTTTGGTACTAAGTACATTCTGAATCGCCGTGATGATCTACAGTTAGATCCAATTAAAGCTTAGAGCAAAGTCATGGCATATCTCTTATTCAAACAAGTAGGGCTGAAAGTAGGTGATGTTGGGGTGAAATCTCAATGTACTTCTGCAATTTTTAATTATCAGGTGATTGGTGCAGGTGCTGACGTTGAGTTTTCAGGGTCGAATGTGCCTTTGGATCTGCTTGATCCAAATAATGAAGACCACTGGATTCCGATTGTGACTATTACTGCAGGTGTGGCCGATAGTGAACCGTTTCGCCAGCATTGTTGGAATTCTGTCCGTTATAAGGTGACGGCGGGTAATGATGTGGCGGTGTATGTGACCAGTGGGGTGAGTGGGTGATTATCTGTTAGCCTTAAACATTCAAGCTGCCTTAATTTATATAATGCTTGCAAATCTCTTATCAAATGATAAATAATAATGAACCGTCAAATTTTGACGGTTTTCTATCATTAGCCCACTGCATAGTATCTTGATTATGTGTTTAACCTCAGCAGAAGCAAAACTAAAACTTCGAGAATTTGCCACTGACACAAGCAAGATTAAGCTTTCCAAGCATGCAAGAGAGCGAATGAAAGAGAGAAATATCTCGTTCAAACAGATTATTTGCTGTTTTGAACATGGAGATATTACCGAAGGACCGTATATAAATATTCGTGGAGATTACCAACTCAATGTATCTGTTCGCACTGCTGGCGAATATATAACGACTGCGGTGGTGATCAAGATGAACGAAAACGGAGATTCTTCGATAGTTGTCACTACATTTAAAGAGTAATTCTATATGTATCACTATGAAGAAAGCGGTTTAAGCAATGTATGGTTGCAAAATGGTTATACCATTGAAGATGATGAAGATTATGGCGAGCTTGTTTCGATCCATGCTGTTCATGAACTTCATAATGCCATTGGCCTGTACTTGATTATGCAAAAGCCAGATCTTACAGGTGAAGAAATTCGTTTCTTGCGTAAAGAACTCAATTTGTCACAAAAGAATCTTGCAGGTGTGTTGGGCGTAGGTGAAACAAGTGTGCGTTCATGGGAAGCTGATCGTGGACAGATTGGGAAGCCGGCAGAACTATTGTTACGTGCTTTATATAAAGAACATGCACAAGGTGATGGTGCGCTTAGAAGTATGATTGAGCAATTGAACCATCAGGAAAGAACTTTAGTTCCAAATGAAATTAGTTTTTCTTATGGTGCAAACCACTCTTGGCATCATAGCCGTATGGATGTAAATAGCAGAGTATAAGAGAAGCACCTAAGGGTGCTTTTTTTTATAAAATTATAAGATACCTTTTAGTTGACAAATCTAGTTTTTAGTCCTAAATATTGGTTGACAAAATTAAAAAATAGTCCTATTTTGAATTTACCCACATCTCAATTTTTTGGACTATTTTTTATGGCAGAGAAGAAGTTACATCTTCCCTCAGTGTTTGAACCACTTCTAACTGAAGAAGTTCTAGAGTATTTCGCAATACCAATGCTAGAAATTTATTATGATGTTCACGAAATTCTAAATAGTGAAAATGATAATAACTATACGCGTGGTACAGCGATATTTGGTCGTACCTATGAGCAATTTAAAAAATTAATCATATCTGAAGATTGTCCAGTAGATGTTCATTTAAAAGATGGAACATTTAGATTTGTTTTTCAAATTGGTTATGCGCAAATTGGCTTCTGCAAGGGTGATTTTACAGACCCAAAATCCTTAAAGTTAAGAAAATACACACCAACAAATTATGATTTATTTCAGGTCAATGACAATCAACCTGTTGTTTGGAAGTTTATTCTTAATGAACCTAAAACCGAAGAAGATGAAGCTTATGTCGAATTTGTAGGTTTTAATTTAGCCAATCTACCAGTAGCTTATTGGCGATCTAATGACAATTTGGACGGTAATAAGTTACATTTAGTTGATCCTATCACACCTGAGTCAGTTCAACTTAATGCTCCAGAAGTTGAGGATCCTGATGAAGATGACCTTCAAGATGAAGATTTGGATACCGAATTTAAATAGTAGTAACAAGCAATGTCATTATGAACACGCCTTTTAATGGATTAGAGCTAAAACTTTTAAGACAGTTTAACCAGCTGTCTTTGGAAGAATTAGGTCAGCACCTTGAGTGCACACGGCAGTACGTTCACAAAGTTGAGACAGGGCAAACGATACCCAGTGATCAATTCATTCAACAAGCTGCCAATTACTTTAACGTTCCTGAAGAGTTGTTTACCCATGTAAAACCTGTATTACAGGAAGAGCAAATCAACTTTAGAAGCCTAAGATCTACAAAGTTAGCAACTAAGCAAGTTGTTATTGCTCGTGGAGAATATATTAAGCGTCTGACTGAATATTTAGATTCTAAACTTAGATTGCCTAAATATGATATTCACAATTCTAGCCGTTCTGGTTCAATTGAAGCGATTGCTGAACAGTGCCGTGCTGATTGGGGACTCGGTTTAGGTCCGATTAGTAATATGGTTCGTCTATGTGAATCACATGGCGTAGTTGTTACGACTTTTCAGTCTTTATCGTCTGAAGTTGATGCATTGTCTCTGGCAACAGCACGTCCGATTTTTGTTCGTAATGAAGCGAAAGAAAGTGCATGTCGCCAGCGTTTCGACTTGGCACATGAGCTTGGTCATCTCGTACTTCACGATGGTATGGTTACAGGTGATCGTATTACTGAGTCTGAGGCAAATCAGTTTGCATCTGCATTATTGATTCCTCAAACAATGATGCGAACTCATTTCCCTACATGGTTCAAAGGTGGTCGTTATAACTGGTCTAAATTGAGTGAATTTAAGCAAACTTGGAAGGTAAGTAAGGCTGCGATTCTTTATAGAGCAAAGTCTTTAGGTTTATTGACTCAGGAGCAGTACACCAGTGGCGTAATTGCTTTGAGAAAAAATAGTGAAGCTATTACTGAAAAAGAAGATCACTTAATTCCTCAGGAGAAGCCTGAACTGCTTCAAGCTTGCTTTGCTATGCTCGCAAAAAAGAAAATCTTTGCAGAGGATATAGCTCAAGCCTTAGATGTGAATGTTGGTTTCCTTGAAAACTTGGTTGGAATGGAAGTTCCAAGAAAACCAAGAGTTTTAAGAATTGTGGAAAAAAGCGCCTAAGAGCGCTTTCTTACTGTATGAGTTACAGTAAGGATTGTTGAGGCTTTAATGGGTCAGCCACAGTGCCATTAGATTTATAAATTGTAGTTATATTTTGACCTAATAGTTTGAAATCATTTATATTTTTAAATGGTTCGAGTCGGTCAGGTATTTGACCAGTTCTAATATTATCTCTAGTTTGCATTAAGATTCTACCAAGTACATTAACACCAATAAGCTTATTGTCTTTAGTCCTTTTTGCCCCCCAAAAATTATCTTTACTAGATTCTTCAATAATTATTTTGTTTCCTGATTCTAGAAGTAAGTTTGAGAACTTATCAAAATTGGAAAGCAACTTCGCATATATGCACCATTTCATGATCCTGATTTTGATTAAATCAAAGTCTGATCTAATAAATTCGCGAAAAGGTTTTCCTACCATCTTAGCTGTCATCGGGCTAGTTTGAGCTAAAATTTTATTTTGAACTTCTGGATGGTCAGGGAATTTAAGAGCTTGATACAATGCTTCAGATGATCGTATATGGATATCATTAATAATTATAGGATATCCAGATGCCATATTAGAATAGCCACCCCATTCTTCATGAGTCTTTTTAAAAATTGCTAATTCTTGAGATTTTGGGTCATAAATTCGCTCAGCAAGCTTGTCCATATGTTCTCCTTGGCATTAAAGGATGCCATTGATTATACATAGGATTATGTGGATCACTACTTCCCCACCAGAATAATAGAGGGGTATTATTAGGACAATTTTTATAAGTAAACACTAATCCACCAAATCCATAGCCAAACCGATAGTTACCCAAAGGTCGAGTTGTATTATTTGGATTTTGACATCTTTGTATTATCTTAAAACCATACTTCAAGCATATGTTTTCAAATTTTACTCGGTCGTCATTATTTTTGAAAAAGCTTTGAGGAGTTGCTAGAAAGCCGTCTCTGTAATTAAATTTTGGATCAATATGTGAATAATAATTTGGATTTTTGAAAAACTTTTCCATTGGCCATAAAATATCAGATTCATTTTTTTTGAACAGTCTATTTTCCCACTCATAGCATTTTAAAAAGCTTAACGTGCTTTGAATTTTCTTAGCTTGATTGTTTTGAAATATTTTTGCATGTAATTGATTTTTTACACTCCAAATATTCGTATGATAGCCAATCACTACTACAAAGATATTATAAGATTTATCTTGTAAGGGGATCCAATTACTTAAATCGCTGAAAACTCGACCGCCACTAAAAATAAAATCATCTAAATATATGACAGAATCTTGCGAATAAGAATGATTTAACTCATTCATAAATAAAGTGTAATGTTGAACTAGCCGATTTTGACTATTTCCATTTCTTTGTATATTTAATGGAAAGGGCATGGAATCATTGTTTAAAAGAGTGGGATTGTTAAATAGACCTTTAATAAAATTAATTTCATTTTCTTTGCTAAGAAAACGTTGCTCTAGTAAATTTGCTGTAATTGATGCCATGAATTCTTGTTCTGTGGCATCAAACTGTGATATCCAAAGATTAATATGATTTTTTAATAAACCCTCATTTACAGTATTATCATGATTTAACATATACTGTTCAAAATTTTCATATGTTTTAAGTACGGAAAAAATTCTATCAAAATCTTTTTGCATGTCAATAATTTATAGTTTGTAGATATTTTGTTTGATTATCATATTTTTTTTGTAATCTTGCAATCTGAATATCTTAAATAGTTTAATCAAAAAACACCTTAAGGTGTTTTTTCTATAATATCTATATTCAGTTTTAAGCTACGCCTTTTTCTTTTTTTCATCATCATTGTCCTCAACTGTAATTAAGGGAAGCTCTACAGACGGAGGAATATCTGGTTCTACTAATTCAAGATCATAATTTTCAGCATAATCAAATTCTTTTTCTATCATCTTAGATATTTTAGACAACTCTGCTTTCATCAATAAAAGTTCATTGAGTAAGTTTTTATCAATGATGGTTTCATTTTCTCTTAATTGGGTATTATTAATTGCAAAACTCTCTTCCAAACGAGCAACAATATCCGCATTCATAGACCGATTCAGCTCTTTAGCCGACTCTGCAATTTTATCTTTTAGTTCTTGTGGTAAGCGCAAATTATAAGCGACACCTAAATGTTTACCCATGACACTATCCTAATGAAATCTGTTGACATGGTATCAAGTGGACATATATATTTGCAATATGTCCACTGGACATTATTGAAAAATAAAATGCCCCGAACAATCTTGGCGGATCATGGGGCACTCACCAACATCATTTGAGGATATTGATATGAGTAGTTTAGCATTAACTTTTCATGAAACAACTTTTAATACTAAGGAATACGATCAACAAATATGGATTACATCTCGTGAGATTGGTCAAGCTTTAGGCTATGCGCGTGAAGATGCAGTTAATAAGATTTATGAACGTAATTGTGATGAGTTCTCAAACTATATGAGCCGTAACGTCAAAATGACGTTACAGGGGCAATTACGTGAAGTAAGAGTTTTTTCACTACGTGGCGCCCATCTAATTGCCATGTTTGCTCGCACCCCAGTCGCCAAAGAATTCCGCAAATGGGTCTTGGACATACTCGACAAAGAAGTACTGCAACAGCAAATTGACACCCGCGTTAAAATCAATGCACAACAACAAGCTGAGCTAAAAGAAATTGTAGATCGCCGTTGTGAGGGTAGTGTTAAACGCCGTGCAGAGCTTTGGAGCAGACACAATCAACACTTTAAAATCCCACGTTATAGCGAACTTTTAGCCATCCATTTCCAAGATGCTGTGAACTACCTAGAAACAATGGTACTAAAAAATAAAACTGAGCTAGAAAATGTCAATGTGAAAGCAATGGCAATTCATCTGGTGTGGCTAAACGGCTGGTGGAAACAGTTTGGAGGTGCAATAAGAGTTATGAATCCCCATATGGCTGCAAGTGTCCATGATTTCTTTAATGATGCAGGTTTTGTTGCTTGGATGTTTATAGAAGATGATAGAAGGGAGCAACTGCGTAAACAAATTGAAAACTATCCGTGGGATCTATCTCAAGTTAGACATATTCCAAGAAGTCACTTCTAATCTTTAAACCTACAGTCGATTGCTGCCTTCGGGCAGCTTTTTATTGCAAAATGCGATAAGTTCGATATACTTCTAATATAGCAAAATGCGATAATTAATATGCACGTTATCACCCATGCTCGAATTGTTGAAGCATGCCAAAAGTGGCCACAGGCTGAAACGGCATTAGATGGCTGGTATCGCCTCATTAAAGCAAATGATCCTAAGGACTTTGCCGAAATGAAAGGCTATTTCCCAGCCGTTGATAAAGTTGGAAAGTTCCATGTATTTGATATTGGCGGAAACAAAATACGACTAATTGCTGTCGTGATGTATCAAGCAAAAAGAGTCTATATCCGTCATGTTCTATCTCACACAGAATATGATAAAGGTCATTGGAAGGAGGGCTAACATGAATGCAATGATCAAACAGGCGGTTGACCACTGGCACTATATTGCACCATTGCTCACCAAACCTGAAAATGAAGATGATTTCAATGCACTGGTCGAAGCATTAGATGAATTACTGGATATCGTGGGGGATGATGAAACACATCCACTCATGGGATTAGTACATCAGTTAGGTGACATCGTTTCTGACTATGAAAATGAACACTTACCTATGCCTAAAGGTGATGGTCGAGCTGCACTGGCATTTTTAATGCAACAACATGGTTTAGGGCAATCAGATCTACCCGAGGTTGCAACCCAATCCGTTATTTCAGAAATTCTAAATGGGAAACGCCAGTTTAATCTTCGTCAGATTAAGGCGCTATGTGAGCGATTCAATGTTTCAGCAGAAACTTTTTTAGAATAGATAGAATAGCTGCCGTCGGGCAGCTTTTCATTTTTTGGTACTTACCAGAAACACCTAATTTGCCCCATGTAATGCTTTCTCCATCGAAATTCCTTCGTTACATAGGTAAAAAGATGGGTGCATTAAACCAAGAAATGCAAAAACTGTTTGATGGGCAGATTCAGGCTGCATCAGAATGTGCGAACTACTACCTCCAAAACGGTGTAGTTGCTGAATTTGATAGCATTGCTGTTGATCCAGCAACATTACCAGCACCACTAGCTGCAATCTTTGACAGCATTCCCTCAGAATATCACCATAAAATTGATGATGCTGTACGCTTAGGTATTGGCATTTATCAAGATCGTAATGGCGGTGATCTACCAAGCAATGAACTGATTGCGTCAGCACTTTACGCAGGTCAATCCGTTGCCAAACAAAAATATTCATCAGAATTTCTTGAGCAGGTAGCAAGCTTCGATAGCATCTCAAATGGTGGCTATGAACAAGCGGCTATTGTGCCTGCTATGGCGGTTGTGACCATTGCCAACGTCATTGCGAATGCCTTACCAATCGTCACCATGCTACCAAACCCAACCAATAGTACCCGTGTACCTGTGGTTGCGGTACGTTACACGACAGACTCAGCATTTGGTGCAATGGATGCAGGTGAGTATCTGGATGGTGAAAAGGCGGCATTACCCTATGCTGAAGGTCGTTTTGCTTTTGCATTAGAGCAGGATGCTACAAATACCAATATTTATGCAGTCACTGCCCGCAGTACTTATAGTGACTTCAGTAATAAAACGCCAAATGCCAACGGTGCACTTTTGCCATTCCTGTCAGGTAACGTATCTTTGCGAGTCAATGGTCGTGAAGTTGCCCATACCCGTGGTGAGCAAAGTCTTTCTGTTCAAAAAGGCACAATTGCCGCCATCGTGAAGAAGCCAATCACGATAATCGCAAACGTTGAATACACCCTGCAAAGCGTTTCTGTAGATGTGACTAATCGCACAATCACTGCAACATTCGATAAAGCTCTACCTGATACTGCCAATATCGAAGTGCATGTTGTTGCTGACTTTGATGCGAAGGACAGTAATAAGAAGCACATTATTCAGCCTGTTGGTGTAAGCCTTGAGCCTGATTATGACTTGATCCAGTCAGTTCCATTCGTCAACCAAATTAACGTGTCTTATAACACCACAAACCAGTTGGCCAATGAACTTGGGCTGGGCTTTGTAGGTGCAGCATTAGCTGCGATGCAAGGCAAGTACTTCCTTGAGCAGAACGTGCGCTTACTTAAGGATGGTAAAGACTGTGCCAAGTATATGGACAGCGATGACAACAAGCGTGTCTTTACCTTTGATGCCAGCCGTGGTGCAACAGGCAATTTAACAGCGGCAATGAATACCACTGCCGATCTGATCCGCGAAGTATTCAAATTTATTGCTTTGGCAAAAATGAAGATCCGTCAGGCAACAGGTGGTTCGACTACACGATTCGGCCTCTACGTTGGTGATTTGGGTGCGGTGTTCTTTAATCAAATGGACTCCAGTCTGTTTGCGAAAACAGGTGCAATTGCATCTTGGGGTGAAATCGTCCGTATCGGTACTTTGAACGATGGAACTGATGTCTATCACACACCAACAGCTCAAGGCGTAGTGACTGAAGGGGTGAACTCAGCAGAGCTTGAATTGGTCGGCAATGGTGCTGAAGCTGCACGTAATCCATTTGTAGGTACGATTACTCAGCCACCGATTTTCCGTGAAGCAAAACCTGATACCCGTGATGTGCAGTTTGGCTTGCATGGCCAAATGGCAGCAGAACGTAACCCATTAGAGCGTTATGCCGATCAGGTTGCTGTGATTGAAATGATCAACTTGCCAGCACTAGGTGCTTAAGGTCTGACTTTAAAAAGGCGTAGAAATTACGCCTTTTTTTATCCAAATTCAGGAGAATAACGTGAGCAATACTGAAACAACTCAAGAAAATACTGAAGTGACAACAGCGGATTCTATAGCTACTTCATCTAAGGAAACTCAGGCAACCACCAAGTCCAGCGATGAAAGTACTGAAACAGAATCTACATCAGAAGATGAAAGCAGTGCAGAATCTAATGCAGATACTACAGCGGCTGAAGATGAAACATCTCCAGAGCCAACAGTGGAACCATCTGCAAGCAGTACGGATGTATCTGTTACGAATACAGCGGCTGCAGGTGAATCAACTGGTGACGCAATTCAAGCAGATGAGGAAACTACTGATACCACTGCGTCAGAAGTAGAAACCACTCAAGCTGAACCAAAGAAAAAGCGGGGTCGTAAGAAAGCCAGTACAACTGAAACAGAAACTCCGTCAGAAACTATACAAGCTGATTCGCAAGCAGCTGATTCTGATACTGAAGAAACTACCACAGCGTCAACAGGTTTAACCCAAACAGATGCATCTACAACAGAGACCAGCAAAGCCACTGAAACGGTGCAGGCAGGTGCTGATACCAGTACTTCTGAAGCAGGTACATCTACAGAAACAACCGCAACCACACTTAATTCAGCAGCTGCAGCTGTGACTTATAAAGTAAAAGTCAAAAACAACAGTGATAAACGAGTCACTGAACCTCTAACTTGTACTCAGATTGCAGCAGGTGAAACTATTGAAATCACGGTCTCTGATGCGAAAAAACTGGCACAGGTTAAAAAGAACCTGACTCAGTTAAAACATTTTGGGCGCAAATTGGAGTTCTAAGATGTCAATTGTGATCAATGGTACCAATGCTTTTACCGATATTTTGGGTGACAGTGATACCGAATATAACCTGACACTGAACAATAAAGCGGTAGTTCGTATGACAGAACCATTAACAGGTTTACTCATTGAGCCACAAGACTCTGTGGGGTTTACTTTAGTGGGTGATCTGGCTTATCAGCAGCTGCAAAGCAATATTGCTCAGATTAATGAATTAAAAGGGTTTACAGCACTAGGTTTGGAAGTGACTGAATAAAACTAACTGCACTTAAATAGGGCTCACCTCAGGTGGGCCTTATTTGTTTTGGTACACATCAAAACTGACCAATTTTGCCTTTGCCACAATAACCGCATCAAACAAGTTTGAGTGGTATGCAATGATCCGCAAACACACATCCGTTGTTGTACAGATCCCAATTGATTTGGGAGACTGATATGACAGCAATCGCAGTAAATCTTGATGCGACTGGTGCATTATCTCTAGCAGATACATCCAGCGCGTCACTTGGTATCGATTATGACCTGTACAGCTATTTGGGCTCAGATGTGCAGCTCAAAATGCAATTTTTTGGTAAAGCCTCAACACCCACCAAAGGTAGTCAGATTATCTGTCGTATGACTTGGATTGACACGGCTACAGATGACGAAATTTATAAAATCCAGGGTAACTTGAATAGTGATGAAGAGGATTACTCATCAATCTGGAACGTGGCTGGGGCGAAGGAAATCTTTAAGTCATTTGAACTGGTCTATGGCGATGACATGGTCTCAGCGATTCTGGCCAGTGATGCGTATAACGCGCTAAATGGCCTTGGGCGTAACTCAGTCATTTTGATATTGGATGATGATCAGCCTGACACCTTTGATGCGGATACAACCTATAAACTTCTCACTTCATTAGATCAGCGACCAAGTGATTTAGGTTTAATTGGTCTTGATAATCTTGAGGTTTATTCAGCGCTGTATCGTGTGATGGATAAGCTCAATATCCAATTCACGGTTGAGTTAGACCCAACTCTAGATACTGACGTTGCCCAAAGTTTGGCTGAATCGCTAGATGCTCAAGATCATCGTGTTCAGATTATCTGGTCACCAAACACCTGTCGTCCACGTGATGCAACTTCATTGAAAGGACGTAAAAAAGCCTGTTATGCATTAGGGCAGTACCTTGGTATGAAAGCTTTGCGTAATGCAAAGACTACAGCTCAAGGTATTCCAATGATTGCAGATCCAATTGCTGGGGAATCTTTTCCGTTCACATTTAAGGCCATGACGGCCCGTGATGATGTGATCTTTGATGAAGAGATGGAAGAGGCGCTTGCGGTGGCCAAAATCAATGTACTTCGCCGTATTGTTTATGACACTGGTGTCAAATTCGTGATGAGTGATGTACTGACACAGTACGACAGCGATAGTAGTGCTTTACGTCTGGTGAATTCATCAGAAATTGCCACATTCACGACAAATCGTGTCTGCGACATTTTAAAGCGTCATATGCTGAAAAAGACATCTTCATATCTGACTGATGCTTCTAAAGATATCGAGAAGTTCCTGAATGCCTGTTATAGCGCAGGGTTGCTGGTTGAAGCAGAGGATCTCGACTATCAACCTTATCAATATAGCTTGGTTCCTGACCAACAAAAACCATTTGAACGAGTACGTTTGTATATGGCACGACGTCCAAATGGTTGTACCCGTTCAGTCATCTTTGATGATGATGTAATTAGTAAATAAGAGGAATAAAACATGACTGGTTTTGGAAGTTTATATCGTGCACGTTCAGCAGGTTTGTTGGTTGCTGGTTTTGATGCTGCCAGTGCAACAAGCTTTAATGATGCAACCCAGCAGTTAAGCAAATCAGAATCCCGTGAAGTGCAATCTCTAGTTGAGCATGCACGTTCATTAGGTTTAAACATCGTTTCTGCTTTGATTTTGGCTGTGACCAATGGTGAACTGGAGAATGAGCTGCCATCGGATTACCTGGATGGTCTGCTTGTGGAAGCAACAGACGAAGAAGATGGTGATAGTGATGATCTATTCAATTTGATCGTTGGTGCAGTTCAGGATGCATTTGAATCATTGAGTATTGATGAAACCACTATTTCTCAAATGTTTGCGGATGATGTTGAATCTGCGGATGCTGCAATTGAGGCGGCCTGTGAAACGGCATTGGCAAATTTACCTGATGATGGTGAGCCTTTGGATGAATTTGTACGTGAATTTATCTATGGCGAACCAGAAGAAGGTGAGTTTGATGCGGCATTGAGTTCACATCAAATGAAGCAGAAAGGCAGTGCGCGGGTTGGCTCTTTTTCACATAAGCAGGTGAAAGGGCGCAAGATCATCTATAAAGGCGCTTGGGCAATCCGTAAAGGGCGTAAGGTTGTGGTTAATAAGCGTTTACCGAATCAGGCGGTACGTTTAACTGCGAAACAGAAACAATCCATGAAGAAAGCCCGTTTAAAAGCTTTTACAGCCAATGCAATCAGAACCCGTGTGAAATCATTGCGTAAAGGTCGTAAGCTTGGTTTATATTAATTGAAAGTTTAGATAAAATTAAAAGACCACCATAAAGGTGGTCTTTCTTGTTATAAAAAGTATGCATATAAATGGATTTTCTTAGAGTCGTTACTTATTTCTTTATTATTCCGAAGTTTACTATTTCCAATAACTATCAATTTAAATTATTTTTTATTTTTAGTATTTTTGATAAAATTTAAAAGGTAAATAGATATTTGAGAGTGATTATGATTAATAATATAGAAATAAAATGGTTATATGATTTAATTGTTTTAGAAAAATATAGAAATTTCACTATTGCTTCAGATATGCGAAGTATTTCTCAATCTTCATTAAGTCGACGTATTCAGGCATTAGAAAATAATTTGGGGTTTGAACTTTTTGATCGAGAAACTTCACCATTACAGTTAACAGAAAAAGGGAAACTTTTTATATTACATGCACGTAATCTTTTGAATGATTTTGAATATAATATTGATCGTATTAAAGGAGATAACAATTTAAGAAGTCGTGTAACAATCGCTTCTGCACACTCTTTAGCAGGTTACATTTTTCCAAAAATTTTAGGAAATTTAAAGAATTATAAAGATAAGATTTTTCATGTTGAAGCAATTAATGTCAATGAAACAGTCGACTATTTAAGAGATGGACGATGCGATTTTATCGCGTCTTTTTATGATGATGACTTAATGAACCCGCAGTTTTTATGTCATAAATTATTTTCAGCCAAACTTTATTTGGTTACAGCACCCAATCATTTTATGCGACCAAAATTTTCCTTAGAGGACTCATCTATTCCCTTAATGAATTATACAGATGATAGTTATATGGGGAAAAAGGTCAATAAATTTCTTCAAGATCATCAAAGTGAATTATTTAGCACAACTTTTGTATCTTCAATGAGTATATTATTAAAAGATATGATTAAAGGGGGGTATGGTGTTGGCTGGCTTCCTGATTATAGTATTCAAGAAGAATTACAGAATAATCAACTTATGATTATTCCAATGAAAGAATCTGTATTATCTGTTGATATTTACTTATATCGAAGTAGTTCGAGATTAAGTACATCTTCTGAAGGTTTATGGAATTTTATTAAAGCAATTGATTGGACAATTGCTTAAACTATATTAAATAAATCAAAGATCGGATTCTGTCCGACCTTTGATAAGATTATAAGCTATTAAGTCTGAGCTTGTTGTTCAGTTGCCGTGATGGATGGATTAATAGCCTGAACATTAGTGATTTGTTGCTCTGATGATGTGTTCTCAATTGGAGTAGTGCGAGCAATTACAGCAGTTGCAATGCTATTGCCAACGACATTTGTTGCTGTACGCCCCATGTCTAAAAATTGATCAATTGCTAAGATAAGCAACAATCCAGCTTCAGGTAGCTTAAATAAGCTTAGTGTTGCGGCAACAACAACAATAGATGCTTTTGATACACCTGCAATACCTTTGCTTGTGATCATGAGTGTTAATAAGATTAGAAATTGTTGAGTCAGACTAAGGTCAATATTATAGGCTTGTGCAATAAATAAGATCGCAAATGATGCATACATCATTGAGCCATCTAAATTAAATGAATAGCCTAGCGGTAAAACAAAGCTAGTGATTTGTTTAGGGACACCAAATTTATTGAGTGCATCCATAGTTTTTGGGTATGCAGATTCACTGCTAGTTGTTACAAATGCCAACATGACAGGTTCGCGAATCAGCTTGGCCAATTTAAATGCATCTTTTTTCAGAAATATAAAGGCAAAGGCAAACAAGAGTGTTAATAAAACTGCAAGCGCTAAAAAGAACGAGCCTAGAAATGCTGCATAATTTTGGAATACAGCGAAGCCCTGTACTGTAATTGCAGATGCAATTGCAGAGAATGCAGCAACTGGAGCAAATTTCATCACATATTCAGTGATTTTAAACATCACATGACTTAATTCTTCAATCGCTTTGAAAATAATAGAACTATATTGAGTATTTACAAAGCTTAAAGCTTTACCGAAGAATATAGAAAAGATCAAAATCTGTAAAATTTCATTATTTGCCATCGCTTCTGCAAAGCTTTTTGGAAATAAGTGAGTAATAAATCCCTTTAAAGAAAAACCATCTGTGCTTATTGATGTTGGAAGCGTATTCACTGATGCATCTACAGCAAGGTTTAAACCAACACCAGGGTGAAAAATATTAGCAAATAACATTCCTAATCCTAGGGACAGGATTGAAGCGGTGATAAACCACCCCATTGCTTTAAAAGTGATTTTTCCAATTGATGTTGATTTCCCCATAGAAACGATTCCAACAACAATTGTTGAAAAAATTAGAGGGGCAATAATCATTTTGATTAATCTAAGAAAAATATCTGTGATTAGGTTGAAATAAGATGAAATCTCCTTTGTAGCATCCAAAGATGGTGCAAGGTGATGACAAATTAATCCTATAATTGCTCCTAAGAAAATTGCAATAAATACATAGCGAACTGTGACTTCTTTTTTCATATGACACCTACTTGGCTTGAAAACTAAAAAATGTCCCTTTTTTAGTTATGACAGTTTTTGAGTATTACCCAATGCGATTCATTAAATAGCTATCTGGAAAATGCATAGTTATTTGATGATTATGAGCAGTGCTCGGATGGAGAGCTCTGATACCAATTGATAGCTGTTTGAATGAGTAAATCTGTTGCATCAATGAAGTTTTCTGGTGAATTTAAAATGTTGTCTTCCAGAATGAGTGGAATTTCCGTGCAAGCTAGTAAAAATTTGATTTTTCTATTTTTATTTACTTCTTTTATAACTTCACTCATGATTATTTTGGAGTTTTTAATATTGCCCGATTTATAAGCATAAATACTCTTCATGATTTTTTCTTGTAAATCATAGCTAGGAACAACACAAGAAATACTCTTCTGAGTAAATTTTGTTTGATAGAGCTGTGTGCTAATTGTGGCAGAGGTTGCCAAGATACAAATCTCAGAAATATTCTGGGCTTGAACAAAATTTACTGCTGATTCAATGATGCTAATCATCTTAATTGCTGTACGTTGCTGTAATTGATCAAACCAAAAATGAGCTGTGTTACATGGAATAATGATGCAGCCTACATGAGCTTTCTCTAAAATCTTAAGGTATTCAGACATCTTCTCAAGTGGTTTATCATTATGATTTAAAATAGATTCTGTGCGATCAGGAATATCTGGAATTGATACTGTAACTACAGGGATGTGATCCTGATCGCAATGGGCAGGAGTATGCTTAATAATTTTATTCATTGCATCTACAGTTGCTTGAGGCCCCATACCTCCCAGGATGCCAATAGCTCTATTCATATTATTTACCATGTTAGTCAATAGGCTATAAGCGTTACATATCTCAGAAAATGAGAATTGCAAAATACGAATGAGTCATGTGAAATTTGCATGCTATAAAAAAATTAAATTTACTAATTTTTGTTAAATATTTGTATTTTATTAATTTAATATTTAAATTGTTTTTTTATCATGTAATAATCGCATTATAATGTTGCATTTTGCATAACAAATGCATAGTTGTGGTGCAATTTGTATATTAAAAATATATTCTAGATATGAATATAAAGCTCTCTGGTTTTGTTGTGATGCATTGGTCCACGAAATCTAAATATTCAATATGTTGGAACTTTATAAAAATTAGTATGTACCACTAAAGGAGAATAAGGCTAATAACCTAATGGTACATTTTTATGGCAACTCAATTAAACCTTGTTGGCTTGAATATAGATGATGTATACATCAAAAAAATCAAAGATGCTTTGTCATCTGCAACAGGGCAAGAAATTCCACTGATCAATATTGAAAAAGTTAAACGTGTGGCAGGCGTCAGCGCCGTGCTAGCAGAATTCGTTTTTGCGGGTGGCCAAGCCCTCAAGATCTATATCCGTGCAGGTGCAGATGTCTTTAAAGCTGAACTGAATGGCAAGGGCATTGTACTGTCTGGTGATTTCTCCAATGATCTGAAGATGACATTTGATAACGCCGTAACTGGTGTGGCCAAGCAGATCCGTGATGGGCAAAAGAAATTTGAACTTTCTCGAACCAAAGAAAAGGTCAAGATCCCACGTCAGAGTCAGAATACAGCGGTGAGCAGTAAAAGCGTGTCGGTACAGTTAAAAGAAGTACTGGAACAGGAGGCTGTGCTCGATCAGCAAATTGTTGAGAAAACCGAACTACGTGATCAACTGCTAGAAAAGATCGAACAAGCCAAAGCAGCAAAGGGGGCTGGTCAATCCGATCTGGGAAAGTTTGATTCAGCGTTTGGTGGTAGCAGTTTTGTCAAAATTCATGCGATGACTGGTGATGATGGTGGCAAGAGTGGGAAAAAGGCATTGTCTGCGCCACATTTACCCTCATCGGCGCAGATTTCCTCACTGGCAGAAGCTGAAGCTTATTGGAACAGTCACTTTAAAGGGAAAACCTATGCATTACAGGTTCATTCTCGAAAAGCGCCTGACAAGGGCGGGCATGAACCTATTTCAATCCTGGTTTATTTTGGTGATACCAATCATGCCTATTCTGAGAAGCCTGAAGGTGCTAGCCATCACAATGATGAACGTGTGGTGAGTCTGGAACGTGCCAAAATGCTAGATCAGATTATTGCAACGATTCAGCATCCACATGCGCGGTTAATCAGTCGTGGAAATGATTTGCTCATTGCTGCACCAGTGAAAGGGCAACAGTACACCGTTGCTTTGACTTGGCGAGAAGTGAAGGGAATTTATACGTTTGAGAGCGCTCATTTTAAGTCAGAGAAGCAAATCTCTGGCATTCGTGATAGCCAGTACAGTGAACGTCGAAACAAAAATAAAGGCTCATTACAAAAATGAGCCTTTAGGGGTGGCGTCCTTCGTTCTTTAGGAACCCTATGGATTGGTTACCACTGCGGGAACAGGATCATAGCCAAAGCTATTCACCCAACGGCAGAGACCCTGTGCATTACTAAGTAATGCCATCGGGAAGTCCTCGCCTCTGCCATTGCATTTTAGTCGAATCGGCTATGGATTGGCAAGTGCTTGGAACTACCGATCTTTGCTCCTTTGCAACTTCATTACATTAATTACAAGCTATTAATGAATATGGAGTATGCCAGTGACACTCTTTTTAGATTTTATCCTGGTGATCTTGGTCGCAGTGATGGGATGGTCAGCACAAAAGTGGATTCATAAAAACAAGGCGATCATTCTCGAGATTAATAAACAGCCTTTTCTTAATTCATTTGTAAAACATGTGAAGTGGATCTTACCGTTCATTCTGTTACTTGTTACTACCTTTGTGGGCATCGCTGCATGGCGTTTGATGGTCATCCTCACTGCCTTGGGCGGTTATGGCATTAGTGCATGTTTGCTGGTTCTGATTTATGCAGCCGTGATCTGGTGGAATTGCTCTGTCACCCTTGGTTACAGCCTACTGAATAATGTTCACCAGAGATTTTACCAATGATTGACCGTAGCAAAATTGTTGCCATGGTGGAGCATTGGCTGATGACACCACCGAATGCCTATTACGGTTCAAGTTATGGAGCAGATTTGAATGGTTTGCTTCTGGTCTCGTTAACCTCAAATGTTGCCGATGAATTTATTGCAAAAATGAAGGCAGATTTACCGATTTTATCCAGTCTAGATAGTGATGAGCTGTCTTTGTACACCACAACCAGTGGTTTTGAAAAACGCATTATTGTTTTGCGTATCGGTACAGTCTCAATTGATTTGACCAACCTGCAGCAATCTTCCTCTCAATCCCAGTCAAGTGAGACCTATGATGCTAACGCTGTCTGAATATGAAAATAAACTCGTTGCCCAACTGACGGATTCTGACATTTTAGAGCGTTACAATGCGGGTGATCCCTTGGTCTTGCAACAGATCCGTTCACTGGCAGCTTATTTGTCCTTGCTGTCCCGTGAAATCGATATTGCAACGCTTGAACCATTTATTAAAGCCCGTGATCGTTCGATTATTGCTGATGCGACCAACAAGAATATTCTACCAACCGCAACCTCTTGCCAGCATACGCTACAGGTCAGTAATAGCGCATCAAATAGTGTCACGTTATCACAAGATCGGGAAATTGAAGATAACAGCGGTGGACGTCCTTGGCGCTTACTGCAATCTGTGACCATTGCAGCAGGTTCATCAAATACGGTTCAGGTAGAACAAAGCCAGTATCGTGAAATCAGTTATACCGTTCCATTGACCGAAGTCTTTCATCAAATGCAGCTGGATCTGCAAGATGATATGTATTTGTGCGGATTGACTGTGCAGGATGATGAAACGCCGACACCCAACCGCTATAGCATGTCAGCGCGCTGGATGAATGTAGCGGCAGGTGATTATGCTTTTACTGTAGTGACGGATAGCTTACGCCGTTTGTTCCTGCAATTTGGCGACAGTGATCGAGCAGGGATTACAGCACAAACAGGAGATATTTTTACTATTGGCGTGACTGAGACCTATGGTTATGTCGATACTTCAAAACTGAAAGATGCTTCATTGGTCGATATTGATACCACTGATGAGCAAAAGTTGTCTTTTAAGTTTGTCTCGGATGGTTTGATTCGTTCAGGTGCAGATCCATTGAGTGTGGCACAAATGCGAGTACTTGCCAGCTATCCATCCCTCTATGATGAAAATGCTGTTTACTTGGGCAACTTTGATTTTCTAGTGCGTAAGAAATTTATGTCCCGTTGTCACTTTATCAGTGTCTGGAATGAAAATATCCAGGATAAATACTACGGTGCGACCTATACCGATATTAACCATTTGCATTTGGCATTTATTGCCCAAAACAGTGCTGAGCAGGACAGTATGGCCAGTGAAATTAGCCTTCTGATCGGCAGTGCAGACAATCTTTATCAGGATCGGTTAATTATCAATACTGTAGAAGAAAAAACTTACAACATCAGCATTACTGGTCGACTGGCTGCAGTACATGATATGGATAGTGTGAAAGCACAGATCAAGGGCTTGCTGATTGATAAGTATGGTCGCACCACATTATCTGCCAGCCGCTGGCTGCTGAACGGTTTTAACACTCAGGAAATTGCGACTTTACTGCGAAATAACATCACAGCCTTTCAGGATAGAATCAGCGATTTTTCAGTGAATGCACCTTCAGATATCACTTTGCCACATCAATGGCTGTATATGTCTGAAGATAGTATCAGCATTAATCTTGAACGAACTGCAGATAGTGTGGGGTCTTCATGGATACTCTAAATTTCACAACGCCGTTTATCGATCGTTTTGCACAAGATGGACTTGAAACAGATCTGCTAAACGCTTTTAAAGCTGTGATGGCAAATGATGTTCAATCAGGATTGCAGGATCTGGTCGATTATGGTTGCCCACATATGGGTAGTGCCACGGTAATTGAGCGATTTACCAAGCAAGACGGACTTGTTGTCCTACGTCGTGAGGATGTAGCTGATCAATTGATGCAGGTGATCTATTCAACATGGATCAGCTTGGGCAGTGAGCGAGGCTTAAACTTTCTAGAGTTTGTGCTAACTATGCTGTGGGGAAACAATTGGGAGGTTATTCGACTGTGGCATCAAATTGATCAGATCCAACAGTATCCGCGCTTTCTATCCGAAACTGAGCAAAGTGGCTATTTTCTCACGAGTCGAATTAATCTTGAGATTAGCGAAGATGTTGAACTGAGTGAAATTGTTGAGTTATCTCCATCCGTGCGTAAACTGGTTCCTGCAAATATCGTGCTTAAGGTCATTGCATTGGCATTAAATCGAGATCTTGGATTATCTAAGATTGGTGTTGCTTGTGCAGCAAAGCCGATGAACTTCATCCGAATGGGTGTTGATTATGACCGCTATACAGGCTTTGGGCTGCCGTACTTATTCAATGTCATCTATGATGCCCTAACAGGTATCGCGAATGCCACATGGTCTGAAGATGATGAGGTCTCTGGATTTAAGTTGTATCGATGTCAGGAGAGTATGGCCTTATTAACACTGAACACCATTCTTGAGCGTGCATTCAATCCTGAAGATTATCAAAATAATTTTATTGATTATGCTCAGAATTTCACAGCAAGTAGCTTGGCTACATCGAGCAACTTTTCAGTGAAGTTTAGCCAAATGGCCTTAGACAATCAGACATTACAACTTACAGCATTACTGACTTTGGCCAAAAGCTTTGATGGAACATCTTATACATTTTCTGAATCAGGATCTGTGTCAACTACAATCAATGATTTGATCGCAATTATTGTCGATCGCTGGCAAGCTGCCAAAAACTATAGCTTGATCAATTTTGTTGGTGTGACGGGACTTGGCAATGTAATTGCCAATAATGCATGGTTTCTCTCATCACAGGGTGTGATTTACTATAATGCAGTGAATCCTCAATATTATGCATCTTTTTATCAAGTGCAGAGTGTGACCTATAGTTATACATCCTTTGAGAATGCTGCATACACATATTATGTGAATGTGATCTTGGCCAATAAGACGGACAATGATGATTATGGCGATTTTGTCTCTGCAACCCACAGCTGTAGTACTTCAGATCTTGCTTGCCAAGTTGAAATTGTTTACCAAAGCACCTCAGATCCTGAACTCACAAATACCCTGACGATTACAGTAGACCAGGTTGAAAATGCTGAATACTACCAGTATTGGTATCAATATGATGACGTCAATTATAGCTTCACATCTTTTGAGCAGGCAGCAGAAAACTATTACAACCGGGTCATTTTACCCAACAAAACTGAGACGGATGATTATGGAGCATTCCAGTCAGTGAGTCACAGTTGTGGTGTGACTGATGCGAGCTGCAGTCTTACAATTCAGTATTCAACTGCAGATGATCCAAACCTCAGTAATAGTCTAACTTTAATCTTTAGCTGCGTAGAGAATCCAGATTATGATGCAGATCCGAGCTCTTATAATCAGATTGAACTCAGTGGGGCTGATGTAACTGAGTATCTGGAAAGCTATTTGCAGGATAACCTAGAAAGTGAAGATTCTGTTAGCTTCATTCTTGATGCTTCTGCTGGGGACAAAATCTATGGCAACAATGCATTAGCAGAAAGCTTTACACAAATTTTATTAGATGCGATGCAGGCACGCACAGCGACTATTTCACCATTACCAATTCTGATGTGTACAACTACGGATCAGGCCTATGCTGACCACTTTTATCTCGATGAAGGAAAAAATTACTTTTATCGTATGAGTGCCTACTCATCTACTAAAGAGAAATTAAGTGCAAGTGAAGCAACAATCAGTGTTTGATTGGTACTTGGCTAAAAGGGAAAACTTCGCCTAACGCACACTATCACAGAACAAGTAATCAAGAGAGTAACGATGTCTCAGATCAACAAGGTTCTGTTATCGCAATTGCGTCAGGATTATGAAGCGATTCAGCAACAAGGTTCTCCATTATTGGCATGTCAGGGTATGTTGGTGCCTCAAGGTATGGAAGATATGCGCTTTTTAATTAAAGGCTCTATGCGTCCGATCGTTTCCAATGGTGATCCTGCTGAAGTGCAATATGCAGGAGGTTTTACAGGGATTGTGCCAGGGATTCCCAATACCAAGTATTCAGGCAATATTCAAATTCTGGTGACTGAAGCGGGCTATGATCAGTGGTTTGCAGAGTATATTGTGGCGACAGGTGGTGTAATTGACTGTGATTATTATGATGGTCGTTTAGATAACTTCACTCGGAGTTATGAGCTACTTAACTGTGCTATCCGTTTTGAACAGGCGGAGTTTGATAGCGAAAGTCGTTCTCAAGTCATGACGATTTCTTGCCCATGTGATTATAACTATTTTGGGATTAATGCCAGTATTGGAACTAATGGTACCGTACAGTTGGGGCAGAATAGCTCTGGTGCAACGTCCTTTGCCAGTCGTGTGCAAAGTGTTATTTCAACGACCCAATCTGCACTAAGTAGTGTGAGTCAAATTGCAAGTGCTGCAAGTCGTCTTGGCTCGTTGTTTAGTTAAGAGGTCATTAGCTCATGACCATGCAACTACAAGCCAAGGATAGTGAAAACCCGCAAGTACCGAGTTATCTCGGCATTACAGCGGGTTCAATCAATCATATTGCCACACAGCTTTATGAAGAACTATCGAGTAATGGCTATTCTCTGTTACCTGAAGATGTCATCAATACAGCAGTACTTGAGGCTCAGTACTATGCAGCATGGCAAATGCTGCAGGCACAAAAAAATGCAACCAGCACAATACTACTGGATCAAAATATTGTCTTACAAGCCGCAGAGTGGGCAATTCTAGATCCTGTGATTCGTGCGCATTGTGATTTACAACAAGCCCGTATGATGGAGGGCGTGCGGAGTCTAGGAGCTGAAGGGTTTGGTCTAGATGTGAATACAGCGACACAAATTTACAATGAAGCTAGAAAGACCATGCAGGACGAAGCTTTTTTTGAGGCACCATTTTCTTATGTCACCATGAGTGGTAAGTAAAATGCAGATCACTCTTGTTGATGCCAATTTAACGATTTCTGCTTCCAATTTATTAAGTGCAACACTACGGACGGATCTTGTCCCGGTTCCTACCAGTCTAGAGTTTACTGTGCAGGATACCGAGGCATTAAAAAAGGCTTTGGTATTAGGTGCTAAAGTAACTGTTGGTGAGTTCGGTGCCACCTTTAGCCTCATTAAGGTCATGCCATTGAAAACACAAACAGTTAAGGATGATCGCCGTGTTGGTGGAATAGCCTGCGTTGCAATTCCTGAAGGATGTAATCGATTAATTCAGGCCGTAGACAATGCTGTGATCTTAGATCAGAGCTCATTTAATGCGGCTTATCGTGCTAGTGGTGCCAAAATTAGTCTAGGATCTGATTTACCTTTGCCTGAGTTTATTTGTCTCAAAGGCTCTATGCCAACGCAACGCCTGGCACTCTACATGCAACAGGAAGCTGCCGTTATGGCTTTTCGCAATGGCAAGATTGGCGCCTATAAGATCGATGCGCTGTTCAAACAGGAAGTTGCCCAGAAATTTGATCCAAGTGCCGTAGTGTGGTTTAACAGTGATAAGTTGGAGAACATGAACAAGGCTTCTTATGTGTCAGTCGATGATGATGGTGCAACTATTTTAGGAGATGGTGATACTGTTTCTTCACAGAAAATCATTCAGAAAGCTGGCTTAACCAGTCGGCAGCTGAAGAACATGAATAAGGTTCTGATTCAACGAGGCACAATTTTACGCCCATTAACTACAACAATTCAGGCAGGAGATCTGCTGGAGATCGAGAGTAAGAATTATATCGTTCTTACAGCAGCACATTTGGTGAATACAGGTGCACTGGGTGGCGCAACAGCAACAGCAAGTAAGTTTTGGATTGGTTCCTTGTGATTTGGTACCTGTGACATAACCATGTGATTGTCAGTACGACAATACCCATAGTCAAAAACCATGGGTATTTTTTATGATTCGTACCAGTGTACTTGGAGAAGCTGTCGGGATTCAGTGGTCGGGACTTACTGACAAGAGTGAAACCAATAGTCAGTCAGGTTTGGGCTATCCATTAATTGTTGGTCAGTTTAAACGTGGACGTACAGACCAGCCAATGACCATTACCAGCGGTAACATCAAAGCACTACTGGGCTATGATCCAACCAATAAAGATTACATAGCTGTACAGGATTATCTTGATATTAAAGTGCCAAGTGTTCAAGTACTACGGATTGGTGGAATGAGCTCATAAGTAAGGATATTACCCATGCAATATGGATTTAAACGAGCAAGAATCCTCAGCTATGATTCATCTACACGTACAGCCAAAGTTCACATCTTTGGCTTAACGGATGGAGCGAGTGACGGTCTAACAGCAACATTTGCTTATGCTGTTGGTGAAGATGATCGAGATACTGAGCTTAAAATTCTAGGCAGTTCGAGTAATTTACCAGATGTCTATGTCTTTTTTGAAGGTGGTGATGAAGCTCGTCCAGTGATTGCTTTCTTTAGTAGTCATGGCAGTGATAATGTCACAGACGTACGTCGTATTCGGCAACAAAATATTGAAATCTTAGCAACAGCTAAGGTAACAATCGAAGCACCTGATATTTATATTACAGGAAGTAATACAGTCAATATTAGTGGAACAACGCAGGTCAATGTTAGCTCTGAGACAAAGGTATCCTTGAAAGCACCACAAGTCAGTATCAATGGTGGATAAATGACACAGTTCTGTATTTCATATCCACCGCCAAGTTATCAGGATCTCATCGCTCAAATTGATGATTACACCACAATTGATTTCTCTAATTTAACGTCGATCAGTGCATTAATTGGTATTCCAATACCTATTTATCCTGATATTAGTCAGTACACATTAGAGTTCTCGCAAATTGTTCAATACTGGCAGAACATGCTTTCAGTAAATACGCTCTTTGCAATGATCAAACCTATGGTCAATCTACTAGGTTTGGATCTCGCGGCATTACTTCCCCAAATTCCATATTTGGGAGTATCTATTCTTGATCTGATTACTATTGATCCAGCTCAGTTACGAATACAACTTAAAGAATTGTTAGCACAATATGGCCAAGATTTTATAAATGCATTCTCAGCATTTCTACCCATACCAATTTATTATGATCTTTCAATTTCTTCTTTTGAAATTAATACGTTACTGAAATCTATTTACAATATGTCGGTATATCAGTTGATTAATATTTGCAAAAGCTTGATCGATCAAACACTAGGTAAATTAAAAATTAACGCAGTGCTGAGTTTGCCAACCATACCAACATTGGCAGAGCTACAAGAGATGATCAAAGGAATTGCTTTAGAAAAAATAAAAGCGATTCAGGATGAGATTATTGAATTTGAAAATGAGTTCGAGGCAATCAAGGCTGCTTTAAGTCTTACAGATCTAAGCATTCCAGACATTTTTGCCTTAATTTCATTTGATGGGCTGTCTCTGATCACGTTTCCTGATCCATTTTTCCCAGACTTCTTAAGCTATGCAATTGAGTTAAGAGAAATTATGCTGAGCTATATGCAGGCAATTTATACTCAGATTACAGAGAAAATCGTGTCATTTGTTAAAAGTGTATTAGGAATATTAGGTATCAGTTTCCCTAGTTTATGTATTGAGTTGCCAAGTTTGGAACAAGTCGAAATTTTATAAACGAGATAAGATCACAATATCCATAGTCAAAAAAACTATGGGTATTTTTTTATGATTCGTACCAGTGTACTTGGAGAAGCTGTCGGGATTCAGTGGTCGGGACTTACTGACAAGAGTGAAACCAATAGTCAGTCAGGTTTGGGCTATCCATTAATTGTTGGTCAGTTTAAACGTGGACGTACAGACCAGCCAATGACCATTACCAGCGGTAACATCAAAGCACTACTGGGCTATGATCCAACCAATAAAGATTACATAGCTGTACAGGATTATCTTGATACTAAGGTACCAAGTGTTCAAGTATTAAGAATAGGTTCTATCATCGATTCTGATTGGGAAACTGCCGCTTATCAGATAGCATCATTGTCTCAATATCAAGAATTACCTGCTGGAAAATATCATGTTGTTTTACAAATATTTGAAGATAATGCTGTAAAAAATGTAACTGCTCAATACACTTCTAGTGCATCAATGCAGCTTACATATTTATTATTTTTCTTATTTGTGAATGCGGGTTTGGCATACATTGGCAATGATGTATATCCAGATAATGATGCTGTTAGTTTATTTGCTCTTTTTGATACAAATTCCGATGACAATACGGGTGTTTTTGGAAGTAGCCCAAGTTTCAATATTGTTGAAGCACGTTCGGTGGCCATTTCAATTCTAAAAACCTCTGTTGCTGGTAGTATAGATATTTATGATTATTTATTCTCATCAGGAACATCAAGTGCCAAAGTTCGGAGTGATGGCTATATGGCAGAATTTACCCTACCTTAAATGGGTTGGAACTATGAAGAATACTTGCTAAATCCATAAGCCAGAATACTCATTATTTGTTTATTCTGGCTTTTTTATGGCATTTCACGATGTACTTTCAATTCTGCTTGGAACGGATACTTCGGCATTATCTGTTCAACAACAAGATCTTCTAAATGATACAAGTCAGGAAAACATGGCTCGTATTCAAGAGACAATGAATCCGTTTACCCTAGGAACACTTGACAATAAGCAGAATAAAAAGCGTTCACGCATTGAAATTTACACTAAGTGGGAAAAGATGCTCCGTTTTGCACCGATTGCTGAAGCAATGGGAATTCATATTGCAGCAGCATTGGGTGGTGATGCCACAACAAGCCAGCAGGTTTTTATTACTCCAGCAGCCAGACTGCGCGATAACAAAGAAGCCAAGGTAAATAAAGCTCAGTTAGATCGTTTAAATAAACGTATCAAGCCTATGGAAAAACTCATTAATCAATATATTGTCAAAATATGTCGTGATGGAATTGGCTTTGGTGACGGTTATGCTCGAGTCTATGGTAAGAAAAATCAAGGCATTGTCGATATACTCGCAAATGAGTATACCTATCCGCCGTTGGTACAAGCATATGAGCAGGTCAATAAGACAGTAGCGTACCAGGTTCTGGATTTTAAGAACTGGCAAAAGTCTATCTCGAAACTCAATATGGTTCAGATGCTTCGTCTGAAAATGCCACGTATTACACATGTGCCTCAATACAACATCTCTGACAGTTTCTATGTCACAAAAACCTTGCAATCAGATGATATGGAGCAAGCACCGATTATTCCTGCTTCTGTTGGCGGATCTTTCTGTGCTGAGGTTGAAGAATTTTACGACAACATTATTTTGTGTTTATCTGCAATGAATAGCCAGCAAATTGCAGATGCAGTGAATCAGGTCTTCGTTTCAATCAATATGTCAGCTATGCCACCCATGCAGCGTGATGCTTATAAACGTGGTTTGAATGAAATGATGCGTAGCCATGAGGAATATGTTCGTGATGCGTTGGCAGGTGGTGAGGCGATTTGGAATACAAAATATCATTTCTTGCCTACAAACAATGAAAAGCAGGTCTTGAATCCAATAGGGGATATTAAAGGACAACGAACTTCAACCATTAACACCGAAACCCTAATGATCAATATCCGCCTATTAATGGGTGGTTTAGGCTTAGATCCATCGATGGTTGGTTGGGCCGATATGCTGGCAGGTGGATTGGGGGACGGTGCTTCATTTCACACATCCAGTCAGATTATGCGCCGTTCAATGATGGTTAGGCAGAGTGCAGCTACACTCATTAATCAGCTAATGGCACTGGATTGGGGCTATGCCTATAACGAAGAGTTTGAAGATCCAGCAGATTATCCATGGCAAGTGGAGTTCTATAGTGATCAATCAGCTGCAATGACCGAAGCAATTAGCAATCAGCAACAACGAATGAGTAACTTGACATTAAAAGCTCAGGCTATTGCCGCATTAAAAGAATTAAATCTAAGCGAAGCAGTGGTTGCCCGACTCCTAGAGCGTGATGGTGGAATGGATTATGACGAAGCAGTTGCCCTGGCTAAGGATTTGGCTGAACAGGTTAGACGGGAGCAAGCAATGAACCAAGGATATGGTAGTAATGGAGATGAAAGCTAATGGCAGGTCAAATCATTGAAAATGGGGGAACATTTGATTCTATCGTTGTCAACGCAAATAGCGAAGGTGGTTATTGGGCTGGTATGGAGGTTCAAAAAGCGCGATCAATCTATGAAGAACTTTATCAATTAGGAACTTTATCTTCTGCCCAATTCGGTATTGAACTCGAACCACTGTTTTCTGATCATAGTCTTGGGGATGATGTTCCATTATTAAAAATGAATAGCTCAGACCCATATTACATTCCTTATTTAGCTCAAAATGTAGATGCTTCAATTATTGATGCGGAGACTGACAGCATCAAAGTGGGTACATTTCAGTTAAACCAAATTACAGGAAATACATCAACGGAAGTGCAAGTCACTTTTCTTGAAACAAAAGATGCACGTATATTAAATAGTGCAATTCAGATTAAAGATGCAATGTTTAGTGATGATGGTACTCAAAGCCCACCATCTGATTATTTGCTAAAGATGACTGTATATAGCTTTCAGCGTGATCATCGCAATATTAGACCTTTTGAGCAGTCCTATGTTGTCGCATTACAGTCTGCGAGTGTGCCTTTTGAAGCTAGTAATCAAAACGGAGTACTAATAGTACCGTTGACTTTTATAAAGATGTTTCCAATGTTAGTTAATTTATAATACTAAAAGGCCCCTCAATAACTTGAAGGGCTCTTTATTCTATAACTTTACTTTAAAAATTATTTATGTGTTAGCGCAAAGAAATTTAGCATAATTCGTGCATACCCTATTTTATCAGCAGGTACAGCTACGCTCATATCATCATAAGGGTTATCTTCATCAGGTCTAAATTTGGCGATACCATTGGTTTGATACTGACCCTTCAATTGATATTGATAATAAACGGTTTTCTTATTAGCTCTAACAATATGCAAAGGCGTTGATACACCACTATATTTTATGCCAAATGATCTTTGATATTCTTGAGCTGCTTCAGGGAAAAAAGGGCTAGCTGCATCAAGAGCGCAACCAACACAAGCAGGAACAGAATATAAGCTTAGATTCGATTTTTGATCAGAGGATGTAATCGTGAGAGTAGTATTTCCATCAGCCCCCATATCACCTTGCATTCTTGTCCATTCTGCAGGTGCCAATATCCATTCATCAGTTTGAGCAATATTATAGACTCTCATATGAGAGGCTATATCTTTCGGTAAATCCATTGCAAAATAACATTTTGAAGATTTGCAGTTATTAGTTGGGTAATGGATTTCGCCATCTGTCGCATCACTTCCCATAGGAACACTAACTGAGTAAGCAGGGACATGCACGCCATTTTTAAATGTTGCTTGCCCGATAAAGGTTAAAGGGTGAATCTTTTTTTGTTGATTAATACTGAGTTTAACTCTAGGTGGACTAAAACTATATTTTTCAGCAAAACTCAATGTTGATAAAAGTGACATCGTTAATATTGCGATTATTTTATATTTCATTGAAAAGCTCGTTATTTATTACTAGTAATTTAATGAGTAAGTTAACTATTGTATCGGTTAATTATAGAGATAATAAAGTGATGCATTTGGTACACACCAAAAAATAAGTGCATTTGAATGACCACAATAGCCTCATGAATTTTCTTGAGGCTATTTTTGTGAAGAATACAAAAAACTTTATCCAGCAACATGCACCACATACAGGTTATGTTGTTACAGGTTTTGATGCGGCATTAAATACAGGATCATGCTCAATTGGCTGTATTCAAGGTGTACATCGTAAATTGACTGCAATTGTCACCGAGTCAGCAACAGAAGATGATGTATGGCATGTCGTTAATTTTAAATCACAACAAGGCTTTGATTCGTGTGCTGTCTTAGGTGTTTCTGATGAAGATGACGCTAAAAACATTGCTCATCTTTATTTTGGTCGTATGTTTGACGGTGTAGCAACGGAGGTTATGCTTTCAAATGAAGAAGGCTTAAAGCGCCATTTAGATAATGGTTATTTTCACCGAACCAAAGGAACAGCTATTCAGCCCTGGCAATTAGAAAAATTGCAGGATGTTATTGCTGGTGAACAGCCGATGTGGGATGGGCTTCAATTAAAGTCACATGATGGTTCACTGGCACACCTACTTTCAGATATGCAATTCCATGATGATCACAATGGTCTATTGAACCAGTTTGATGGTTTGCCGGCTTTACTTGATACCTTAGATGCTGAACATCAAGAATTTGATTCGATCATTATTGATTACCAACACCTCGAAAAATTCAGCAATATGCTTAGCAAAGCGATGGATCTTGCAGCAAAAGGCGGCGTTGCGATTACAAGTATGGAAACCTCAAAGCCATTCAAACGCAAGAATGTGGTTAATGTCGCCGTCACCTATAACGTTGCGGATGGGCAGAATGTCACGATTGTTTATCACAATCCAGACAGTACACCGTCAAAACTTGCTGCTACAGATACGCTGATTTCATGGAAAATCATGCTGAATAATCGTGATGTGACAGGTGCAATTCAACCAAACCAAGGTGAAGGTATTGCATTGCCTATTCTGGCAGGTCGCATTATGCAATTGGTCAATAAAAACAGTGCTCGTTTTCAGCGTACGCAAGCGAAAAAAGCCGAGACAAAGCAAAACTTAACCGATGCTCAAGGACGATTAACAAATAAGCAAGGTACATTGGAAGCATTAGATACAGAGATTGAAAGTTTAAAATTGCAATTGGATGGGATAGTTGCATCAAGTCCAAAAGATCAAAACACTCTACCTGAACCTGAACCTGAACCTGAACCTGAACCTGAACCTGAACCTGAACCTGAACCTGAACCTGAACCTGAACCTGAACCAAAATTCAGTCAGGATGATATCGATTATCTCAACCTTATCATCGATGGAGAAATTGCACCTTTAGATGCGGATATGGACAAGATTGTATATCTAGCTGAGCTAGATGAAACAGATCCATTGCTATTACAAGCGATGCAAATCATCAATGAAGCAATCGATCAGGCAAGTGCATAAGGGTAAAATCATGAATACAGTAGAACGTGCAAAAGCCCTGAAGCAGCTTAAAGAATTGCTTGGCCAAAAATCTCAAGTACAAGGTTTGGAATTGGCAAAGGTACTGCGAGATATTATCGCATTACGGCAAAAGCTGGGTATGAATACCCAGCAGGCTGAGGAGCCAAGCCCAGTTTTTACTGCCATTATCAATGGTCAAAAACCTTTTTCAATTGATACTGTACGGGAAGCGATTGATGAAGCTGAAGCTCATCCAGTACATTCACAGTTGGTTCCTGCAACTCAAAAACTATGGGATGAGTATCAGGGGCAAAAAGGCTTTGATGATATCCATGAGGAGGATGATTTTGATTCATGGCTACGTGATGGTCACTTTGACCAGATTGCTTTAAGTGAACTAAAGATTCATCCAATGGCTGGACAGATCCGTCATGCACCGTCTACCACGAAAAGTGTTGTCCTGGTGCAAGAAACCAAAGATCATCATTTCAAGATTCTTATAGGGCAGGAGGTTTATGAAAAAGCTGCAAAAGATGAATATGAATTTTTGCCATGTATTATCCTTCGGGAAAAAGAAGGTTTTACCGATCAAGTGATTAAAACTTTCATTCAGAAACATCCTCATGTGGCTTATGATCCACAATCATTTGCTCAGGCATTAGATGAAGCCATTGCAGACGACGCTGAGCAAGCTTTACCAGGCTAATTGGTACTCCTCCCAAAACCGATGTTTTAAGTCAGCCACAATCACCAAAATTCCTTTGTTATTGTGGCTTTATTATGTCTATCAAAATTGGTAAACGGGCAATTCAGAATAACCCTATATCTGTACTCAAAAAAATCTTATCTCAAGTTGAATCCCGCTTAGAATCCACGGCACAGAACGGTTTTTTCCAAGGTCGAGTAAAAACCATCAAAACAGCCAAAGGGACAAAACTTAATACTGTATTTGCCCTGATCAATATAGATCGAGTTATTGCGTCACATACTGCTGCCGGTGCAGAAAATCCCCAATACCCTCAAGAATTACAGCCGCGTGACCGTAGTCGAGATTCATCTCAAGCATGGGTACAAAAAACGGCAAATGATATCGATCCTGACAGTTTAGGTATGTCTGGCCGCGCAGATACTGGTGCACCGATTGTGGGTGATGATCTGGTGGTAGAATCTGGAAATGGTCGAACTATGGCACTCAAGCTGGCATATGAACGTGGTACTGCAGATGAATACAAAGCATGGTTAGAAAGTGAGGCGGAGTATTTTGGATTTAGCCATACACAGGTGCAAGCCATCCAAAAGCCCATGTTGGTACGCATGCGTACAACACCGATTGATCGTGCACAGTTTGCCATTGAAGCCAATCAGGATGACAAACTTAGCTTTACAGCAACGGAACGCGCCAAAGCAGATGCGAAACGGATTGATGATCAGTTGACCATGTTATTTTCACCCAGTGAAGATGGTGATCTGCTGTCTGCCAGCAACCATAAATTCCTGACTGGATTTATGGCCAAACTTGGAGATACTGAATCTGCACAATATCGTGATCGAGACGGTAACTTTACCCAGGCATTTGCAACACGGGTTAAACAGGCGATTTTTGCCAAGGCATTCAATGATGATCGTTTACTTGAAATGATGGCAGATCACAGTAAGCCTGAAATGCAGAACATGATTAATGCTCTGACTGCATCGGCACCTAAATTTATTGAGGCTCAGGCAGTCAGCCGTGCTCAGGTTGAAGATGTGGCCAGTAAGATTGTGGATGGTTTAGAGCAGTCCCTTGACCAAAAGGTCATGAATGCCATCATTGATGCAACTAATGCTATCTTAGCCGCCCGCCGTAATAATCAGGAAATTACCGAATTCATTAAACAACAAGGCTTATTTACAGATCTGCATGAAGGCGTACCTGAATTGGCAGTATTCATTGCTGAAAACAATCGCAGTGCCAAGAAACTAGCAGTCTTTTTTGAAGCAATCGCTGAATATGTCGAGAAAACTGGTTTAGATAGCCAAAACTTAGGGCTGTTTGGTGAACCTGAACCCATCAGTGTGGGGGATGCTGTGCAGTATGCGTTACAGACCTATCAGAATCATTTTAAGAATAAAAACCTTGTAATGTTTGATTCTGTTTCAGCGGAAGCAATTTTTAAATCATTCAGAAATATTTTTGAGAATATGCTGTCTAAAGAAGGGGCAGATCTATTCCATCAAAACCTAAAATCAGCAATTGATTGTCAGGCTCATCAGGCAGCGACTTCGCCGTTGAATGACTTACCTGAACCCACAGATCAGGAGAAATTAAGTGGTCATTATCAAAAAGGCATACTGGATATCGCGGGTTTAAAGATTGCTATTGAGAATCCCGCAGGATCTGTTCGCCAAGGTGTTGATGCAAATGGTAAAGCTTGGCAATCCACCATGCAGCATCATTATGGCTATATTCTGGATAGTAAAGGCTTTGATGGGGATGAGCTGGATATCTTTGTTAAAAACCATCTCAGTGACTTCAATGGCAAGATCTATATCATTCGCCAGATAGATCCGATCACAGGTGATTTTGATGAGCACAAATTGGTGATTGGTGCAGATTCACCTGAAGAAGCGCAGCAGATTTATCTTTCAAATTATGAGCAAAACTGGCAGGGCTTTGGTTCTATTGGTGAAATTTCTATGGACGATTTGAAAAGTAAGCTTAATCGAACTTGGAATGAGTTTGACGATGCTTATTTGGGTAATACTGAAATTACCCAAGCGAATGCCTTAGAAATCTTACGAACAATTTATACCAGTTTACAAGACAATCCGAATACTGGTGATTTGCTGAGTAACCCATATTCGATTCAGGATTTGGGTGAGAAGATTGGCGGTGCACGTAAAGATACGGCTATGAAAGGCATGAAGAAATCCCGAACATCAGCCAATCTGGATTCCAGACCAGGATGGATGCGCCGTTTTAATATAGTTGAAATTGTTGCTGGGAATGGCGCTGGTACTTGGGAAATCATTGATACCCGTAAAAAACACTGGAATGGTGGTGCTGTAACAGTTGCCCGAGGTTTTAGCAGCGAAACAGAAGCAGAAATGGCAATCCCATTGGTAGCTGTATCACAAAAACATCGTATTTATCGCGCTGCAGGTGAGAACCGCGATAAATTTGCTATTTACCGAAATATCAATGACCGAAAACGTGTTCAGATTGTTGAAACGCTATTTAATACTGAAGAAGAAGCCAAGCTGTATATGGTTCTACATGCTAAGGACATCATTGAAACTAATAGCACATTTGGTGAAGTAGATATTCCAAAGCCTGAAAATACAGTGCGCCAAGGTCCAGAGTATCGTCAGGGTAATGCCGATGGCCAAGACTTCATGAACACTTTTGGTTTGCGTGGGGTTGAGTTTGGTAACTGGAATAATCAGTCTGAACGTCAGGAATTATTAAACGATGCTTTTGATGGCTTAATGGATTTGTCCACAGTACTCGGTGTTTCCCCTAAGGCAATCAGTTTAAATGGTGATCTTGCTTTGGCATTTGGTGCACGTGGCCAAGGTCTAAGTGGTGCTGCAGCGCATTATGAGCGTTCTCGCGCAGTGATTAATCTGACCAAAAAGAATGGCGCAGGTTCACTGGCACATGAATGGCTACATGCTTTAGACCATCATTTAGGGCGTTTAGATGGGCGCGCAAGTTCAGATTGGAATCAACATAATGATGGTACCCGATCCCTTAAAATTGATGAAACTGGTTATCGTGATTATGTTAGCCATGGCTTTTCGTACAACTCAAAGCTTGATCTTGAAGTCATTGAAGCTCATAAAAAGTTGATGAAAGCGCTTAGCTATAAGAATGAACAAGTTGCAGCAGATACAGAAGGGGCTGAAAAATTTGTTAATGAAGCTAAAGATCGTGTTAAGAGTAAGTTAGATGAAATTCGCGCATATTTACTGAGACAGCTTGATCCAAAATACTACAAACGTTTAAACAAACCTGCTTCAGAGAAACAAATTGCTGAGTTTGATGAATGGGCAAATAAGATTCTCTCAGCTGAAATGTTAGAGACTGAAGCGCGTAAAAATCCAAATGCACGTAGCGCTTGGGGATTCCGACAAACCAATGATGCTTTGGATGCAATCAATAACATTATGAAAGCTGTTCGTGGGCGCCAGGGATTTGCAAACGATGGTAAGGGAACGTTAGATTATTTACGTAGCTATATGAGTGGTTATCGTTCACGTCTCGAAATGCTAAAAACCGAGCAAAGTAGTGATACGAAGACCAAGCAAGTGGTGACCGATTTTAAGATGGATGCTAATCGTTTGGATAGCGGTCGTTTAGGTAGTTACTGGCAACTAGATACAGAAATGTTGGCACGTGCATTTCAAGGTTATATTGAGGATAAGGTGAAAGAGAAACAGGGATATAGCCCATTCTTGAACTATGGACCTGAAGGTGCTGCGCTGATTACGCCTTGGGGTGTGAGTTTTGTCTTTCCACGAGGAGAAGAGCGAAAACGTATTAACCAGGCATTTGATGAATTGTTTGAGCTGATGCGCCGTAAGGGCATATTACCTACCGATTAAAGTTGCGGATACAGGAATTCCTGTATCCGATGAAATCAATAACTTAGAGCTACTGATTAAATGCTCATCGAGGGAGAAATTTCTTATTTTGTTGATTCATAAGCTATCAGGAGCTTCTGGAACCTCTTAAAAATTACTCTATTTAGGTAACCCAAAATACCCTAAACACAATTAGGGTATTTTTATGGGTGATTCTGCAATTGCTCAGGCGAAGGCGGCAAATGCAAGCACGATTAAACTGCCACAAAGCAGTGTTAGCTTGCTGTATGACAATATTTCTTCACATCTTGTTGCCACGATCACAGCATTAGACAGTACCAAAGAGGATCTGCCTGTTTTAGGTGATGGCATAGTAAAAGGCTTGTTTGTTGATGGAGATCAGAATATTGAAAGCCAGTGGCAAACGCCGTTTGAAAACTCCAATCCTGAGCAAAAATTACCAACGCTCATGGCTGGCATTCAGTCTGGTGAATTAAGTAATACGCTCGGAGCAGTCGCTGAAGCGGTAGGGCTTGATAGTGTTACTCAGAAATTACAGGATGGTTTGAGTGGGTTGAGAGGAAAAACTAACTTAACAAAGATTAATACTCGTCAGGTTTTTCTTTCTACCGCATCAATTCGCCTAAACCTGACATTGGCGTTTATTGCGATCAAGGATCCTAAAATTGAAGTCGAGGATCAGATTTCATTATTACAACAATGGGCATTACCACAATCCTTAGCAAGTGAAGGGATTATTAGTGGCTCTGTGCAAAGTAAAAGCATTGATTTGTTTCCTAGTATCATCCCTCCATTTGTTTCACTGACTTTGCATGGCAAAACTTATAAGCCGCTCATTATTGAAAGCGTTCAAGTACCTCTTAATGTACCGATTGATGTGAATGGCAATCGTTTATCAGCACAGGTGCAGATTAACTTAATGAGCCTTACTGCCTGGGATAAACAAGACATTATTAATTTATATGGTGGCTCTAAATAATGATGCACTTTGATTCGATTCAAATCGGTAGCACATGCTATCAACTTAAAGAGCTAACTTTTCATAACTCACTTAAAGTTGCAGCGATTCCCAAGCAGTTAAATGAAAAGCGTCTCAGTGAGTTGTTACGGCATATTTTGGTTGATGGTCTAGATCCACTCAAAATGACTGTGCAGGAACGATATGCGCTTTTGGTCACGTATCTTGAAAAGCAAACCAAAACCTTGCTTGAGATTGATATGAATATGCACCCCTATTTGCCGCAATATCAGGAGCAGTGGTTTACCTCAATACGTCTTGAGAATTTAACTGTTCGCCAACTTACGGGGCTTGAAGCTGAATACCTTGAGTCAAAATGCAAAAGTGTTGCGGAATGGATCTCTTGTGCCATGGCATTACAAATGCGGTATGACCAGCATGATGTTCTTGCTGAAGCAATCGACCTTGATAACTTTGAACCACAATTCTTGCTACGGTTAGAGCATTTCAAGCAGCTGGGACAAATTGAATTCAATCAGCATTATGAGTTGTATTCTGAATGCAATAACCAGTTACAAAGCATTCTACGTATAGCAGTCAATGATCATGGTTTTGTAGTTCGTGGAGGTACGGATGATGCGCCAATGCGATTTTGCCCCTCTGCCATCTTTATCGGACTCATCAAAGACGTGGACGAGTTGCATTATGGAGAAGATGTTCACGCTCAGTAATGATACGGGTATTGCCATAAACCATGTCTTTGATCTACCACTAAGTTTTGATCCTGATTTTTATGGATCTGATGCCTACAAAGCAGTTAAGGCAAAACGAAAAGCTGAAAATGAAAAGCAGCAGGTCTTTTATAAAATCATGAATGAAGTCATCAAAGGTATTAACAGAATCATTCGTTAATTGTCGATTTTGGAACCTCAGAAAACCCTTAATAATCCAGCACTCATAATGAAGTCATTCAGTAATGGTTAGTAGTTATGAGTGTATATGAATTTCTTGCCCAATTTGCCAAGTCGACTTATGAGACCTTAACAGTGAATAGTATGGTCATTTGTGCCATGACTTTATCAGTTGTGACATCTGCAATTAAGTCGATCAAACAAAAGGGCAAGCTGGATTGGGTCGAAGCTTTGCTATGTGGATGCTTAACACTCGCAGTATCCAGTACTTTGGAATACCTCAAACTACCCCGTGAAATTTCAATTTTCTTAGGTGGATTCATCGGCTTTAAAGGCAGTCTTTGGATTGATGCGTTTATTAATCGCAAAACAGATAGTGAGGAATGATTCAATGGGTATATTGGGAGAAAGTATTTTTCGGTTTAAGTCAGTTCAATATGGCGCTGCAGCTGTAGGTTTGATTGGTGTGATTTCACCATTTCTACAGACGATCGTAGATACAGGAACATTGCAGGAACCGTATCTCACTTTAGTAAAAGGTGCATTGGTATTGTGTGCAGTCATTATTGGTAAAAAACAATATCAACCTGAGCTACATCAAGACAATGTTCTCAGTTTTGCTGAGTTGAAAGAAGATGCAATTAGCTTTGATGAGGCGTTTGAGCGATTGATTGGCCATGAAGGTGGCTACTCTAATGATAAGAATGATCCAGGCAACTGGACAGGTGGACAAGTAGGCAAGGGAACATTAAAGGGAACTAAGTATGGGATAGCTGCAAATACCTACCCGAACTTGGATATCAAGAACTTGACACTTACTCAGGCAAAAGAGATTTACCGAAAAGACTGGTGGAATAAGCTGGGTGCTGATGGAATCCACTCGGCAATTGTATTTCAGTTATGGGATTTTGCCATTAATGCCGGCAAGGTCCGAGCAATTAAAGAATTACAGCAAGCGATAGGGTTTGTTGGCTCTCAAGTAGATGGTAAGTTGGGTCCTGCCACTAAAGCCAAGATTAATGAATTTGATATCAATGATGTCATTCTGACCTTAATGGCTGAGCGCTTAAAGTTTTATACAGCGTTACCAACTTTCTCCCGTTATGGAAAAGGTTGGGTAGGTCGGTGTGCTGAGAATTTGAAATATGCGGCTAAGGATAATTGATTGATTTCTATGCCGTAGACCATAAGTATTTTGAATAAATTTTTCATAAAAAACTATAATTATTGATTATTTATTCAACATGTTGTACTAATTAGAAATACGCTGTAGTTTTTGTGAAAGCCCTCATTGAGGGCTTTTTTATTGTCAACAACATCCATAAATAGTATGAGATAATTGTTAATGCAACTCATTTGCTTATTTAATAAGCAGTATACAAATAAATTTTTTATGATGATTTTTTTTATTTGTATACTGATTTGTATACTAATGAACTGCAACCAGTTACTTTCCAATACAACTATATGCAACTTTAATATTTTTTAAGTTGTTGATTATGCAAAGGTATACAACTTGATCCAATCCATTCCAATCCGCAGCAAACTAGGTGGATTTTACTTTTTCTACTATGCAATTGTTGGCATTTTCATGCCGTATTGGAATTTATATCTCCAGCATCAGGGTTTCAGTTTTCAACAAATTGGATGGTTGTCTTCGATTGCAATTATTACCCGTTTTTTTGCGCCATTTATTTGGGGATGGATCGCAGACAAAACGGGTAAGCGCATGTTACTTGTCCGTATTGCGACTTGGGTTGAATCCTGTATTTGGTTTTTCATTTTTATTATTCCCAATAATTTTCAGTCTATAGCAGCACTAATGCTGATTTTTAGCTTTTTCCAAAATGCAATCTTGGCTCAATTTGAAGGCGTGACACTTTTCTGGCTGGGTGATGAAAAAGCGAAATATTATGGGCGAGTGAGAAAATGGGGATCTGTTGGATTTATTGCTGCTGTATTTCTAATTGGTGAGCTACTCGACATCATTTCAATTCGTTGGCTGCCTATTATTTTATTGAGCATTGCATTCTTGGCATTCCTTTGGGCATTTACCATTCAAGAACCGAGTAATGCACCTAAAGCACAAAAAAAATTACAACCGCTTTGGCAAAATATTCGCCGTCCTACCGTTTTGGCATTCTTTTCGATTGAATTTATTTTACTGTTTTCATTTGCACCATTTTATAGCTTTTACAGCAACTATTTACATGCTCAAGACTATACAACCGCACAAATTGGGACATTATGGGCGACAGGCGTAATCGCTGAAATTATCATGTTTGCTTATGCGCAACGCATCTTTTTACAACGTTTTTCATGGCAAAAATTGGTGATGCTCTGTCTATGCTTAACCTCCATTCGATGGGTCGTGGTTGGGCTATATTCAGATTCTTTTGCTATACAAATCATGGCACAGACTCTACATGCTTTTAGTTTTGGTTTATTTCATCTGATTGCAATGAAAGTAATTTTTCAGAATTTTAGTGCTGAGCAACAAGGTCGGGGACAAGCCTTGTATAGCACCATGTGGGGCATTGGGGTTGCCCTAGGGAGTATTTTAACGGGACATTATTGGAATGTGGTTTCAGGACAACACATCTTTCTCTATGCGGCATTGATTGTCCTTTTGGCAATGCCTTTGACATATTGGCTACCAAGGCATTGCCAAACTGATGCATCAATCGCAATAAAACCTTAAATAAACAAGTTATTCATACAATTTTCTGTAACAAATATGATAATTTGATTGAATCACTTAGAGGTCTAAAACAACTTATGAAACAATTATTCATCTCCAGTGTCTTTTGTCTGTGTTCAACTTTCGCATTGGCAGCACCACAAACAAATCAAGTTAGCCCAGATAATCAGAATGACAATTCAATCAATATTATTGTGCGTCCACAAATTGCAGGGCTATGGGGAATGAAGATCCCAAACAATAACAAATGCGTGGAATATTATAATTTTAAAAGCAGTAATCAAGTCATTATTAAAAGTGCTTCAGAGTGGTCAACAGGTATTTACGAATATCAGCCATCTCCTGAGAATTCCAAAATTGGTGCACTTGCATTACAAGTAAAATATGACAATAACCAAAAGGACTGCTTAGGTCATCAACAAGACCAAGCAGGAGAGGTATCCCAGTATTTTGTGCAATGGCGAGATGCAAATACGATTCAATTTTGTGCATCGGAAAAACAAGATAAATGTGTGGTTACACTGCATCGTGTTCTACCTTAGTTGATGAAAATAAATGAGATTTTTAAAAAAACTCACTTATTTTATAAAAATACTTGTTTAATTAAATAAACAAGCGTATTTTAATCATGAACAGTTTATTTATGATGAATTTGATGTTACAGCAACCTATCTCTACTTCTTACAGCGCGTATTACTGGCACTTTAGATAGTCGCCCGAATACGTTTGGGCACGGAAAAGATAGGTTGCCCATCAAAACATTTAATACCTGATTGGCAACCCCAATCAGGTTTTTTTATATTTTAAATTTGGAGAATGACAATGTTTACAACTGATCTAGTGGCTTATTTTCAACCTCGATTCTGGTTCTATTTTGCAGCGAATCGCTCAGAAATACATACACCCTTATTGATGAATTAAACGCCAAGGAAAATTTTATGAACAGCATTTTAATTACTCCACAACAGCTCAAACAGCAACAACCTTTGAGCAGCGAACTTGCTGCACACGTACAACAACAGCGCCAAACAATAGAAAAAATTTTAAAAGGGCAGGACTCACGTTTATTGGTGATTACAGGTCCGTGTTCAATCCATGATCCAAAAGCCGTTTTTGAATATGCAGAAAAATTAAAAAAACTACAGGCTCAAGTTGAAAAGCAAATTTACTTTGTGATGCGTGCATATATCGAGAAGCCGCGAACTACTGTGGGTTGGAAAGGTTTTCTATATGATCCAAATTTAAATGGTCAGGCAGATCTTAATGAAGGTTTAGCTCAATCTCGTGAACTGTACTTACAAATTTTAAATCTGGGTTTACCACTTGCCAGTGAAATTCTAAATCCAATGGTGACAGGTTATTTTGATGATCTTTTGGCTTGGGGTGCAATTGGTGCACGCACATCTGAATCACAAATTCACCGTGAGATTGCAAGCAGCTTGCCATATCCAGTCGGTTTCAAAAATGGTACTGATGGCTCTGTACAAATTGCAACGGATGCTATTTTATCGTCACAGCATTCACATCAGTTTTTCGCAATGGGACAAACGGGTGCGCCAGTACTACTAGCGAGTTCGGGAAATCCTTTGGCACATATCATTTTGCGTGGCTCAAACTCTGGAACAAATTACGATGCTGCCTCAATTCAGGCAATTCAGAAAAAATTGAAACAGCCAACTGCAATTATTGTCGATTGTAGTCATGGTAATAGTGGCAAAGATCCGTTCCGTCAGCCAGAAGTTTTACAGCAAGTGGTACAAGAGCGAGAACTCACTCAAGTTCGTGGTGTAATGCTAGAAAGCCATTTGGTTGATGGACAGCAGAAAATTTCTGAATGTATGGTCTATGGTCAGTCTGTTACTGATGGTTGTTTAGGTTGGGATAAAACTGAAGCATTATTAATTGATATGGCTGAACAGCTTGATCAGCATCAGTTAAAGAAGATTGTTGCCTAATTCAACAAAAATAGAAGATAAGGGGAAACCTTATCTTCTGATTCGCTATGATGACTCTATAATTCAAGGCATCGCCTATTTTATATAAATGTTTAATTTTTAATCATTTATATTTTTGATTAACATTTAATCATATTAATTTTCTGTGGTTGAGTGCTATACATACCTAAAATTTTCCATTAATTTTTTAATATTTTTACAAAAAATTTATTCAAATATTTGTTTTATAAAAAGTTTTTAATATTTTGCATTGGAATCATGGAATCATGGAATCATGGAATCATGGAATCATGGAATCATGGAATCATGGAATCATGGAATCATGGAATCATGGAATCATGGAATCATGGAATCATGGAATCATGGAATCATGGAATCATCAGAAATTAGACAGAATCGACATTTGAGCCACAAATTAAACGAAACAGATTTAAATGATTTTTAAGCTGAGATTCGACCACAAAGCAGCATTCTAGGCTACGTTTTATAGTAATCATCTATTTCGTATAATGTATATTATGTTAAATAAAGTGTCAGAGATTATGCCCAACTCTATTTAGCGGTCGTCACGCGACACATAAGTTGTCATTTGCGACAGATGTTATGTCATTCACATGATTCATGGTCTGACTCTTAGACTCAACTTTTCTCTTATTTTCCATAACGTCCTACCTAAGGCTCCTAGCAATTTTTTTAGCTCTAATAAAATACTACTTGGCTACTGTTTTATTAAAAAAGCTCCTGAATATTTCATATTTATAAAAAAGATTTTATGAAAATGTAATAAAATATTTCAATGCCTTAAAATACATTTATCCCTTTTCCTAGGCTTTTTAAAATATATTCATGAAGCGTTAAAAGTATTATTGGGGTTTTATAAAAATGTATTTAAATCACTCTATCTTTATTAAGTATATAAAAATCTTAGAAAATTAATTCTGCTTAAAACCTTAGTTATAAGTTAATAATAACTATTTAAAAAAATTAAACTTAGCTCTTAAACTCTTAAGATATTTTAGACAAAATATTAAAGACTTTTGACTTTCAATAATTCATATTTATTTAATAAAAACAAAATCTTATGTGCAATTCTGACTCTATTTTTTGATTTTTTATGGAAAATTTTGGTCTTAAACAAGAAATATAGAAAATTGTAGTTTTTATAAAATTACTATATTTTTATAAAAAAACTAGGAGCTTTCGAGATGATAAAAAGTATCCAGCAAGTAAAAGAAGAATTTAATAGTTCTGGTATTTCAATTGCGGAATGGTCAAGGGAAAATAATTTTCCTGCTCCATTGGTCTACCAAATTTTAAATCACACGCGCATTCCGCAAAGAGGAAAAAGCCATCTGATCGCTGTGAAGTTAGGTATAAAGCAATAGAAATTTATTCTTATAGGTTTGTATAAAAGAAAACGACTTATGTCGGCAAACATAAGTCGTTTGATTCCAATACAGAAGTACTGAAAGTTAGTAATTTAAGTATCTTCTGTATTGGGTAATTCGTCAAGCCCAACATTTTGTTTTTTACAAAGTGAATAAACAGGCTCGTTTCTGAATAGCAGCCCTGCTGTTTTATTTTTAGCGAGTTTGTTAAGGAAGATACTCAAAATGAAAAAATATAAAGATGATCCAAACTCAAATTTTCATGAGCAGATCGAACTTGCTTTTAAGCGTGGCTCTGATATTGCAGGTGTCTTGCGCGGCATCAGGAAAATTCATCAAGGTAGCGTAGGTAAACGTACCTCGTTATTTCCTAGTAAGAAAAATGCTGGAATGATACCTGTTGAAAGTAATTTGGAATTAGCATATGCAATTGAATTAGAGAGAGATCTTTCTGTTGTTTCCTATCGGACACAAGCATTAAAAATCCAATTAAGTCAAAGTGAATCAAATTATCCTGACTTTTTAGTTAAATACTCTGATGGCCGTGTTGAAGTCCATGAAGTAAAAGCAGATAAACTTAATTTGACAGAGAAAAAAGCTAAGAAACATCATCGAATTAAAAAAATAATAAATTACAATAATATACGGTATAAGATAGTTGATAAAAATGATGTTGTGCTGGGCTTTAACCAAAGTGCACTATTATATTTTTATCAACGCTTAGGAATGCAATCGTGGACAGATCAGCAGATAGATAAAGCAATAAAAGTCATTCCTACTCATAGTCGACTATTATTCACAGAAATACAAAAAATACTTGAAAACAATAGTTTGCCTGTTGATATAGCATACTACTTAATATTTTATAAATATATTCCTATGCCATTTTACATTCTAGCTCTAGTAGAGACAGTCAGATCTCGGGGGCTACTATGAACTCACATTTGTTAATCCCAAAGATAGGATTAAGATTTTTACTAACTGGAACACCTTATGAAGTTAGTTGGACAAGTCAAGGGGTGGTACGTTACTCAGCAATTGCTGGAGGAAAAATCTACTCAATTAGTATCGAAAAATTTACTGAAAAATATCATTCTGGTGAGATCACATTAAATGGAGATTTATCTGACTCACTATTAAGTATGGAAAAAACTAGGGATCTCTTGAGAAAACAGGAATATATTAAAACTGTGTTAAATTCAGTTAGTCATCCCTATTCACATTCTAATGTTTATAAGACAATTATGGATGTTTCAAAACGAATAAAGGACCATTCTCCCCCTTCGTCCCGTTCAGTCATGAGATGGATAAAACTGTATTTAGATAATGATAAAGATCTCTATACTTTAAATAAATTCAAGGTAGGAAATACATTTCTTCGCTTCAATATTGAAATTGAACAAATTATAACTCTTGCAATTAAAGAGTGCTATTTAGAACCGAAAGAACGTCGAAGTAGCATTGATGTTGTTTCATTTATCAAAGCAAAAATGCTTGAGCAAGATATAAATGTTAATCAATGTCCATCATTACGTACTATCCAACGAAGAATTAAGCAGTTGGATCCTTACCTCGTACTACGAGCAAAAAAAGGTACAAGAATTGCAAATACAACATTTAAAGCTGCTGGAATAAAAAAAGAAAGCCAATTTGTAATGGCAATAGTCGAAATTGACACTCATTATTTAGACATATTTATTATCGATGAAGAGTCAAAAGAAGTTATGGGGCGTCCTTTTCTAACGTGCGCTATTGATATCTTTACTCGTTGTATTGTTGGATGGTATCTAAGTATGTTACCAGTTAATGCTTCAAGTACTCTTGCAACCATTAAAGATATGTTAGACAGACCACATCAGGGACTTCCTGGTGGAATTCCCAGTTTGATTATCCCTGATAATGGTGTGGAATTTAAAAACAATACAATGAGCAAAATATGCTGTGAATTAGGTATTACGATTCAGCCAGCTCAAAATAGAACCCCAGATGATAAAGCTAAAATTGAACGTTTTTTTGGGACAATAACTCATAATCTGATTCAGAAAATAAAGGGTACTACATTCTCAAATCCTCGAGAAAAAGCTGATTATGATCCAAAAAAAAATGCTAGCATTACTTTAGCCAATTTAAGATCCTATCTAACCGAATGGATCGACGAAATTTATCATAAAAGTATACATTCAAGTATAAGTCGAGCACCTATACTTGCATGGAAAGATGCGGTTAAAATAAGCCCTCCTATTCTGCTCTCAAAATCTCAGATTGATGTCCTTACACGGAAAACTTTTAAAAGAAATATAAATCATGGTCAGGTTAAATTTCTGTATTTAACTTATAAATCTCACGTACTCGCAACATTGTCAGCTCAGGGGATACTTGAAGTTTTCCTTATGGTGGATGAATCAAATCTAGAATATATTTATTTTCAAGATCCATTAGATAGTAGTAATTATATTCGAGCTGATTCAACTGATCCAACCTATACAAGAGGATTGACATTGTATGAACATGAATTAGTTCTCGAAGAAAAAAAGAAAATATCAAAAGCAGATAAAGAAAAATTAGGTGAACATATAACAGATTTTGCACGATGGGCTTTACATCAGCGTATTCAATCAGATGTTAAGCTAAATAAAAAAGCGAAACAACTTAAGATTGAGCTACCAAATCATTTAAAAGTTCTTTTGGAGGATCCAATAGAATTTAATCTAGATGAACAAAAAAAAGATTGTTTCAGTACTTTACCGCTGATGTCATCACAAGCCAAAGACTTAGTTTTAGATAGTTTATCTGATAAGAAAGATAACTATTCAGATTTTTTGACTTGGGAGTTTGATAATGAATAGTGATCAAATTATTTTAGATAAAATTAATAAAATCATGCAACTAGTTGTAGTTTCATCTGAATTTAATACAGCTGATAAAGGGATTTTACTTTGTGCAGAAAAAAATAAAACATACGCGCAGCCATTTGGTTGTTTGCTATTAGCAAAAGGTGGCTTAGGGAAAACAACTCTCTGCCAAACTATTGTGAAAAAGCATCCCCCTACTTATCGGACTGAGGAGGGATTTAAGAAGTCCATAGTCCCTGTGTTTTATATAGAAGTACCCTCACCAGCTACTGTAAAATCTGTTGCAAGTTGTATGTTAAATGCTTTGCATGATCCTGCTCCTTTTTCAGGGAGCACAACGCAGATGAATCACAAACTTGTAGCACTGTTAAAAGTATGTGAAACAAGGCTGATATTTATTGATGAATTTCATCATTTGTTTGATCTTCAAACTTCGACTAAACGAATGAATACAGTGGTATGCAACTGGATAAAAACCTTGGTAAATGAAACTGGTATTTGCTTTTGCCTAGTAGGTCTACCTGAGTTTGAGTCGTTATTGAAGATTGACAGTCAGCTTGCACGAAGATTCTCACAAACCTTTAAGCTGAATCAGCTTAGAGTTACAAAAATAGATGAACCAGGGACATTACATGCTTTCCTTCATCAGATTTCATTAAATATAGAAAAATATTTACATATTAAATTTGAACCTTCTTTAACAAGTCAACTATTAGCTTTACAGATTTATATAGCTACAAATGGTCACCATGCCTACCTAATGCTTCTTTTAGAAAATTGTCTTTTCCAAGTGATGAAAAAAGATAAATATATAATAACGATTGAAGAGTTTATTAAAGCATGGGATGACGGTATTACTTCCTATGTAAGTAAAACTAAATCAAATCCATTTCGTCTAGATATGACTAGTATTTCTTCGAAAATAAGAAACTCTTAGCTCTGATTATATGTGTAATCATACTTTCATTAAGTAGAGTAAAAGCAATGGATAAGCCAAATTTTAATAGAAAATTTCTTGTCATCCCTATACCAGAAGAAGATGAATTTATTCTGAGTTTTTTAAACCGTATAAAAATAGCTAATGCTTACCCTTCACTAAATTCTGTTATAAAAACAATTTTTGATAAGAAGATAAATATTATTAATATAGTTAAAGGAAATTTTGACAAGTCGGTTTTTTACAAATTTACAGACTTAGCAGAAGATGATATAAATAAATTGTGTATAACTAATAAAAACAATTTTTATATAGTTAGTTGTCTATTAATTTGTCCATATTGTATTAAGCAGAACTGTTATGTCTCTCTTGCTGGATATAAAAGAAATGCGATATGCCCCACCCACTCGACTCCATATATAAGTAGGTGTCCCCACTGTAATAAGTTGTTAGATTGGAATGCTGAAAAAATTGAAATCTGTAAATTCTGCAAGATTTCTGTTTATTCAAATATTAGTGATTATATCATTGAATATGATGAAAAAATAAGCCAAAATGATATTTTTATAATTTATAATGATTTTTTGGATTTGAAAGGTATATCGCCTAGCAGGAATGAGCAGTATAGTTTAAATAATTTATATAAAGGATTAAGAAAGTCTATTGATTTTTTAATGCAACCTGATATGTTTATGATCAAAGAGTTTAGAGAGTTATTCATAAGAACTGATATTCGATTTCCTAATTATAAAGTAGTTAGATATGAATTTTTCTTATTGTTGCTTAGAATAATTAGATTGATAAATAGCATTTCTTTAATCGGTTTGAAAATCAGAGAGAGTCTTTCAAATATTGTGGGATTTGAGTTGGTTGAAAATATTTCTAATAATTACGACAAAGAGTTATATAACTTTTTGAATTATTACGATGAAAATTTTGGTCAAAGAAAAGTAGATTTAAATGTAAGAAAAATATTGAACACAACTGATGATGTTTCAGATTTAATAATTAATAAATATTTTGAAAAAAGCGATAAAAATAATACTATTAAATTAGAGGATTTTATTCATTTTTGTAAAAGTTTATCTAGAAATTTAAGCTTTAAAGATATTAATGATGACTTTATCTTTCTTCATGAATTTTTACCAAGCAAACAATTAGAATTGCTTGATAAAATATTTTATGGACCAACTTTTTTGTATAATTTTAATTATGAAGACGTTTTATTAGGGGTTAAAATAAAAAGAAAAGATTTAAATTTAGTCGAAAATAGTCATTAAATTTAATTAAGAGTTATGTAAAAAATAGATACTAATTTAAACTTTTTGATATCACTTCGTGATTTATTCTGTTCAAGGTATTTTTTTCAAAACAAGTAAATATAAATAATGGAACCCGCATAAAGAATGCGAGCTCTATATCGTCTTAGGGCTTTCTTGGTGGAGATGTGGTTTGTTGAGATGAATTTAATGTGAGTGATTCACAGGTACTTGGTGATTTACTCAATCAGATTCCAGAAGATGAGAGAGTTGACCCCGTCTATACCTATGGAGCTTATGATACCAAACAGTGCCGACAGGTCATTGCGGATCGGCAAGCACAAGCAGTGATTCCACTAAGAAAAAATGCGGAGCCATGGAAAGATAAAAAGATGGGCTCGCTAGAACGCAATTAGTTGCTTCGAACAGTTAAGCGTTTAGGAAGAACTATCTGGAAGAAATGGTCAGGCTATCATCGGCGAAGTTTGGTGGAAGCCAATATGCATTGCATCAAATTATTGGGGGATAAACTCATTGCGAGAAATTTTCAAAGCTAAGTCAATGAGATGCATGCACGTGTGGCAGTATTAAATAAATTTACGGACTTAGGCAGACCACATACCCAAGTTGTCACTTAAATTTGAGTAGATATGGGAAATCTTAACTTTTAAATCTTTGTGCAACAAAGCCAAGCTAATGGGAAACGCTAACCATTGGAAGCACAACAGCTCTTTGAGCTAGACCAGACCTCGATATATTCATCGATATCCGACTTCGGCTTGTCAAAAATCATTTTCATGCAGAAATATAAAAATAAGTACAGCTATTCAATTACATACACTATTCCTTGAGTTGATTTTAGGATTTTTACAAACCTTCAATCAACAACTTCTTCTTTTTAAGATCAAATTAACATAAGTATATGTTTTAAAATAATTAAATAATATTTTTTCAAACCTACACTCTACAACTAAAGTCGAACTTCTCGATTTTCTGTTGACATGACTAAAAAATGAAATATATTAATAATGATACGATATGTATCATTATACGAAATATTTTAAATAGGATGTTTAAAATGATAGGGCTAATCGGAATAGTCTTGTCCCTAATATTGCTGATGTATTTAGCATATAAGGGCTTCAGCGTTATTGTTCTTGCACCAATACTTGCGTTATTTGCAGTTGCATGGAGTGGGCTCAGCAATGAGGTACTTGGGTTCTATTCTCAAGTTTTCATGACAGGTTTAGGTGGTTACATCATCAAATATTTCCCACTCTTTTTATTAGGAGCTGTGTTTGGGAAATTAATGGATGACTCAGGTTCAGCTCGAACTATCGCCAATTTTTTTGTAGAAAAATTGGGACATAAAAGAGCGATGCTTTCTATCGTGCTTTCATGTTCGATTTTAACTTACGGTGGCGTTTCGTTATTTGTTGTTGGTTTTGCTGTATTCCCAATTGCATCTGCACTCTTTAAAGAACTTGGGATTCCGAAGCGTCTAATTCCTGCAGCAATTATGTTAGGTGCTCTTACGTTTACCATGACGGCATTACCTGGCACACCTGCTATTCAAAATGCTATACCAATGCCATTTTTTAATACAGACCTATACGCTTCACCTGGCTTAGGAATACTAGCATCCATTTTTATTTTGGTTACAGGAATGTGGTGGTTAAACAAGCGCATTGCTAAAGCACATTTACAGAATGAAGGTTATGGCAATCACTTTGAATCACACCAACGTGAAAGTGGATTAACCTCATCATCTCCAAGTTTACTGATTGCTTTTGCACCAATCTTAGTAGTTATAATTTCCAACTTACTGTTAACTAAAGTTATTTTACCTTCTCTGGATACGGCATATCTTTCTACTGATCAATTTGGAAATACTTCATTAAGTTCAGTCATTGGGCTATGGGCGATTATCTGTGCATTGGTCTTAGCTTGCTTAAGCATCATCGTTCTAAATTGGAAGGCCTTTGTTGATATCAAAGATTCAATTCAGCAAGGGGTGTCATCTTCATTCTTACCTATTTTTAATACGGCTTCTGAGGTGGGTTATGGCTCAGTCATCGCTTCATTGGCAGGTTTTATTATTCTGCGTGATTTTCTAATCGGTATTGCACCAAATAATCCTCTAATTTCTGAAGCTATTGTTATCAATGTATTAGCAGGGATTACTGGTTCAGCTTCGGGTGGTCTTAGTATTGCTCTAAAGACAATGGGTGAAACCTATAAAAGTTTAGCACTAGAGCATGGGATTTCATTAGAACTCATGCACAGAGTCGCATCTATGGCCTCTGGCGCACTTGACTCACTTCCACACAATGGTGCCGTAATTACTATCATCACCTTATGTGGGTTAACTCATAAACAATCTTACTACGACATGTTCATTGTCGCTGTTGTTATACCGCTGATTGCATTAAGTGGTGTCATTACCCTCGGTACAATATTTGGATCATTCTAGATAACTCAATACCTTAACTCTATATGGTGAATTAAAAATGTCTCATACGATAAACCTTCCTCGAATTATGCAGGTTGGAAAAAATGCTCGAAGCCAGCTTCCTGCAATATTAAATAGCTTAGGAGCAAAAAAGCCTTTGATCATCACTGACAAAATGATGGTTACATTAGGTTATATCAATGAAATCCAGAACATACTCAAAACAGCAAATATTGAAAGCGACTATTTTGACGAGACTATTCCTGAGCCAACTTCTGCTTCAATCGAAGCAGGTGTAAATCATATTAGATCTCATCAATATGATTCCATCATTGCTGTAGGTGGCGGAAGCCCAATCGACAGTGCCAAAGCCATTAGTATTTTGGGCATGTTTGGTGGAGAAATTCGTGATTATAAATTTCCCCGACAAGTGAATGAGACTGGATTACCTATTATTGCTGTTCCAACAACAGCAGGTACAGGTTCAGAATGTACTCGATTTACGATCATTACTGATGATAAAACCAGTGAAAAAATGCTATGCGCAGGGTTAGGTTTTTTACCTGTGGCTGCAATCGTAGACTATGAGTTAACGATGTCAATGCCTGCCCGTACAACGGCTGATACTGGAATTGACGCACTCACGCATGCAATTGAAGCTTATGTTAGCAAAAAGGCAAGTCCCTATAGTGATTCCCAAGCGATTGCGGCAATGAAGCTCATTGGTCCAAATCTACAGACCGTTTTTCACGAACCAAATAATGAATCTGCACGTGAAAAAATGATGCTCGGATCTACATTTGCAGGTATCGCATTTTCCAATGCCTCTGTTGCTTTAGTACATGGTATGAGTCGACCGATTGGTGCTTTTTTCCATGTTCCGCATGGATTATCTAATGCAATGTTACTACCGATGATTACAGAGTTTTCGATACATGCTGCACCAGAACGTTATGCAGAATGTGCTAAAGCAATGGGTGTTGCCCATATGGATGACTCTGACAATGTTGCAAATCAGAAACTTATCCAAGCATTAATCGAAATAAATAAAGACCTCAAAGTTCCAACATTAGCTGAATTTGGAGCTGATAAACAATTTTTCGATGAAATTGTCGAAACAATGGCTGAACAAGCTCTCGCATCTGGTTCACCTTCCAACAACCCTGTCGTTCCTACAATTGCAGAAATGGTTTCACTATATAAGCAACTCTGGTAAGGCATATTTAATTCATTTTTTCACATCAAGAGGATAGATCCACATGGAATTAATCGGGCATTTTATTAATGGGACTCTGAATACCCAACATGCAAGAACTCAACCTGTTTACAATCCATCAACAGGTGAGCAAAGCAAGGAAGTAGCGCTTGCAACCAAAGCAACAGTTGAAGAAGCAATTGCCGCAGCTGAAGCAGCATTTCCTGAATGGCGAAATACTCCAGTGATTAAACGTGCACGTGTCATGTTTAAATTCAAAGAACTGCTGGAAAAAAATGCTGAAAAAATTTGCCAACTTATTGGTGAAGAACATGGAAAAATCATGCATGACGCTGCTGGTGAATTACAGCGTGGTATCGAAAACGTCGAGTATGCTTGTAGTGCACCTGAATTCTTAAAAGGCGAATTTAGTAAAAATGTTGGCCCATCTATTGATTCTTGGAGCGAATTTCAGCCATTAGGTGTAGTCGCTGGAATTACTCCATTTAACTTTCCAGCGATGGTTCCACTTTGGATGTTCCCTATGGCTATTGTCTGTGGAAATACCTTTATTTTGAAACCTTCTGAGCGAGACCCATCATCTACTTTGTTTATCGCGCAGTTGATGAAAGAAGCTGGATTACCAGATGGTGTACTCAATGTGGTAAATGGTGATAAAGAAGCAGTTGATACTTTACTTTTAGATACTCGTGTACAGGCTGTGAGTTTTGTCGGATCTACAGCGATTGCTGAATATATTTATAAAACTGCTACAGCATCAGGAAAACGTTGCCAAGCCCTTGGTGGTGCAAAAAATCACGCAATTGTGATGCCTGATGCAGATTTGGATAATGTAGTTAGCTCTTTACTTGGCGCTGCGTTTGGTTCTTCTGGCGAACGCTGTATGGCACTTTCGGTTGCTGTTGCGGTAGGCGATGAAATTGCAGACCAAATGATAACTAAGCTTTCTGAAGCGATGAGTTCACTCAAATATGGTCCTTATTTGGATAAGAATAACGATTTTGGACCAGTCATTACAGCTCAACATAAAGCTAAAGTTGTAGGTTATATTAATAGTGCTGAAGAACAAGGTGCGAACATTGTGGTTGATGGTCGCGATGCTGCTCCAGTTGGTTATGAAAATGGTTTCTACGTTGGTGCCACACTCATTGATCAAGTCACTGCTGACATGACCAGTTATAAAGAAGAAATTTTTGGACCTGTATTACAAGTGATTCGTGTAAGTACAATGCAAGAAGCTATGAACCTTATTGATAATCATGAATATGGTAATGGTACTTGTATTTATACACGTGACGGTGAAGCAGCCCGCTATTTCAGTGATAACATTAAAGTTGGTATGGTCGGAGTTAATATTCCGCTTCCTGTACCTGTTGCTTATCATAGTTTTGGTGGTTGGAAACGTTCATTATTTGGTGACTTATATGCGTATGGTCCAGATGGTGCTCGTTTCTATACTCGACGCAAAACTATTACTCAACGTTGGCCAAGTGCGAATGTTAGAGAAGGCGCACAATTTTCTATGCCGACTTTAAACTAAGATTAGCAAGCAAGATAAGGGGGAAGCTGATATAGCTTCCCTTTTTTATTTAGTATCAATCAAATGACTCAGATCGTTGGCAGCTTGACGCAATAGGGGTTCAAAAGCCAAAAGATCATCTAATGATTTACGTATAGTCGGTGCATGTACATATAAACACGCAACAATCTCTTCTTTTCTAAAGATTGGAACTGAACATGCCACCATACCTGAGATAAATTCTTCGTTATCTGTTCCAATTTGATTTGAATAAATTTGACTTAAATTTTCTTCAAGCAAGATTGGATTTGTAATGGTATTTTTAGTCATTTGCTCAATAGACAGATGTTCCAATATTTTTTTTCTACGTTGATCTGGTTGAAAACTCAGTAGTAATTTCCCACTGGATGTACACCATAGTGGCACAGTTGAGCCAATCGGTAGATAGACTTGTAAGGGCCAATTCGCTTGAACGCGGTCTGTATATAGCATTTGATTGTTATGCAGTATAGCGATTCCGCACGTTTCATTAATTTGGTCTGACAACTTTTGTAAAATCGCTAACCTTTCTATTTTTAGAGGTTCTTGCTGCCATGCACTCATGAGCAAATCATAGGTTCGCTCGCCTACGATATACCCACCATAGGTATCAACCTTAATGAACTTTTCCTGCTCCAAGGTCTGCAACAGTCGATGGATACTAGGTTTAGGAATATCCAGTTCTACTGAGAGGTCTAAAGGGGTCGGAGGATGTTTGGCTGTTGAAATAGCCTCAATAATATCTAAAACTCGGGTTATTGATGAGCCTTTTCTATTCATTGTAAGTACTCGATAGTCAAAGGTAGTTACCTGTGCAAAAAGAATAATATAATCTTTCAAATTATAAGTGATGTATAGGCTTCATCCTAATGATTGCTGAATGTTTTTAGCACCTTGGGTTTTACAAATTAAATTAGAGCAAACAATCATCATATATTTTTATAATATTAGCGAATAGGCCATCTAAATTAGATGCAGAGGTACTTTCATAATCTGATAATTCATTCATCTGCTAATCAGCTTTGTTCTGAACCTAGTTTAATTAAGTGGACTTAATTGATCCATTCAAGATTATTACTATATCCGTCAAAAATGAATTTACTCTAATGGTCACTTTGCTACTTGAATTTGAGCAAATTAGGTAAACTTTATTTTAATTCTTTGTGCAAAAACTGAGGTAGGAGAAACTTCTTCAGTTGCCTAAACGCTTATTGCGGGACTTTAGTAGAGCACGGTATCGTTGAAGCCTGCTTATAGGCTACCTCGATGTTCATGACTAGAATTCATTCAATCTATGATATGAATGAACAGCATAGATTGAATGTATGGTATATGATTTTAGAAATGTTGCAAAATTATAGTTTTACAACAACTCGACCTCTGACTTTTCCATCTAAAATGTCATTTGAAATATTGATAGCATCCGTTAATTGAATTTCAGTTGTAACTGCTTCCAATTTGCTTTGATCTAATTCTGTAGCCAAACGCTGCCAAGCTTCTGCTCTTAATTCGATTGGAGCCATCACACTATCAATTCCATATAACGTGATTCCTCTCAAAATAAAGGGAGCAACTGTAGCGGGAAAATCCATCCCCCCAGCTAAACCACACGCTGCAACAGCACCTCGATATTGGGTTCCAGCACATGCATTTGCCAAAGTATGGCTACCGACAGTATCAATCACACCAGCCCAAACTTCTTTGCTTAATGGCTTTCCTGGCGAAGATAATTCAATACGATCAATAATTTCACTTGCACCCAAGTAGGTTAAATATTCTGATTCTTGAGGTCGTCCTGTTGAGGCAATTATCTCATAACCCAAATGCTTCAGAAGCATAATAGCGATACTGCCCACGCCGCCATTTGCACCCGTCACTAAAATTTTTCCATCACTCGGCTGGATCCCGTGCTTTTGCAAAGCCATGACACATAGCATAGCGGTATAACCAGCTGTACCAATGATCATCGTATCTTTAAAAGAAAAGGCTGAAGGTTTTCTGATGAGCCAATCCCCTGAGACCGTCACTTGCTCAGCCAGTCCTCCAGAATATTTTTCACCCACGCCCCAGCCATTGAGTAGAACTTCGTCGCCTTCTTTCCATGCTGGATGTGTTGATTCAATCACAGCACCTGAAAAATCGATGCCTGGGGTCAACGGAAAGCTACGTACCACTGGAGCGCGCCCAGTAATCGCCAACGCATCTTTATAATTTAAGGTTGAATACTTTACCTCGACTCTAACCTCTCCTTCTTGCAAAGGTTTTGCGGCAATCTCTGTAATTTTTGAGCTGTAACCCGTATCATCTTTAGTGATTTGAATACCCTTGTACATAAAACTTCCTCTTTATTTAATTAGACTAAATGTCTAGAATTAAGTAAAAAATAAATGCATACATCTGCATTTATTTTTTACTTAATTTTGAACACAATTTAACTGTTCTACACCGACCGCAAACAAGCGATAAAATGCATCTAAAGGACTGTCAGATTTGACCAAGCGTGCTCTCAGTACCGCACCTTCCCACCCAATCCAAAACTGATAAGCAGCCTCATCACAATCAACTACGCTATATTTTGCATCTGACTGATACAAACAATCTGAAACTAATTTCTCCCATACCTTAAAGATACTTTCGATTCGAGCGATAATCTCAGGTGGTAAATACGAAACTTCTTGCCCTAAGTTGCCTAAAATACAACCGCGTTTAAAATCGTATTTTTGCAGCTTTTCACCTGCATCTTTTACAAAATTTTGCAGCCTTTCTAATGGAGAAAGATCGGGTGGGCTTAAGAACTGCTTTAATCGCTTCACAAAATAAAGCTCATAAGCATTTAAGACTTCTAAAATAAAAGCCTCTTTATTTGCAAAATAATGGTAGAAAGACCCTTTAGGCACTTGGACTGATTTCATCAGATCGTCCAAGCTCATGGCATTCATACCACGTTCAGTCAGTAACTCGATCCCTCTGCGGATTAACACATCTTTCGTGTCGGCATAGTTCCCACCATGTTTGGTTGGTCTGCCGCGTGGTCGTTTGGGTAAGGAAGAATAATTCATACAATTAAAATAGACCATACATCTATAAATATCAATAGCGCACTTCGTTCATAAATCAAAGAACGTACAATTTTTTTGATCTTAAATGAGGACTCTCCTAATCTAATAGATCACGTTTTTCTCCATTTTCTAGGTCAAACAGTTGATATACCAATAATAATATTATTCATTAAGTAGACCAATTGACTAAGGCGTATCTTAATTTGAAAAATTAGTTTTTAAAGAATGATCAATGCCTGTTTTATACAAGGCTTATTGAATCAAGAATGGATATTAATTGATGGAAGCTAGATACATGCGTATCAACATGCAAGTAACACTCGGCTTGATTTTGAGTGAGCAATTGAATAGTCAAGAAGTGAGAACCACAAAAATCCATTGTTGCACCTGATGTGAATGGATTACCGATTGATTTTAAAATCACCAGAGGTGAAGACCGTATCAGCCAACTTGTAGAGCAGTTGATTGGTGAGATGGGTCAGGCAGAATACCTCATTGCTAATAAAGGCTATGATTCATAAAAAATCAGAATATTGGCATGAACAAACAATTCCTGCCGATCATTCCAATGGAATCAAACAGTATGAGAGAAAATAAATCATTTGATCCATATTTATATCGCTTAAGGAATTTGGTTGAAAATGTCTTTTCGAATTTAAAACAGTTTCGAGTAATAGCGACTCGATTTGATGAGTTTTCTCGAAATTATCAGTCTGAGGTTTTCATTGCTTATTATTATGTTGATTAGGTGCAAAGCCAAACAAAGACTCACCCTAATATCTATGAGCAAATTATTATACCCATGATGTATTGCACCATGTATAGAGGACTTGATTAAAATAAAAAATAGATTAGAAAAAGTTAGATCTATCCGATTTATCTTATTCCGATGAACCATTATGATTCTGAAAAATAAGTTAAAACCGGATAGAAATAGAATCTTACATAGGATTACGTTTTCTCTGTAAAGTTCTAATTAAAAATTACTTTAACTTATTACAGAGTTTTTTCGCCCTTTCTCGACTCTGATCGTGGTCTAGCAATATTAGTGTCCAGATGCTCCCTCCGCCCCTAACCCAGTCTCAGATCGTACCTGTTGAGCAACAAAGGCTGCCCGCTCACGCGCCGCGTTGGCACTACGGTCAGTGATTGAAAAAAACCAGATACCAACGAAACCTATAGTCATTGAAAAAAGTGCTGGCGAAGTATATGGGAATAAAGCTGAACCCTCTGGATTTCCAAGTGTAGTTTCCCAGACCGATGGTGAGACCACTGTAAGTGCTACAGACGATAGAAGCCCCAAAAAACCACCTATTACAGCACCGCGAGTTGTGCAATCTTTCCATAACACTGACATAAAAAGCACGGGGAAATTAGCCGAAGCAGCAATAGCGAAGGCTAGAGATACCATGAATGCGATATTCTGTTTTTCGAAAGCGATACCTAATAAGACAGCAATGATACTCAATACAACAGTAGTGATTCGAGAAACTTTAAGTTCACTTTTACTGTCTGCTTTACCCTTTTTAAATAATGTGGCATACAAATCATGTGACACAGCTGAAGCACCTGATAGCGTGAGTCCTGCAACCACCGCAAGAATAGTTGCAAACGCTACAGCAGAAATGAAACCATAGAATACGTTACCGCCCACTGACTTAGCTACAAGTACTGCTGCCATATTAGCAGTGCCTGCTCCACCATTGATTACACCCTTGGTAACATCCGCGAACTCAGGGTTGGTCAACACTAGTGCTATAGCACCAAAACCAATAATGAAAATTAATACGTAGAAATAACCGATCCAAGTCGTAGCCCAAAGTACAGATTTACGTGCTTCCTTGGCATCTGGCACAGTAAAAAAGCGCATCAAAACATGTGGCAAACCAGCAGTACCAAACATAAGTGCCATACCAAACGAAATAGCTGATATTGGGTCTTTCACAAAACCACCAGGCCCCATAATGGCTAGACCGAGCTGACTAGCTTCATCTGGTGAATGACCAGCGTTGGCTGCAATTGCCGTTCGTACCTCTACACCTCTTGCGAATAATGCTTCTGGACTGAATCCAAACTCGGCTAGCACCATAAAAGCCATAAACGTCACACCTGCTAACAATAAGCAAGCCTTGGTTATCTGTACCCATGTGGTAGCTGTCATACCACCAAACAGTACATACAACATCATCAATGCACCAACAATTACTACTGCAACCCAATAATCTAAGCCAAATAGTAATTTGATTAGCTGACCAGCACCAACCATCTGCGCAATTAAGTAAAATGCCACTACCACTAGCGTTCCAGATGCTGCAAAAGCACGAATTGGTGTCTGTTTGAAACGATAGCCAGCAACATCCGCAAAAGTAAATTTACCTAGGTTACGCAAACGCTCAGCCATTAGAAAAGTGATGATCGGCCAACCTACCAAAAAACCAATAGAATAAATCAGGCCATCATAACCAGTAGCCATAACGGCAGCCGATATACCTAAGAATGAAGCTGCCGACATATAGTCACCAGCAATTGCTAATCCATTTTGGAAGCCAGTAATGCCGCCACCAGCAGTATAAAAATCCGCAGCAGACTTTGTTTTCGTAGCGGCCCATTTCGTAATCAAAAGCGTAGCAACTACAAAGGTGCCAAACATGCCAATAGCTGTCCAGTTTGTGGCTTGCTTGGCTGTTTCGCCTACATCACCACCAGCCGCATGTGCGACAGTTGTAACCAAGAAACTAAGTATTACCGTTAGAAAGCTGATGGAGTTCTTCATCGTGTCGCCTCCTTCAGAATTTGCTTTGTCATTGCATCAAACTCACCATTAGCTCGGCGTACATAGATAGCCGTGATCACAATAGTGAAGATGATCACCGCCATACCGATTGGAATACCCAATGTTGTTACACCGCTACCAACCGGTTGTGCCAGAAATGGCTTATTGAATGCAATAAGCGAAATATAACCGAAATACACCAGCAACAGCATTGACGTCAAAATGAAACCGAGGCGATTACGTTTTTTGCGCAGTGCTATATATTCGGGATTTTGCTGGATCCTTTCGACAATGGAATCATTCATTTTTCTCTCCTTGTAATGAACCATATTGGGTTGGACGAGGTGATGTATTCCTTTTCCCTCGTCCTTTTGGTGCAAGTACACCTAAATATCCTCGATGTACTTTTAAGGCCACCAAACCTTAACGGTGACGGAAGACTGGTGCACGTTTGCTCAGAAATGCATGCATACCTTCCTTCTGACCATCAGTCGCAAATGCTGCCTGAAACAGTCTGCGCTCGTGCAACATACCTTCAGCTAAACCAACTTCCAGTGCGCGATTAACCGCTTCTTTCGCCATACGTACCGCTGGTGCATTATAGCCAGCGATCGTGTGTGCTGCTTCCAACGCTGTTTGTAATAATTCCGCTGAAGGGACAATACGAGCCACTAGCCCAGCGGCCTTGGCCTCAATAGCATTAATGCTTCGTCCAGTCAGGATTAGATCCATAGCGAGTGACTTACCAACTAATCGAGTAAGTCGTTGCGATCCACCAATCCCAGGCAAAATACCCAACTTAATCTCTGGCTGTCCGAAGTGTGCATCTTCAGCAGCAATAATAAAGTCACACATCATAGCTAACTCACAGCCACCACCTAGTGCATAACCACTAACGGCTGCAATGATAGGTTTACTGATGCTTAGTAATTCCTGCCAAGCAGCGAAAATATCATTTGCTTGCAGTTCAGCGAAGGTTTTATCTGCCATCTCTTCGATATCGGCACCTGCTGCGAAAGCTCTTGGGCTACCCACAATGACAATAGCGCCGATGTTGTCATCAGCATCGAATTGTCGAAGAGCGGCAACTACTTCACGAGACATACACACGTTCAGCGCGTTAAGGCTTTTTGGTCTGTTTAGGGTAATTAATCCTACACGTTCACGTCGCTCAACCAAAATGGTCTCATAGCGTTGTGCAGAGACTGACTCAACAGGTGTATTGGCTGCAGTCGCAGATTTTGTAGCGCTAGCTTGAGTATTTACATTTTTATTAGCTGATGTAACTGATGCAGTCATGAGTGTTATCTCCTAGATAAAACAATAATCGAAAAAAATTTAAGCAATGGCCTGCTTTAGTTGGTCATTGTCTTCTTGTGGTAGTGGTTCATCATCTGTGCCAACGGCAGGAGCGTAATCCCCAGTTCCCGACATTAGTTCGGCGAGAATGCTTTCGCGATGCTCATTGAGTCCTGGTGCACGCAGTGGAGTGGAAACATCAATATCAGCAAAGGTGTTGATCTTGATTGGATTACCTGCTGTTCGGAAAGCTCGACCTGCTTCACCTTGAACCTGAATAATCATGTTTCGTGCAGTGAGCTGAGGATGATCGAGCAACCGGTCAATGGTATTAATCGGTGCACACGGAACGCCAGCTATGTTTAACTGATCAATCCAATGATCCATAGGTTTTGTACGTGTGATCTCCTCAATCGCCTGAACTAGCGCAGGACGATTACGGCAACGTAAATCATTGGTGACGAATCTTTGGTCAAGTGCTAACTGTGGGTTGCCAAGTACATCTGCCATAAGCATGAAAAGCTGATCATTACCAGCTGCAATTACGAAACGACCATCTTTCGCTAAAAAGGTCTCAAACGGTGCAAGTGATGGGTGGTTATCACCTGTACGTGTAGGAACTTTACCTTCCACATCAAAACGTGCTATTGCAGTCTCCATAAGTGCGGCTTGGCAGTCCAACATACCAATGTCGACGCGCGAGCCCTGCGCATCGCGAGTACGCTTGTAGAGCGATGCTACGATGCCAATAGCTGCAAATAAAGCAGCACTAAGATCGCCAAAGCTCGTACCAACTCGCGCTGGTGGAGCATCAGGCCAACCAGTCAAGCTCATAATGCCGCCCATTGCTTGTACCACCATGTCATAACCTGGTAGATCACTGAGTGGACCCGTGTGTCCAAATCCAGAGATAGAAGAATAAACAAGATGTGGGTGAGTCCGTGCAAGTCTTTCAGCACCGTAACCTAAACGATCCATCACACCAGGTCGGAAGTTCTCAACCAATACGTCTGCCTGATCAAGCATCCGTTCGAGCAGATCACGGTCCCGCGGACTTTTGATGTCTAACGCGATACTCTCCTTGCCTCGGTTAAAGCACATAAAATACGCTGATTCATCGTCAATAAATGGTCCAAATGCACGAGTATCATCACCCGTAGCAATTCTTTCGATTTTGATGACACGTGCCCCAAGGTCAGCCAGTATCATTGTGCAATACGGTCCTGCAAGAACACGTGAAAAATCCAGAACAGTGATGCCATCTAGCGGCCCTTTTTTCGGGGGCAAGCCTTGTGAGGTATCCAATGTTACATCTCCTTGTTTAACAAATTTTGTATCCCTACTGATCAAGTGAATGGCTTCTTTGGTCATCATGAGTGCTGAGCTGTTGGTATTACTGATCCAAATATTTTTTCATAAATTAATTAGACTAATAGTCTAGAAATAAGTAAAAAAAATATTGAAGCTTTACAACATATTGGACAAACATTCGACACATAGACAGGCTAATCCGACATCAAATATATTAGACCACTCACCTAGAAATAGAGTAAAAAAGACTAGGGGTGCTTGGATACTAGACTAAGCATTTTTACAAGTCAACTAGTAATATTTTACTAATTCAGTTACATTTATTTCCAATATATTCCTATAAATTCAACTACTTATCTCCGATATATAACTCTATTTTTATATAATGACGAACTTATGCGAGGAGAAAATTTAAAAAAAATAATGTGTCATTAAATGAAAAATAATAACAATTTTTAAATAACTAAGTTAATTTTTCATCATTAAATTCTCTTATAAATCTATAATTCAGAAATGCATGCTGGTCTAAATTCTCTTAAATTTTCAATATCTGTATGTTCGCCTTCCTTGTGAAAGCATACTCGCATGACTTTATTATCGATTTTTTAGCTTCATTAATATTTACTTACAAACAGTATCACAATGTTTTTAAAAATAAAAAATAGAAATATCCTACAAACCATGAAGCTTATCGGAGAACCGCAGTTGTTAATTGAGTTAAGTATATTGCAATTAATAGACACTCAGTCTAATATTAAGAAACAAGGACAAAATCACTTTCCTTTTCATTAATCGTTTAGACCTTGGTGGTTACCAATGTCTTTTTTTGGACTCATTTATAGACACATGGTCTAATTATTTTAAAATAGTTCAAGAATTAGCTACTTTTCAAGGAGGACAGTAGTTTAGAAAAGCCATTTCAATGGCTAATAGACGCCCAAATGAATTGGGATCTGATGGATCAACATCAATGTTGAATAATTAAACATGGAAGACGGAACCTACAAAATGGAGGGTTCCCAATTATTTAAAACCAAGGAAATGGAAACATGAATAAACGAATTTTAGGTGTAGTTTTTGGAACTACGCTTGCATGCTTTCAAGCACAAGCGGCCGAGTTCAAATGCCAAGATGATGTGAAACCTGCACACTTGACTGCCGAGGAACAAAAGCTGGTAGACCAGTTCTGGGCCGAATCCTTAGTCTATTTGGACCAATACCTCAAAGCGCTTGAGACACCTACTGGTCAATGCAAAGACTCAGCACAAGCAACGACCCAAACATATTCCTCAGAAACGGGAAAAGCACAAACACGTTGTATTATGAAATACCGTGATGTAGAACTGGTCGCGAAACATCTCAAAGCTGTACTAGCCGAGCCAGACAAAGCAAAGACATGTTTCGATTCACAAAAGAATTATAAAGCGTTCCCACTCTACACCCCAAACGCTGAGGTGCAAAAACTATCAGCAACCTCCAAATGGATTAATCGCCCGTTATTAACCGATTACTATAAAAAATTGGGCGGAGAAATCGGCGCAGCTGGTCTGGAGTTGAACGAAAATTTTTTAGCAATTACTTCACGTACCGACACTAAGGCACACTGGACGAAGGATATCAGTATCAAAGGATTACCAACGCTTTGGTCTTCCGTAGGTTGGATTCCGTTTTATGCTGAGAATCCAAATGCGGGAAGTGACCGTTTCCGTGGTGGATATCTTTATGCAGAGCTCATGGGACCATGGGGTAATTTACGAATTAAGGAAATTGATGGTGAAAAAGTGGGTGCAGAGATTGGCATGACCGTTCAATTATTCAATACATCCTATCCCTACCATTATCACCATCCTCAAGAGATTTATATGACACTGACCAAACCTCAGTGTATTGATCAAAATAAACATATGGTCATGCATTGGGACAGCGACCAGTTCAAACAAAAGCGTAGTGACAATGGATGGACGGTAAATATCGATGGCTCTAAAGGAAAATGGAAAAAGTGGTTTTCCACTCAAGATCCAGACCAAAAATGGCTGACCTATTTTGAACGTAACGCAATCCATGCATTTCACGCACTTGAAGGATGTAATCAGACGATTAAAAATTCTGGTTTAGTCACTGTTTGGGCACGCACGACAGCACAGGACAACGAACAAACAACTCAGCTTTGTCGACCAGTGTCTGGTACAAAAGATATAAAAACTATGAAACCAGAAGACAAAGCCGTCTGTGAATTACACGACTGGAAGCCATAAATATGAATAAGATTATGATAAGAATATTCGCAAAATCCACTTTAAGTTGTTTATTAGTCTCAATGTCTTTACCAACGAATGCTGGCATCACTTTTGGTGATGCTCAAAATAAACTTGGGGCAGTCACAGTTTCAGGAACCTTACGAGCTAATTATCAAGACAAAGATTATGGTGAATCTGCTTCTGATCAGAAAATTAAATTCGATGCAGCCATTTTAAATGTAGCTTATGAATCACCAGACTGGTTTGGTAAATTCCAATATCGCTGTTATCAATACGATAAATTCTGTGATTTCTCAACATTAGTACAGACTTATGCAGGATACCGCTTAAATACAACCGATAATATTACAGTCGGTTTACAACCAATTCCTTTTGGACCTGGACGATATTGGGATAGCAGTTTCTATGCAGGTATTAACAATACTATGGGCCTGCAAGATGCTTTAGATTTAGGTGTGAACTATCACTTTGAAATGCCAACTACGACTAAAGTGGATTTGGCTTATTTCGCAACTGATGGTGGTAATTACCACGGGACCAGTAAAGATTCAGCACGCTATACGGCTAATGTTGTTACCTCATCTGATCCACTTAAAACCAACCTAAATGAAAAAAATATGTGGATGGCACGCGTTGATCAAGACCTTAAGTTTTTAAGTATTGATGATTTGAAAGTATCGGTTGGGGGAAGCTACTGGTATTCAGCTATTGAAAATAAAAAGACATCTGCCGATGGAAATCGAAATACATGGGCCGTGTTTAACCGCATTAACTATAAAAGCCTGAATGTGGTACTGACAGGCGGCAGACAGTCGATTAGCAACAAAGATGCTTTAAGCCCAACAAGCTCTACTTTTGGTTCGTTTGATAGTGAATACAACATTGCCAATAAGGGCTATTTCTATACGGTTGATACGAGTTATACCTTTAAGAACGTACGGAATTCTCTCAACATAACGCCCTATTTTGTATTTAGTGGTTTCAATAAAAAAGAACCAAACTTTGATGACTCACAGCGTAACATCGTAGGTGTGGTATGGGACTACAAAAATGTTTCGCTCTATACCGAATATTTAATGAGTCAAAACGATCCATTTATTGGTGGAACGGGCAACTCACTTGCAGCAGGTGACGATGGAAAATGGAATAAATTATTTAACATCATGTTCCAATATAATTTTTAAATTTCTAAAGAGAAATAAAATGAGTAGCGATCTATTTGATCGCTCTCTTTTTTGAATTATATAGGTACCGAAATTGGTATGACCGTGCAATTATTCAAAATGTCCTACCCTTGCCGAGCTTCTTGAAGCTCTTTCTACAATCTAATTTGCCTCCATTAACTATTAACAGCCTTATAGTCCTGTTAAGAGATAAAACGCCTTACAATTTAAAGGCGTTTTATCATTAACTAAGGATTAGAAATTAATAACAAAATAAAGTGCGATAGGAACCGTAACCAAAGCCAGCATTGTACTTAACATGACTGACGTAGCCGCTTTTTCGGGGTGTAAGCCCAAAGTATTTGAGATTACAACAACATTGCCAGCCATTGGTGTAGCAACCATGAGGGCAATAATCTGCAAGATTTGTTTATCTACTGGAATAATAAACATGAAGATCAATATGCCAACAATTGGGTAAATAAGATGCTTCCATGTCAATGATAAGGCTGAGAAAAGCCAATCCACTTCAATTTTAGAGAACTTTGCAATCGTGACACCAATAGTCATCATGCCTAAAACACTATATGCGCCTTTAAAGTTCGCCAGAAATGAAAGGAGCACATCGTTAAATTGAACATCGAGATATTTAAAAACGATACCAATAAATGCTGCGTACAAGATCGGCATTTTGACGACTTTCAAAATACTCTCTTTTATATTTAATGAGCCCTTGGCGGTAAGGAAATAGCCGACTGTAAACTTATAAAGGTTGATGCCGATAATGATAAAAATAGCGATCGCAATTTGTGTTTTGTCAAAGATTGCGAGTACAAGTGGAAGTGCAAAATAGCCAGTATTCCCTGTGCCTGCAGCAAAGCCAAATAGGTTTACACGACTATCTTTCCAGAAACATCTTGCAAACATTAGACCAGCGACAGCCATGAAGGATGCCAGTAAAAATGCACCCAAAGAATACTTCAGATATGTCCAATTGGCGGGGGATTCCACAATTGAATAAAAGATCGCAAAAGGAGAAATAATATAAACGAGCAATGTTGAAATATCTTTTGAGTCCAGTTTGAACTTTTTACCTACTCCCCAACCAACAACAGAGATTGCGATTAATAAAAAAACTCTTAGTACAACTTCAAAAATCATCTTTAAACCTACTATTCAATATCCAAAACCGTGGCTGATGAGAATGTGTATGTCCCATAACATCTCTGCAGCCATCGTTTCCCTGTAATCTCGCCACGCCCATGTAAACAACGGAGATTATTAAAAATAATCAGATCACCAGCATCCCAAGACTTTTGAATTTGGCATTCAAAGACAGCGGTTTTTAATTCAAATAAAGCACACTCGCTTGCGTCATCAGTCGCATTGACGTTATGTAAAGCAGCCTTGATTTCGTAATGCCCATCCACCAAGTCAAAGATAGAACTTCGAATACGTCTATTCTTTACTTTGAATGTTTCAGGGGCTGTATGTACAAAACGAGGTTCAACCAAGACCTCTCTGGATTTCTGGCTGAGCTTGTTTACAACATCAGATAGCTTAACCAAGTTAGTCGAAGTCTTTTTTTCATCTACTAGACACATCAACGACAGGGTGTGTGGTCTGATATTTCTCGACAAATAGGCTCCATCGGGTATGAAAGTCGAACTCTGCCACGCCTTCACTTGAGATGCTTTTATTATCAGCATGATCAACAGGGGTGATCTCATGGACCAAAGCACCTTGCTTTTCTTCTTTGAAGGCAAATGGATTCAAACCACAAGCCTTTGTGATACCCAAAAGAACGAGCTCTGAAATATATCCCTTTGTGTAGGGTCTGGAGGCACTTGTCGGTGGTGGGCACAACGGATCATCAATGGGGAGATTTGAAAACTCAATTAGACCTCCACCTATACGGAGTTCATTTAAATGAATATCTCTTAAATTGAGATACTTTCTTGCCAAACTCGCACTGTGTTCGATAATTGATGATGTAAGGCATTCATTAAATTCTGGCAATGCTTTTAATTCATTTTTCCAAGAATTAGCACAATGTTCCTCAATCTTGATTTGCATGATGTTCCTATGACGCAATTTGATTATTATAAAGTTTCAGATATTTACTAATTTTAAAATTTAGAGCGGTAAAAATGGACTCATCTCCCAAACTCTAAGATGTTTAATTACAAGCTATAAAATAAATGTTATTCGAAGTCCTATTCATAAAAATGGGAAAAACAAGTTCTTTAATTTAAATATATTGAAAACTACATATAAAAAACAGAACAACCAATCATGGAAAATATTTTACTAATTAGTATGACCTAAGTAGGTAATACGAATTTTAAAATCTAGCCAACACGATATATTTAAGTTTTATTAATCAATTGTGTCATTGGCATTTTGTTTAATGGAGCTTGAATTTGTATGCATAATTTGCATCGCTTTATACTTTTTTTCATTATTATTTAATAATAAATTCGTTTAAATTCCACGTATTTCCCCTTCATTAAATTGGATTTAATGTTCTTGGAATTAGTTTAAATTAACACCATTAAATAGTTTTAATTTATAATTTTTATAAATCAATAGATAACAAATCATTTTTTAATTATTTCACATAGATTTTTATTTTTTGCAAAAATCTCCTGAAATTAAATTTGATTGTTAGAATTTATAACGATGAGATGGCGAAAATAATTTATACAATATCTGGGTAAAAAACAAACCTAAATACAAGTTTATATTTAGGTTTATTATAATAAATTATTTCAAGCCAAAAGTCTGTCTAATACTTTTATCAACTGGCCCACTCGGCATAAATCGACGTAATTTACTTAATAAAGAGGCCTGCCCTGATGGTGTCCAACGCATTTTCCAATCATTAAGTGCAGCCGAAACAATTGTATTAGCAACACTCTCAGGCTCAGGAGCCTGATCTATTTGTTTTAATATGGCATGAGTCGCTAAATTACGTTCATTATCATATTCAGGAATTTTGTAACTTGTTACAGGAGTATTCTTGTCCAAATTAGTTTTCGTAAATGATGGTTGGACAATTGATGCCCGAATTCCAAATTGACGAAGCTCATGATCTAAAGATTCAGATAATCCTTCAACCGCATGTTTAGTCGCTGAATATAATCCCATATACGGTGAAGGTAAGAAACCTAGTACTGAACTAACATTTATAATTCTTCCATAATGCTGTACGCGCATATAAGGCAATACTGCTTGTGTGGTACGAAGGATACTAAATACATTGGTGTTAAATAAAAATTCTGCATCTTTTATCGAGGTCTCCTCTACTGCACCAATTAAGCTTGCACCAGCATTATTAACCAAAATATCAATACGCCCAGCTTTATCAATAATATACTGAATCCCGAGTTGGACAGAGTCTTCATCTGACACATCCATCTCAATAAGTTCAACACCATCTAAAGGTTGAGCTTTGACTTTATTTCTTACTGTTCCGAAAACTTTGTGTCCGAGTTTTGCAAATTTTTCGGCTGTAACTTTCCCAATACCAGAAGAAACACCTGTAATTACAACTACTTTTGAGTTAGACATATGAACTCCTATAACTTTTTAAATTTGATCATTGAACCGCTGGTTTAGTCCCGATCTTGAACCAGATTGAATACATGGCAGGTAAGAACACCAACGTTAATATAGTTCCTGCAAGAGTTCCGCCAATGAGTGTGTAAGCTAATGTCCCCCAAAACACTGAGTGAGTTAGAGGAATAAAAGCTAAAATGGCTGCTAAAGCCGTCAAGATTACTGGTCTAGCACGTTGTACAGTAGCCTCAACTACAGCATCGAAAGGATCTAATCCTGCTTGTTTGTTATGCTGAATTTGGCCAATTAAGATGAGGGTATTGCGCATTAAAATCCCAGATAAGGCAATCAAACCCACCAAGGCATTAATACCAAAAGGTTGTTGAAATAAAAGAAGTGTAGGTACAACCCCTATTAAACCCAAAGGACTTGTTAAGAACACCATGATCATTGCCGCGATAGATCTCACTTGAAGAATGATAATCAGCAAGGTCATTGCTAACATGATTGGAAAAATAGGAAGCATAGCTTTCGTGGCTTTACCTGACTCTTCAATCGAGCCTGCTTCAATAATGTGATAACCCTTTGGTAGATCTTTAATGATTGACTCAAGCTGTTTGGTAATTGCAGTAGATACGTCTGGTGGTTGTAATCCTTCAGCAATATCTCCACGAACAGTTATTGTTGGTATCCGATCGCGGCGACGTATAACAGGTTCTTCCATGCGGACTTCGATTTTACCAATTTGCGCAAGAGGAATTCGCTGTCCACTTTCCCCTGTGAGTGTAAAATCACCAATTTTTGCAGGGTCTAGCCTGATATCACCTGCAGAACGGGCAACAACCTGTACTGTACGAATATCTTCACGTACAGATGTAATCGGAATACCTGTTAATAAAAACTGTAATTGCTGTGCCACTGAAGCCGAAGTGAGACCAACACCTTGTAGACGGTCTTGCTGTAATGTGAAATGAAGCACTGGTACACGAGTTCCCCAGTCTGTATTTACAGTTCTCATCATTGGGTTAGCGTTCATCACATGCTGAACCTGAGCTGCAATAACGCGTAACTTTTCTGGATCAGGTCCTGTAACCCGATAAGCTACTGGATATGGTGAATATGGCCCAAAGACTAGTTGTGTTACACGTAGCTGTGCCTCCGAAGCAAGTCCATTAGAAATAGCTTGTCTTAAACGGTGTTTTAATGCTTCACGTTCTTCTTGGTTGTCAGTTCGTATCACAATCTTAGCAAAGGATGGATCTGGTAACTCAGACCCCATTGAGAAATAAAAACGAGGTGCACCTTGACCAATATACGATGTCACAATCTTTGCTTCATTTTGCTTCTCTAACCAAGCTTCTACTTTAGCTGTAGCAATACTCGTTTGAGTAATTGATGTGCCGTAAGGCATTTGTACTTCAATAAGAACTTCTGGTCGATCAGAGATTGGGAAAAATTGTTTTTTCACCAATGCCATTCCACCCACTGATAAAACAAATAACCCTATAACGCTACCAGCAACAAGCCATTTACGTGCAATCACACGTTCAAGAATTTGTCGGAATTGGTTATATCTTGGTGTGTCATAAATTGCTTTATGTCCACCTTCAACTTTTTTAAAATCAGGTAACATTTTCACACCTAAATAAGGAGTGAACACTACAGCAACAACCCATGAAGCAATCAGTGCAATACCCACAATCCAGAACATATTACTGGTATATTCACCAGCTGTAGATCGAGCAAAACCATTCGGCATAAATCCAACAGCAGTGACTAATGTTCCAGAAAGCATAGGTGCCGCTGTATGGCTCCATGCATAGGCTGATGCAGCTATGCGACTAAAGCCCTCTTCCATTTTCACAACCATCATTTCAATAGCGATAATGGCATCGTCAACCAAAAGTCCTAAAGCAAGAATGAGAGATCCTAGGGTAATTCGGTCAAAATTCTTACCTGTTGCGAGCATTACTACAAAAACAATGGCTAGTGTGAGTGGTACAGCCATTGCAACGACAATACCAACGCGCCAGCCCATACTAATAAAACTTACAAACATCACCACAAGCAATGCTGCAAAGAACTTAATCATGAACTCATCTACCGATGAGCTAATATTGACCGCTTGATCAGTCACTTTGTTTAAACTGATGCCCAAAGGTAAATCTTGATTAATTGAACCAACTTCTTTCTCTAATGATTTACCAAGATCTAATCCATTCCATCCTTCGCGCATCACGACCCCTAACAGTAAGGTCGGTTCCCCACCATTACGAATCATAAATGTTGCAGGGTCTTCAGTACCTCGTTTAACTGTCGCAATATCTGACAATTTCAAAGTGCGACCTTGAGCCGTTATCGGCGTATCACGGATTTTTTGCAACTTGTCAAAAGCACCATCTAATCTGACAAAAACTTGAGGGCCTTTGGTTTCAATAGAACCAGCAGGTGTAAGCACATTCTGATTATTCAGTGCAGCAAATACATCTTGTGGATTAACGCCAAGTGTCGCCAAACGCTCATGCGAAAATTCAATGTAGATACGTTCTGGTTGCTCACCAATAATGTTGACCTTCTTAACCCCAGGTACATGAAGCAACTGCTGTCTAATTGTTTCTGCATCACGCACTAGTAATCTTTGTGCTTCATTTTTGGCCTTCAATGAATATAAAGCAAAAGTTACATCCGCATATTCATCATTAACAAGTGGGCCAATAACCCCAGCGGGTAAATTACTCATTTCATCATTAGCTTTCTTTCTAGCTTGATAAAATTCCTCCTGAACCTGTGATGGAGGAGTACTATCAAGTAAAGTCAGTGTCGTAAAAGCTAAGCCAGGTCTGGTATAAGTTTCTGTTCGATCGTACCAACGCAGCTCCTGCATCCGTTTTTCGATTTTTTCAGCAACTTGATCTTGCATCTCTTGAGCAGTTGCCCCAGGCCAAGCCGTCACAATGGTCATAACCTTCACTGTAAAAGCGGGATCTTCAGCTCGACCTAATTTAAAAAAAGCGACAATGCCTGCAATTGAAATCAAAAAAATCAGAAATAGCGTAATACCGCGTTCACGCACAGCAAGGGCCGATAAGTTAAATCCTTTTTCACTCATGAGTGGTCCCCTTCATTTCCAATTGAAGGATGAATCGCTTGTGATGCAATACGTACCAATTGACCTTCTCGAAGCAAATGCGCACCTAAAGCAACAATTCGATCTCCACTTTGAATACTGCCAGTGACATAGGCATATTCATCATCAAGCTGTTTCACAACAACGGGACGCCATGTAACTTTTTGAGTTTTTTTATTAATTACCCAGACTCCAGCTCCTTTACCCTTATCAAATAAGGAACCGATTGGTACTTGTAAAAAATGTTGTGGACTCTGATTTTGATTGGCAATACGAACAGTAACCGTTGAACCTAAAGGAGCGTTTGCTAAATCTCCTTCTAATACAAAACGTGCTTCAAAAGTACGAGTAAGCTGATCAGCTGTGTTTGATAACTGTCTAAGCTTAGCTGGGACACTTATATTTTCTTTACCAAAAAGTGTAGCTTGACCCATAGCCCCGATTACAGGACGTAATGTCTCTGGAAGCTGAATGATTGCTTCCCTTTGCCCAGAATGGGCAAGACGAATTACAGTTTGACCAGCACTCACGACCTGCCCAGGTTCAGCAAGTGTTTCCATAATTGTGCCATCACCATCTGCAATTAAATCCGCGTAGTGGCTTGCGTTTAAAGAGACCTTAGCTTGGGCTTGGGCAGAGTTTAGTTGAGCTCTTGCTGTATCGGCTGCAGCCTTAATTTGATCATAAGCCGAAACTGATATAGCTCCACTTCCAAGCAAATCACGATATCTAGCTTCATCTTTTTCTGCTTGCTCAGAACGTGCTCTAGCTGCATCAACAGTTCCTTGCTGAGCTTTAGCAGCAAGTTCCAAATCAACTGGATCAATATGCATTAATAACTGCCCACGTTTTACCGTCTGACCTGCTTCAACAAACCGCTTAATTACTTTGCCAGAGACACGAAAACCAAGATCACTTTCTACTCGTGCTCCTATCGTGCCTGTAAATGCTCTTGAGTCGGAAGTGATTTCGTCTTGTACAGTTGCAACTCGTACTAATGGAGCAGAAGTACGGGGGTCAGATTGCGTATTTTCAGCACACCCAAACAAGAAAAAAGGAAAAATACATAATGCTGTAAACGGAATAAGGCGACGATAAAGCATATTTGAGCCCCCCCTTAATAAATTAAACAGGAGACTCATTTTTAATCAAGTGACCAATTTAGTCAATAGTCACAAAAACTATTATGGAGATAAACTTCTCAGTACAAGGCTAGAAAGCAAGACTGGAGCATCGGTGTTATATGAAATACTATGTTGTAAAAGTAGTGGGTGAAGATATGGTCTCATAACTAAATAAATAGCTTTTACAGCTTCATCAATAGGTGTTTTTCTTTCAAAATCACCTATTTGACGACCTTCTTGAAGAATGTTTTGTAGTACTTTAAGAATTCTATTTTCATAAGCGACTGTTGCATCCCATTTCTCAGAAGCAGCAGAAGCAGCAATTTCATAAAGCTTACGTTCTTGAGAAAATAATCGAAGACTTGCCTCAACAATTACTTTAAATAACACCCGTAATTTTTCTGCTGGATATTCCGCTTTATTAATTTCAATACTCACTTCCTCCTCAATTTCACGTAAACAATTGGCACATATCATCTCGCCAATTGCTTGTTTAGATTCAAAAAATTTATAAATATAAGCTTTAGAAAAACCTATAGATTTTGCAAGATCAGAAACTGTAGTTTTCTCATAACCATAGCGGCTGAAATGCTCTGTAGCGGCACTCAGGATTTGATCTCTTACATCATGATCTTCTGGTCCTCGCTTCGAAACAGGATAACTACTTTTTTCTCTACTCATATTTTCAATTTAAACCTTTATCTGGAAGTGGCAGTTTAACTCTTGCGAAATAATATTGACAACCAGTGACCAAATTGTATTATAGTCACAATTAAACTTTTGTTCAAAATCTCGTCTCGGGGGAAATATGTTATCTAGATCTATCGTTCTCCTACCAATCATCATAAGTACTCTTACTGCGTGTACTGTAGGTCCTAATTATAATCGTCCTCAAATATATCTACCCGAGCAATACCTTGGCGCATCTTCAAATTTATCAAATGAAAATAGCAAAGCAGATATTGCCGTATGGTGGCAAAGTTTCAATGATCCGCAACTTACTAAATATGTCACATTAGCCTTAAAACAAAATCTTGATCTAGCACAAGCATATACTCGTGTGACCCAAGCCCAAGCTGGATTATCAGCGACTAATGCCTCTTTACAACCAATTGGTACTGTTGGTGCACAAGCTGCTAAGGTTTACCAATCTGTTGAAACACCATTGGGACAAGTTTTAAATTCGATGCCTGATTTTGAGAGACATGGTAGTTCATATGATGCAAATTTAAGTGCAACGTGGGAGTTAGATATTTTTGGCGGTCTTCGCAGAGATCGTGAAGCAGCGCTTGCAAATTATCAGGCTGCAAATGCAGGAGGCTCAGCAGTCCGATTAATGGTCACAGCTCAAACTGCTGATATTTATATTAATATTAGGGGTATTCAATCTCGACTAGACATTGCCCATCAACAATTACAAACACAACAACAACTTCTTTCAACCATTAATCTTTTATACAGCAAAGGATTAGCTTCTGAATTTCAGGTCAAACAAGCTAAAGCGAATGTTACTCAAGTTCAAGCTGTAATTCCTGCTCTTGAAATGAATCTAGACATTGCCATGAATGCCCTCGACGTCATGCTAGGAACAGTACCAGGAACTCACCGAGCAGAACTCGCTGAAGTAAAACCAATTCCGGTTATTCCTCAGATTGCAGAAACAGGAACACCTCGTGATCTTTTACGTAGACGACCAGATATCATCATGGCTGAAAGGCAATTGGCAGCTTCAAATGCACGCATTGGCAGTGCGATTGCAGAATATTACCCAAAGGTCTCTCTAGGCGGTTTGATAGGTAGTGCAACCACAGCAAGTGGAAATTTATTTTCAAGTGGTGCAAATCAGGCTGTGGGCTTATTAGGCTTACGTTGGCGTTTATTTGATTTCGGTCGAATTAATGCAGAAATTCGCTTAGCTAAGGGACAAGAAGCCGAAAAACTTGCAGCCTACCAATTAGCCGTCTTACATGCGACGGAAGATGTAGAGAATTCATTAACAACTTTGTCCAAACGACAAGAACAGTTAATTGCTCTTCAAGATGGAGAAAATGCATTAAAGCATGCACAGAAAATCGCTCTAATTGCCTATCAAAAAGGAATTAACAGTCGAATAGAAGTATTACAAGCAGATTCAAATGCTTTGCAATTTTCAGATAGAAAACTTCAGGCCCAAACCGATTCAGCCCTTGCGGTTGTAGCCGTTTACAAATCATTAGGTGGCGGTTGGCAGGCTCAAAAATTTTAAAGGTAAATATTTAATTATTTACCTTTACTACTTAAATGGTTTTAAAAATGTAAGGAAAACAAGATGACTACATTATCCGAACTCATAAATAATTATGATTTCAATCAACCCCTTTCAATCCCTAAAAATTGGTTACAAGGACGTACAATTTATGGGGGATTATCAACTGCATTAGCTTTACAATTCATTTTAAAAAAGCTGGATTCAACACATAATCTGAGATTACGCTCTGCCCAAGTAGCTTTCATTGGCGCTATGTCAGAACATATTGAATTTAAATTCGAGATTTTAAAAAAATCTAAATCATCACAATGGTATAAGGTTGAAGGCTTTTCTAACGGAGAACTTGGGTTATCAATTAACTTCCTATTTACACAAGATCGGGTAAGTAAAATTAATCATGATTTTACTTTATTACAGAATGTGAGATCTCCTGAAAACTATCAACGCTTACAAGATCCTCAAGCCCCTGCATCATTATCAAATTTTGATCTGCGTCCTGCAGGTGGCTCTATTCCAGTTAGTTCAGCAAAAAAACCTGAAATCATCGCATGGGTTAGAAATCTTGATGATTCAAATATTGATCCTTACGTTAGTCTGATTACCCTTGCAGACAGCCTACCTCCTGCCGCGATGACCACTTTTACGGAATTTGCTCCTGTAAGTTCTATGAACTGGAATTTTGATCTTCTCCACCCAATTGAAAAGTCTGAGTGGCATTTATTACGTGCCAATAGTATTTTCTCAGAAAATGGCTATTCCTATCAACAAATGCAAATTTGGAACTCTAATGGAGATCTAATCTTACAAGGTACCCAAACCGTAGCAGTTTTTTTATAAAAATTTTAGTTTTTATAACGTAACCATCTAGAATTTTTAGATTTAGACTGGACTGAATAGCCACCTATTTTTTAGACTGCGTAATTGAGGAAATGGACTGCCACCACTCTCCTAGACAAATTTAGTCTATTCTTTTTGCATAGGAGAGAACCTTATGGGCATGCTTCAATGCATAATCTATGCTCAAAGCTCTAGCATCAGCTAATGCATTGTGAGGAATCATAGAATTCTTTGTCGTAAGTGACAAATCAAGTAAGAAGCCCAATACAGGTACATTGATACATTGCCCTTGTCCTAAGAGTAAAATACGGTTAAATAACTCTATATCTGAAGGATAGTCAGCTACGATAGTAATGTGATCCTCTTCTTGAGAGTTAACTTCCCATAAGAAATTGCACAGCTTCTTCACTAACTCCCACATAGGAATAGCGGATTGCCCTAACTTTGGAAGTACATGTTGTACGACAAAAGGACTAGGACTCTTACAGTTTACCACCTCATAAAACTCATATTTACCATCAATAGACACCAATCCTAATGAAATCAAATCACCTGTACCTTGATCATGCCAACCATTAAATTCACAATCTAAAAATAAATACATTTCTCATCTCTAATTTGGATAGTTGGTTCTTAAATATAAGAAGAAAGCTTACTTAAATTCAAGTGAGGTTGGCCAGATGCTTACGATACACGCTCGCTTGATACGAAACAACCTAGTGTCTAACGCTATAATAAACTTTATCTATTTTAGCTTTTAAGACAACATAAACTGACATTATTGATAAAATACATATTGCTATCGTGAATGAAGATCGAGCAATTTTTTGAAACCCCTCCTCCTGTAATAAATAAATTAAAGACCGTAACTAGGGCTGAGCAAAATCAGTAACTTCACCTTCTTGATAAAAGATGTTTTGAATAGCAAATGAAGTCTTTATTTTTTTTGAAACATTTTATGCAAGCATTTGAATACATTGAGTATAAAAATGACAGCTTATGTGTCGCAAATAATTGTTCCTGATTGTCATCAAGCACTCTAAGTCTTTGATTATTTGTATATGAAAATGTCAACTCATGTGTCGCATGACGGCGGTTGGCACAACTTCACTGGAGAGATTCACAGCAAGTTTAATCTCTCCAGTGAAGCACGTTAATCATTATGCGGAAATCCTGCGCTATCTCATTGTTGCTATATGATGGTCTAACCTGATCTTTAGAGACTAGCCTAATGTATTCCATAAGAAGCACAAATCTCCTTATATTTTTCTACACATGTGCATCTCAAAGTGATGAGATACACACTATATTTTCAAAATAATTTGACTCATAAACCTATTTTGGATGGAACAGACTCAAGCATCTAAAATTGTTTATATTCACACAGTAGCCGTGACTTTTCCCCATACACGCACACGGCTAATGCCGCCATCTGGGATCATGTTGACGCGAATATGTGAGATTTTCTCGTGCGCTAAAACTGGGTTGATATAACTGTGTATATGATCCATTTGCATGTCTTGAGCTTCGAGTAAAAATGGCCAGAACATACTTTGCGGAATCAATTGTGGATCTGTTGCATCTTCAACATATACCGCTTGAATGGAAACCTGTGCTGGAAAGTTACCTTTAAAATGGGCGGTATCAATTTCGATTTTTTCAATCTTCCCTGCTTGCCCTAAAGCCAGTACACACCAATCAAACCCCGGTTCACGACGACGCTTCGTTTCCCAGCCATCCCCCATGTTGATTCCACGTCCAGGATTAATCAGGTTACGCGGATGACCATAGTGTGCATCACTGTAGGCAATGACACGTCCACCATTTTCCAGAGCGAGTAAATCGAGTATTTGATCGCTTTTTTGAAGTTGAATCTGCACTTCACCATAAATACGTAACCGTGCAACACCACCATCAGGAAAAATATTCAGGCGAATATGCGTAAACACCTGATTCGATGCAATATCAAAAATATGGTGCTGGCTTGAACCTAAAATACTATTGGGCAATAAATCAATCCATTCGGCCTGCTCCAGCTCATCATGCGGTGCATAGCACGCTTCAAGTGAAGCTGATGCAGGATAGTTGCCTGTAAAGAATGTGGTATCGATATCTATGCCATGAATTTTTCCTGCGACCCCCAGTTTAACGATGCACCAATCATAACCCGCATGACGTTTACGCCGAGTTTCCCAACCATCCATCCATTTGCCGTGATCATCAAACTTATCTTCAACAAAAATTGGGGCATCAGCATTGAGCATACGTTTAGCTTCTGCAAAGAAATCGTCAGAGCAATCTATGATTTTGGCTCCAATTCGTTCATCTGCCAGATTGGTAAACGGCTGTAAATAGGTCGGAATATCAAAAATTGGTGCGAGTAAAGTTGCCATATATTTTCCAAGTTGAATCAGTTTTAAATAAAAAATTTGAGAATAAAAAGTACAGTGCCTGCTTATTGCAGATGATCATGTTGTGAATCATCCTTGTCTGTCAGATCAATACTTCCATGCCATCGTCAATTTCTAAAAAGTTAAGCATTACTTTTGATTGGGATAGTCATAATCGCCCCATTTACTGGTACGAAGTCCTAATCCATGCAATGCTTCGAGTAATTTCACTGCCGCAGTCACACCGTCTATCACAGGGATATTTAATTGTTTTGAGATAGATTCGACATGCTTAGACATGCCACCACAACCCAAGACAATCGCACCAATGCCATCATTTTCTTTTGCACGCAAACAGGTTTCGAGTAATTTGTCGTAGGTTTCTTTTTCGTTTTTTTCAAGATCAAGTACAGGTAAATCAATGCAATGGATTTTTTCGCATTTATGGCTATAGCCGTATTGATGTAGCAAATGCTCTGCAATAATTTTGGTTCGTTTCAGCGTTGTAACGATAGAAAACTTGGTTGCAATGAGAGTCGCCATATGAAAAGCCGCTTCTGCTATGCCAATAACAGGAGCATTGGTTAACTCTCTTGCTGCATCTAAAGCAGGATCACCAAAACAGGCAATGATATGTCCATCGACGTGTTGAGATTGACCTTGTTGCACGAGTTCTAATAAATGAAAGGATGCAATGGCTTCATCATAGTGCCCTTCTATAGATGCAACCCCCTGACTTGGGGAGACTGCAATAATTTCTGTTGAATCAGCTGCAACTTTAATTGCACTTTCAGCAATAGACTGTGTCATTTCCAGACAAGTATTCGGATTAATTACTTGAATACGCATGATGAACCTTGAATATTTTTAAACAAATTGAAAGACCCTTAAATTAAAGATCTTTCCGAGTAATGGACTCCGCCAATCATGATGAACAGAGTCCGAGGAGAAATTAAGTCATTGATTTAGAATATTTAGTTGATGATTTCATACTAATAAAGCTGTAAGTCACCACCCCTAGCCCCATCCCAATAAACCAGCTGAAATTTGCAACTGCATGGAACTGAGGCAGCAATACACAGAGAATTGGAATAATGGCAGAAGGAATCAGGGCATAAATCGCTTGATGGTTATAACCATTTTTATACCAATAGCTTCCGTTGCGATCTAATGTATAAAGATCATCGACAACAATATTTTGTTTTTTAATGAAATAATAATCTGCAATTAAAATACCGAACAAAGGCCCAATGAATGCACCTAAAATATCAATGGTGTAGTGAATGACTTGTGGATTGTTAAACAGATTCCATGGGGTAATAAAAATCGAACCTACGGCAGCGATCATCCCTCCCATACGCCAACTGATTTTATTTGGTGATACGTTTGAAAAGTCGAAGGCTGGAGAAACAAAGTTCGCCACAATATTGATGCCGACAGTTGCAATCATGAGCGTTAGACTGCCTAAGATCACCACAAAGGTATTGTCTAATTTTCCGACCATTTCCACAGGATCAGTAATAAGTTTGCCGTAAATTGGTAAAGTCGCGGCGATACACACCACCGTTAATAATGAAAAACCAAGGAAATTCACTGGCAAACCTAAGAAGTTACCAAATTTGACCGCTTCAAAAGATTTACCATAACGCGAAAAGTCACCAAAGTTTAAAACAGGGCCAGAGAAGTAAGACACAACCAGTGCAATTGCGCCAATCATCACAGGTAAAACATCTAGACCTTCATATTTGACCCCACCAAGATTGAGATCAATATTTTCCCAGCCCACTTGTGTGACTAACCAAGCAGCCATGGCAAACATCACCACATAAACCGCTGGCCCAGCCCAGTCAATAAACTTGCGAATACTGTTCATGCCTGACCAGAACACCACAGCTTGCAAAACCCAGAGTGTCATAAAACCCACCCAACCGAGGTATGAAAGTCCCAAGAAACCATACTGTTTAACATCGGCATACGCAGTCATTTCTGGATTGAACTTGAGAATCACCAGAATAAAAGCACTCGATGCCAAATAAGTCTGGATTCCGTACCAAGCAACCGCAATCAGGCCACGGATAATTGCAGGAATATTGGCCCCTAAAACACCAAAAGTTCCTCGGCAAATCACAGGAAAAGGTGTACTGGTTTTTTGGCTTGGCTTGGCGATCAGATTGGCAAAAAATTGTACGATCACAATCCCGATAAGCAGTGAAATTAAGACTTGCCAACTGTTTAAACCGAGTGCAAACAAACTTCCTGCGGTCACATAGCCACCAACGCTGTGGACATCTGACATCCAGAAAGCAAAAATGTTATACGAGCCCCAAGTCTGCTTTTTGAGCGGTGCTAAGTCCTGATTGGTTAATGCTGGATCATAACTTGGCTTTATTAATGCTTCTGATTTGTTATCCATTGTCATTACTCACTTCATATTCATATGCATGTGTAAGCTCTAATTTATTGACATTGAGCTCACGGCTTTATTGCTTAACCTAGAATGAAAATCTGACGCCTAGTGCTGTGGAAAGCTGATCTTGGTTGGCATAGCCTCCACCAGCAAGTGATGAATCTGTATTGACTAAACTCTCACTAGATCCCTTATAATTTTTAAGATAGGCAACGTTTGCGATAAGACTCAGTGGCTCAGATAGCTTGTAAATTGCCAGAGTTCGGTAAACCACGGCATTATTTTCAAAGGTCATATTTTTCTTGTAGATGATGTCACCTGACAAAGTGAATTTCGGTGTAAATGCATAATCTACGCCAACTTCAGTTGCCCAAGCTTTTTGTTTTGCTGAATTACTGGCAATTGCAGCGTATTGTCCTGGTCCTGAAATATCCGCATAGGCAAAACCCAAACGTGTCGTGAGTTTGTCGAAGCTATACTTCGATGCGAGGGTCGTTAAGCGGTAATGGTTACTGGTATCTTGAGCTTCATGATCTTCGTATGCAGCGCCCAGCAACATTTTATTGGTCGTGTATTTTGCTGCACCTGAAAAAATTTGCCCGTGAGTGTTTTTTGAAGAATCATCTTTGGTCGCGTAAAATCCACCAAACTGCCAGCCTGTCATTTCTGGGGAAACATATTTTAAGGTCTTACTATATAACTCACTGACAGCATCAAATTCCGACATTTTGAACACTGCGCCTGAGTTGTAACCGCCTTTAAAAACACTTCCGACAAACCAGTCATCATTAAATGTCCATTGCTTACCCACACTCACCGCACCATATGGCGTTTTTAGCCCAACATAAGCATTGCGGTCAAAAAGCTCACCCTCTTTATTTTGTTCCCCTGTTGATGGCTTAAAACCCGACTGCAAGTTGAAAAATGCTTGGTAATTGTCATCCAGTTTATAACTGCCACTAAATCCAATATTCGATACACCCAAAATACTGTCTACAGCTTCAGTCTTGCTTTTGTTCCCTTCTTTGACATTCGTTACAGAAGCAATCCCAGTGTCGATTACAGCCGAAATACGGAAGTTCATATCTGGCGTATTAAATTCTACGCCTGCATAACTCAATCCTGTACACGACATCGTTAAGCCAAACAGAATTTTTCTTTTCATTTTTAGCGCATCTTTCCCCAAAACATTGCTCATCGCTTTACCCCATAAAACAAGATTGTTGATAATATTGATTGAAATTGTGCACAATCTGTATTTTGCAAAAACTAAGCCAATTTTTTTTGATCGAAGAAAAATAATGAACGTGTATTTTTAAAATTAACCTAAACACATAATATTTATATTTTTTTAATTTTAATTTTAACTATTAATTCTAAACATTCATTGATAAGATGATTCAATATAGTTCGATTTGCATTGCAAATTTGATTTTGAAATGTGCACCATTTTGAAATTTGAATGCACTAAGGGGATTCAAAAAATGTCATTGCCTACAGAAAATGTGAACAATGTTATCCATAAGAAAGATATAGATCTGCACATCTACAATGCCATTCTTGATGCCATCCTAAACCGTCAATTAACGCCTGGCGCACGTTTAGTGGAAGCACCTTTATGCAAAGCATTTGGTGTGACCCGTGGTGTTATCCGACGAGTTTTTGTCAAACTCGCTCATGATAAAATCATTAAAATTGAGCCCAATCGTGGTGCAATTGTCGCAGAACATGATATTGAAGAAACCAAAGCGGTATTTGAAGCGCGCAGTATGCTGGAGCTTGGAACTGTAAAAAAACTGGCGAAAGAAGCAAAAACCCTCAATTTAAAAAATATCAGGGAACTTGTACGAAAAGAGGAAAATGCCTTATCCAATGGCAACTGGCAGGAGTGGGTAAAACTGTCAGGCGACTTCCACCTTGAGTTGAGTGAAATCAACAATAATCCACTGGTGACCAATTATCTTCAAACCTTGATCGCAAGAACGTCACTGTTGATTCGTATGTATGAAACCCCTACGCATAATTGTTGTTCGGTTGAAGAACATACTGCCATTCTCAATGCCATTGAAAATGGTGATGAACAGCTAGCGATTTCGCTTATGGAAAATCATTTAGAAGATTACGCCAGTGCATTTCTCAATAGACAGCCTGCATCGAATCATGCCAATTTATTTGAGATTTTTCAGAATAAAAAAATAACTGACTAAGGTTTATGATGAGCAAAGTTCGTACAGGAATAACCTAGAATTTTTAAAAATTGACTTGTGTCATTCATTATTCTCCGCTTCTATAAAGCCGAGCGTATATAATTAGATATAGTTTCTCATTTATTTAATTCTTATATGAAGAATGCTTTTTCTGACAATACGCAAATCAAAGTGGTTCCAAGTTTTGCTGAACTTGTAAATTCAGACTTTCATGGCATCATGAATGCCATGTGCTGGCATCGCAATTTGCTTGGTGATTTTAAAGAAATTGTAGATAAACTGGAATTAAAAGAGAATATTACAGAAGTTTCTATCGAAGATCTTTTAGCACTACAACTTTCAGAAAAAGGCAATCTGGCAAGGGAAATTATCTTAACAGATCTACAGCTGTTAACAGATTTTGGAGCCTCTCCTTCTCTAAATTTATTAAAAAATTACCAACGGGATGACGAGCTAGACTTCATTTCGACAGATGTTTATTCCTATCATGTTGATCGTTCTCCCATCGCAACAGATACGTTCTTATGTACTTATTACGGCGTTGCAAGTGATATTTTGCCTAATGATCAGGTTGAACAAAAAATTCTGATTCCAGAAATCAGAGAAAAACTTAAAGCATTACATGACGGCGCAGAAGCAGAATTTGAAAATTTCCTCGCAGAATATTTTTTTGATTTGCACTATCAGCCAAAACCCAATGCAAAACCTGTCAATTTAGGCTTAGGACATTTATGGCGCTTGGCAGTCGATCATCCAACGCAACAGGTTTTACCCTGTGTTCACAGAGCACCGCATGAAGAAGATCAATATCGTTTACTGTTGATTTGTTGAAATATTCCTCGAAAAATTTTGCGTCCATTGATCTTGCACATAAGATAAGGACATCTATCTTCAATTATTCGAGAACTTGTGCACTATTTTCACGGTCAACTGAACTATCCCATTTACGCCTATGCGCAATCGTATACAGATGGGCATATGGAAACGATGCATCAGCATGACCGTATTCAACTGTTGCATACCTTGTCAGGTGTTATTCATGTCGGTACTGAAGAAGGAATATGGGTCATTCCACCATCAAAAGGGATTTGGATTCCAGAAAATAAAAAGCATTCCATTCAAATCTTTGGCACAGTGGAAGCCCGAGGTGTTTTTGTTGAGCCCTTTGCTCGAGCCGATTTTAATACCGAGTGTAGCGTTGTTGCCATTCCAAAACTCTTATCTGAACTGATTAATCAGGCGATAGAAATTAAAGATGAAATATTGCCACATACCCGCAACGAACGGCTTTTAGAACTCATCCTCGATGAAATCCGCTTTTTGGAAGAGTTGCCATTTCAATTGCCTGAGGCACAATCGGCGGTGCTTAAAGACATTTGTAAAAATATTAAAAATAATCTAGGTACAGTGAATCATTTAGAAGATCTCGCTCAGCAATATCATGTCAGTGCCAAAACCATTTCCAGATTATTTAAAAAAGAGATGAATATGAATTTTGGCGTATGGTTGAAACAAGCCAAGTTGTTACAGGCTTTGACCGATTTGGAAATGAAAAAACCGATTTTAAACATTGCTTTAGATTTGGGCTATGAAAGCCCAAGTGCATTCTCCTATATGTTTAAACTAGAAATGGGTTTAACCCCGACAGCTTATTTAAAGAAAAAATTCAATTAAGTTGTCCGTTTTTCGATATAAGTTGTCTATTCTTCAAATGAAAGACAAAATCAGATTGAGCATGCTGTTTTTATTCCCCAGATAGAGATGACACAGCATGTTAAATTATCCTCAAAATAAATATCGTCCATTTGAGTTTTTGGATTTTCCTGAGCGAACTTGGCCCAGTCAGAAAATTACCCACGCCCCGATTTGGTGTTCCACAGACTTAAGAGATGGTAATCAGGCACTTGCTAACCCGATGGATCATGCCAGAAAGCTTAAATTTTTTGAGTTACTTGTCGAATGTGGTTTTAAAGAAATCGAAGTGGCTTTCCCTGCTGCATCAGATACAGATTTTAATTTCGTCCGTTATCTGATTGAACAAAACAAGATTCCAGCAGATGTCTGTATTCAAGTGATGACACAGGCAAGATCAGATTTGATTGAGCGTACATTTGAAGCCTTGCATGGTGCAAAACAAGCGATTGTTCATGTTTATAATGCAACGGCTGAAGTTTTTCGTCGCGTGGTGTTCCAAAAGTCCAAGCAGGAAGTCATTGATTTGGCGGTTGCATCAACCCAGCAGATTAAAGCGTTGTGTATGCAGCATCCAGAAACGAAATGGACTTATCAATATTCACCTGAAACGTTTTGTTTTACTGAAATTGAATTTGCATTGGAAATTTGTGAGGCAGTCGCAGCGGTCTGGCAGCCCAGTATCGACTGTCCCATGATCATTAATCTTCCGACCACAGTTGAAGTCAGCACACCGAATATCTTTGCCGATCAAATCGAATATTTCTGTCAGCATTTTTCTTACCGTGATCAGGTTTGTATCAGTATTCATCCGCATAATGACCGCGGTACGGGCGTTGCAACGGCTGAGCTTGCCTTGATGGCAGGCGCAGATCGGGTCGAAGGCTGTTTATTTGGCAATGGTGAAAGAACGGGTAATTTGGATTTGGTCAATATTGCCTTAAATATGTATACCCAAGGGGTTCATCCCAATTTGGATTTCTCAGATATCAAGGCGATTGCTGAAATTGTCAAAGAATGCAATGAATTACCGATTCATCCGCGACATCCTTATGTGGGTGAATTGGTGTTTACGGCTTTTTCGGGCAGCCATCAGGATGCGATTAAAAAAGGCTTTAAAGCGCGTGAAAGTCAAAGCCATGCTTACTGGGAAGTGCCCTATTTGCCGATTGATCCTGCCGATTTGGGATGTAACTATGAAGCAGTGATTCGGGTGAATAGTCAATCGGGCAAGAGCGGTGCAGCTTGGGTATTACAACAAAATCATGGCATTGATTTACCGAAAAACTTGCAAAAAGATTTTAGTCAAGTGGTGCAACATCAGTCAGATTCGAGCAAGCGCGAACTTTCTCATGCTGAAATCTGGCAGTTATTTTGTCAAAGCTATGGTGTTACCGAAAAAGATCGAAGATTTAAACTTTCCAATTACCAATCACATAAAAATCAGGAGGTATTTGAAGTCAAAATCTCATTGCAATCTCAAAATGAGGTGATGCATTTGACTGGACGTGGCAATGGTTTATTGTCCGCATCGGTACAAGCATTAAATAGCAACTGGCCTTATAAAATTTCGATTGCAGAATATTTTGAACATACCCTTGGAAAACAAAGCAGTAGCCGTTCGATTAGTTATATTTGCTGTGTCGATGATCAGGGAAATCATGATTGGGGTGTCGCGATTGATACCGATATTGCGACCGCTTCCATTCAAGCACTTATCAATGCTTTTGCAGGCGTGAATCAGCAAAATTTGTGTTTAACTGCCTAAAAATAGGTATCTAGGATCGTTGCAGGAATAGATCTTCTGCAACGGTTTTGAGCTTTTAATGACGTGCTTTATTGGCGAGGTATTCCCCAAGCCATTGGATAATCTGCACAATAATAATCAGGGTGATGACGGTTAAAGCCATCGCAAAATTATCAAAACGCTGATAACCATAATTGAGCGCCAAGTCACCAATCCCGCCACCACCGACAGCGCCTGCCATTGCCGTAGCACTGAGCAAACTAATCGTGGCTGTAGTGATACTTAAAATCAGGGAGCTTTTAGCTTCAGGCAAAATAAAATGCCAAATAATCTGCCATACGGTTGCCCCCATAGCATCGGCAGATTCCACAATACCGGGATTAACACTCAGGAGTGAGTTTTCGATCAATCGAGCCATATACGGCGCAATATAAATCACCAGAGGTACAATCGCAGCCGATGTTCCAATTGATGTCCCGACAATCAAACGGGTCAATGGAATAATCGCGACCAGTAAAATAATGAACGGCAAGGAACGAATAGTATTAATGATCGGGCTTAAAATTCGATAGACCCATTTGTTTTCAACAATTCCATCGGGGCGTGTCAAAATCAGGACAATCGCCAAGACCAGTGCCAACAATGTGCCTAAAATCAGAGAAATACCAATCATGGTAAACGTCTGAATCATGGCATCGATAAACTGGTCGAGCGTTAAATCTGTATTAAACCATTGATTCATTATAATTCTCCATTGACACGGACATGTCTGGATTTGAGAAATTGCACAGCATTATGGATTTGCTGATCATCACCAATCAGTTGTACAAACATGCTGCCCACCACATGCCCCTGTATTTCCACCATGTTGGCAAATAACACATTGCTCACCACGATCTGATGGGTTGCCAACTCATGCAGCACAGGCTGTTTGGCGGCATGGTCTAAAAACTCCAGTCGGTAAATATGCTGATCCGATTCCAAATGTTGCAGCACATTTTCAGGAATTTGCTCATTGAGTACGGTATTGACAAATTTTTGAGTCACGCTGTGTTGTGGATTAGAGAAAATATTCAATACCGAATCCAGTTCAATGACCTGTCCATTAGCCATAACGGCGACCCGATCACAAATATGCTGAATCACATCCATTTCATGGGTGACCAGTAAGATGGTAATTTTCTGTTCACGGTTAATCTTTTTCAGCAATGCCAAAATTGACAGTGTAGTTTGCGGATCCAGTGCTGAGGTTGCTTCATCACACAGTAAAATCTTCGGATTATTGATTAATGCTCTTGCAATACTCACCCGCTGTTTTTGCCCACCCGATAACTGACGCGGATAACTGGATTTTTTTTCCTTCAGATCAACATAATCCAAAATGGCATCGACCCGTTGTTCGATTTCCTCAGTTTTCACTCCTGACAAGATCAAAGGCAAAGCCACGTTTTGCGCCACAGTTTTTGATTCGAGCAAGTTAAAATGCTGAAAAATCATGCCAATATTCTTTTTATGTGCAATACGTTGTTTGGCATTTAAACGGGCAATATCAACACCATTGACGAGAACCTGCCCTGAACTTGGTTGTTCAAGTCGGTTAATCAGACGAATCAGGGAGCTTTTACCCGCACCGCTATAGCCAATAAAGCCAAAGATTTCCCCTTGCTCGATGCTGAGATTCACCTCTTTCAAGGCATGTACGCTTTGACCATTGCGGTGAAATACTTTGGTAATCTGTCGTAATTCAATCATGCGTCAATCTCATCTCGCTGTACTGCCCGTGTGGCATAAGGTTTAGCCACTTGCCATTCATTACCCTCAAGTTCATATTCGGTGCTGTGTTTGACCTGCTGTAAATGCTCATCAAACTGATCTTGATAGAGTTTTCGGGCAATCGCCTGTGCCAAAACCTCTGCGCCATGATGTGTTCCACCAATCATGCCCACCAAAGGTCCATGACTTAAACCTGCGCTAAAGTTAAAGGCATAAAGTCGTGATAAACCTGCCAACTGACCTGCCTGCTTCTCCTGAAACTCAAACGCTGCCCCCAAATATGGCTGCCGAGCCAGTTCAGAATTTTGTTCATGTTCAGGTGGATGGTAAACATCTTGCCACTGTTTAAAATACGGCTGTAATTTGGCTGTCCATGCATGTTTTTGCCAATCCAAACAAAAACCTGTGGCTAAAATCAGATAATCCAGTACAAAGCATTCTTGTTTGGTATAGACATATAATTTTTGGTCAATCAGTTCGACCTTTTGCACGGCGCTATTCAAATTAAAATAAGCATTGTCATGACGTGACACCCGTAAGGTACTGCCATGTGGCGCAGGCGTGCGCTGTTGCTGTACATAAAAATGAAAATGCCATTTTTGCGCATCTGTCCAGTCAGAATAAGACTGCAAATAACCCGCATTTGAGGCAACCTTGCCACGATTGACCCGAGGAAAGTCCTGACAGCGACATAGCAATTCTACAGACCTTGCTCCATGTTCCAGTGCGGTGGCTGCGCTGTCCATTGCGCCTGCGCTATAACCGACAACACCAACATCTAAATCCTGAAAACGCGCATAGTCTGTCCCCGCATAAGAATGCTCCCAGTAAGCACTTGGAATATCTCGGATAAACTCAGGAATATTCGGCACACTAAACGCTTCCATACCCGTTGCCAGTACCGTATGTGCTGCAAAATAACTGACCTGACCTTGTGCTGTGGAAAAAGTCAGTGTTGCGCCATGATCCTGAAGCTCAAGATCAACCAGTTCATGCTGATAGCGAATATCAGGCGCAGTTACTTGCTTAAACCATTGCAAATATTCATGCCACTGGATACGTGGGATTTTATCGAGTTGTTGCCATGCCTCTAAACCAAACTGTGCTTTAAACCATGCCTGAAAACTCAAAGACGGTGAAATCAGTGCAGGGCCAATGGCATTTTTAGGTGAACGTAAAGTCTGCATGAGTGCGGGGCTCAGCCAAGGACCTTCATTGCCCTGATCTGCTTTTTCAAACAAAGTACAGGCAACACCTTGCGCTCGCAGCGCCAATGCCAAAGCCAGTGCTGACATGCCCGCCCCAATAATCGCCACATTGAGGCGATACTGTTCAGGGCGATGTGGATCAATTACCCAGTCTTTGACTCCGATATTCAGATACTCAAAATCGGCTTGGATCTGCTGCTCAAGTGCAGCCAAACCATTCAGTGAAGATGTCATGTTGCTGCTCCTAAGCCACTACAGTTTCAGGGAGATGAAATGGCTCACCCAAAGACAGCATTAAACGGTTTGCCCATGCAAAAAATGCGGTTGCCTGAATAAAATCCAGTAATTCCTGATCAGAAAACCCGAATTGACGTAAACCCTGTACATGTGAAGCATTTAACTGAATCGGTGTAGTTGCCAGTGCCGCATTAAATTCAATAATTTGCTGTAATTTTTCAGAATAAGTGCTATTTGCTAAAACTTGTCCTGCAGGTGTATCCAGCAAGCGCTGTACATCGTCAGCGTGTGCTTTGGCATAAATACTGGCTTTACGGGCATGTACCGAAGCACAATAAATACAACCATTGACCTTACTAGAAATAACCGCAGAAAATTCACGCAGCCATTTTTCCAGACCACCCTGACTATAGAAAATGTCACGATCAATCACAGTACGTTTTTCTAAAATATCGAGCTGATGACTCAACAATAAAAAGTAAGCTGAACCTTTTTGCAATAAGCCATAACGATCCAAAACAGCCTGCTCAGCCACAGACAACTGATCTAAATCTCTAGGTCGTAACCATGCTTCCCAACCCAAGACCTCTTGGGTAAAGTCTGTCACACCTGTTTGCCCTGTCGATGTGGTTGAGTGATGATTCCAGTCATGCGCACGTATCGCAGTAAGATCTGAAGGCGGCTCACTTGAGGTATGATGATCAAGCAAAATGCTTAAACCCTGAATCAGACGGACTTGAAAGGCGACAAAACTACTGAGCTGTGCCAGCAATACAATATCTGCAACTGCCCAACCTGCTTGTTGTAAATCCTGTAATTGTTGGCGCTGAGTATGCTGCGGCTCAAGTGTCAAGGTATCGACATAGTCCAGAAGCACATGCCACCACGGCGCAGTTTCAGGCAGATCTGCAAACTCGGATTGCGCCGTATAGTGTGCAGCCAATCCAACGTTTCCAGATGCGTTGGCAATTCGTGCAGCCAGAAAATATTTTAAGGCTGGGCTCAGTAGCGTTGAAGGGGCTTGAAAAATGTCATGAAAAGCCGCTTGACTAAATTCGGCACTTTTTGCACGTAAACCACGAATATTCTCAAGGAAAATTAAATCATTAGGATGTTTGACCAAAAACTGGTGAATAAAATCAGATGAATTGCTCATTTTCTAAAATCTCCAAATTATGGCTATTGAAAAGCAGAAAAAAATATAAGAAAAATAATTTAAAGATATAAACAAAGCTGTTTTGATGATTAGGACTAAAAAATAAGCATTAGCTGTTTTTGTGCTAAATATATTGATTTTTATTAATTTTAATTATTTTGAATATTTCTAGAATGATCACAAATTTCTTCGGATGATGTGTTTATGTCTTTGTCTAAAAAAATATTCTGCTGTGCAATTGCCAGTGCAGCGATTTTATCGGGGTGCAGTCAATCTTCAGGCAAAACTGCGACTGACAACAAAAAGACCATTACGATTGCGTTTGGTTTAGGCAACTATATCGATCAAGTACGTGGCGGTATTGTGCCAATTTTGGAAAAGCAAGGTTATACGGTCAACTTAAAACAGTTCTCACAAAACCGTCAGATTAACCCTGCATTTCAGGAAGGTTCTATTGACGCTTCGGTCAACCAAAGCCGCGCCTATATGGAAGCGTTTAACAAGAAAAATAATACTGACCTGATTGCATTGACTGACTCACCCAGTGCACCACAAAGTTTACGCTCACTCAAGCATAAGTCTTTAAACGAAGTACATGATGGCACTATCGTCATCATTCCAAATGACCCTGTCAATGCTGAACGTGCTGCACAAATCTTGCAACAACTTGGCTGGATCAAGATCAAAGCCAATACCAGCCCGCTCAGCTTCGGTATTAATGACATTTCCCCAGCCAAATATAAAATTGATGTCCGTGAAGCCGACTCAGGGCAAAGCTTGCGTTTATTGCAAGATGCTGATTTTGCTGTGGTGAATGGGAACTATGTAGCTGATGCAGGACAAAAAATCTCAGATGGCTTGGTGGTTGAGAAAACCCCATTGCAACACCGTGTTGTGGTCGCAATTAGTGGAAAAGACCAAAATAGCCAATGGGCAAAAGACCTCAAAGCAGCGTTTGAGTCCAAACAATATGCCCAGTATGTGAAAAGCCAAACCAAATATAGTGGCTTTATTTTCCCTGCATCATGGGATAAATATAAATAATTCTCCCCAAATACTAACAATAAAAAAAGAGCCGCGATTTGGCTCTTTTTTATACTCGACTTCAATCTTAGTTCAGACTTGAAATCGGTTGGTCTACATCGACTTTTGTTCCACCAAAATGTTTTTGAATATATTGTGCGACAAAGGGCTGATGATAAAGCTTGCCGAGTTTTGCCAAGTTGGCATCATTGGCGCGAGCTTTATTCACCACCAAGATATTAATATTTTGCGTGGTACGCTCTCCCACATTTTCCCGTGCCAAAGACTGTTGCAACACATTTAAACCACTGTCTAAGGCATCAGTATTGCCAATTGCCACCAAATCGACATCGGGCAAGACCCGTGGTCCAGAAGGCCCTTTGATTAATTCGATTTTCAGTTTTTTCGGATTGGCTGTAATGTCTTTCAGATTGCCACGAATCGCGTTGAAGTGACTATCAAGCTGAATCAGCTTGGCTTGTTCCAGTAAGCGTAAAGCTCGTGCGGTATTGGCTGCATCATTGGGAATCGCAACTTTTGCGGCATGGGGTAAATCGTTCAGAGTTTTGTATTTACTCGAATACAATCCCATTGGTTCAAGGTAAGTCGTAGAGATCGCCACCAGTTGCTCACCATGAATCTGATTAAAGGCTTTGAAATATCCCCATGACTGAAAGGCATTGACATCGGCATCCTGATCAATCACGGCGCGGTTGAGTGCCACGCCATCATTAATCTCTTTGACCTCAATATCAAGCCCCGCCTGTTTGGCTTCATCCGACTGGGCAATATATTTCCAGATCTGGGCATCTGCACCGACAGAAGCGACCACCACATGGGCATTTTCCAGCGATTTTTTGCTCTCGACATTCGAACATGCAACAACGCCTGCACCCAAGACTAAACTGGAAATAATGGCGAAAATGGTTTTTTTATGCGTCATATTGACCACCTACAACCCGATGCGGATTACTGATAATTTCTTGATATTGTGCTGGATAAAACTTGGCAGTCACTGACAGGTGTGAACGTAAACGGCTTTTGATACTGTTTTGCCCAATACTTTTTAATAATGGATTGAGAGGATCACTGACTGATCCTGTGGCTAGACGTTGCAATTCCGCTGGCAATTGCAAGACAGGTAAATCGCCTGCAAAGACATTTGGAGAAATAAAATAGGCAATTGAATAGCGATCTTGCTGCGTTGGTGACACCACCCGATGCGTATTGGCAACCAAATACCCGTTAGTCGCCAACTCTAAGGTTTCACCAATATTAATCACAAAAGCATCTTCGACATACGGCACATCAATCCATTTGCCATCACGCTGTACCTGTAAGCCACCGACTTGATCTTGCAGCAATAAAGTCAAAATATTGGTGTCTTTGTGTGCACCCACGCCTTGCTGTAGCTGATGTTGCAGCTCGGTTTTGGGATAATGAATCAGCTTGAGTAATTCATTGGGTGTACCTGTAACAAAAGCATCCAAAGCATTTTCTGGGACTTTGAGCGCAAGCATAAAGGCATGTAACAAATCTGTGGCGATACGGCGCAGATCTCGCAACCAAGCTGTAGTAACTTGCTGAAATTCATCCCAATCCGTTGGCCACTGGTTTGGTCCTTGCAGTCGATGCCATAACGGTGTTGCTGCATCAAAAGGCAAGGCAGGCAATTCAGGGCCAATATCAATTTGTTCACGGGCATCGGGAATATTACGGGTATTTTCTGCATAGAGTTGGGTATAGCCCCGAAAATGTGGTGAATTGTCCATCGACAGCCGTTGTTTTTCGGTCTGATCAAGCGCAAAAAATGCTTGGCTAATGCTTTCAATTTCCTCAATTCGAGCATGACTCAGCCCATGCCCTGTTAGATAAAAAAAGCCAATATCACGGGCTAAAACTTGCAATTCTTGTAAAAACTGTGGACGCGTTTCAGGATCATAAAAACGCGTCAAATCCAAAATCGGTAAATCGCTGTGGGTTGCTGTCGCTTGGGATACAAATACGCTCATAATTCATCAATGTTGTGTTATTTTCAAACTCAGACTAATCATTTTTCGCTGTGCTTAAAAATAATAAAAACTTGATTACTTATTCTTTTTTATTGAAATCAAGGGGTTTCATCTTGACGTAAAAAGCGTAAACCCACTCCAGGTTCTGTCATAATATAGCGCGGATGAATCGCATCATCTTGCAGTTTGGCACGCAGTTTTGCCACCAAAATCCGCAAGTAATGGGTATCTTGCTGATGTGAAGGTCCCCACAACACTTCAAGCAAATGTGGTTGGGTGATCAGTTGCCCACAATGTTGCACCAATAAACTCAGCAGTTGATATTCCTTACGACTGAGCGCCAACGGCTGTTGCTGTAAAAACACCTGATGCTGTGCAAAATCAATTTTCAGTTGCCCATCATCATAAACAGCCATTTCAGGTGTGACTGTACGAATGGTACTGCGTAACATGACGCGTATCCGTGCCATCAGCTCCTGTACGCTAAATGGCTTGGTGACATAGTCATTGGCGCCCATATCCAGCAGTTTGACTTTTTCCTGTTCCGAATTACGCACCGAAAGTACAATGACGGGCACTTGCGACCATTCACGCAGTTGCTGTAACAATTCTGCACCGTCTAAATCAGGCAGCCCCAAATCCAAAATCACCAGATCTGCCCCTTGCAATACCAGAGTTTCCAAGCCTTGCTGCGCAGTTTCCGCCAACAAAGTCTTATAGCCTTGGGCACGTAGGGCAATCTCTAAAAATTTGCGAATCTGTGGTTCATCGTCAATCATCAGAATTTGGGGTGCAGAAGAAGTCATAACGTGCCTATTTAAGCGGCTGGAGCAATCAGTAAGCTCATGATAATACATGTCCCTTGCTGATGATGCCCAGCCGTTGCCCAAATTTGTCCCATATGAGCGCCAATAATCGCTTTGACAATGCTTAAGCCCAACCCTGTTCCCTGTTGACCACGATCACCGCGCTGCATGGTATAGAACATATCAAAGATACGCTCACGCTCCGCTTCGGGAATCCCTTGCCCCCGATCATAGATGGCAATCTGAATCTGTTGATTTGGCAGGCATTGCACTTTCAATTCGACCGCCTGATCTTCGGGGGAGAATTTGGCGGCATTTTCCAGTACATTAAAAATCGCCTGTTCAATTAAAGCGGCATGTACCCATAAACTGGGAGCGGGTTCAGGCAAATCGATCTCAATACGCACTTGAGGCAAATAGCGCTTTAAACGGCGTACTGCCGAACCAACCAGTTCATCGACCCCAATCCAGTCACGCTTTAGGGTTAAACCGTCATGCCCCAAACGGGTCATATCCAGCAAGTTCTGAATATAGCGGTCTAGGCGCTCACCTTCGACCCGAATTGCGCTCAGCAAGTCTGCCTGATCTTGCGGATTCATGGCATGTCGATAGTGTGTCAGCGTATCGGCAGCGCCAATCATCGCCGCCAGTGGTGAGCGTAAATCATGCGACACGGACGACAACAGTGCAGAACGTAATTTTTCAGTTTCAGCATTAATTTTTGCCGCTTCTAATTCCTGACTAAGCAAAGTTCGGGAAATGGCTTGGGCAATATGCTCCACCATCGCTTCACTTAAACGCTTTTGCTGCTCAGCTAATGTATGCTGTTCAGCCGAAAACTGTAAACCCACCACCCCCACACACTGTTTGGATGCCAAACACGGTAAAAACCACCACACACTTTGACTCAAGGTTTGGGTAAAACGTCCTGATGGCTGCTGATTTTTCAGTGTCCATTCGGCTGAAATCTGTTCCTTTTCACTCAAAGTCTGCCCGATGTTTGATTGTTGCGGTACATGCAACCAAACTTGCGCTGATAAATGCTGGGTTAAACACGCATCAGCAATCTCAAGAACCTGTTGTAAATGGACGGCACGTGACAGCTTTTCCGTTAAATCACGCAAAATTGACTGATCACGGTTGGCAGCGGTCAAGGCATTGACCTGTTCACGTAGCCGCGATGCCAGACGACTGGCAATCAATGCCGCTGCCAAAAACGCCACGATGGTCATCACTCCCGTATATGCAGCAATTTGAAAGGTAAATTTGGGTGGAATAAACAAAAAATCATAGGCAAGAAACAGCAAAATTGCCGCAATCACGGCGACTGTCATACGGGTTTTTGAGGCAATAAAGACCACAGCAGTGATAAAAATCACCGAGATTTCCCGAATGGCTAAGAACTGCTCGCCCAGACTGGCAAAGACAATACTGAATGCAGTGACCAGTAGCAGCAACCCTGTTTCTTGCAAGCTCAGCATCACACTTGATAAATGTCGCACAGGCAACGGAATAGGCTTTACTGCAACAGTGACCAGACTCACTTCAAAACGCGGTTGCAGTTTCAGTAATTCAGACAAAGTATTCTGTTGCCAATAACGGCGTAAACCTGTCTTGGCAGGCTGTGCCATGATCAGGGTTGAAATCCCATGTTGCATTGCATAGTCATAGACCAGTTGGACATGTTGCTGACCATAAAGCACCTCTGTCATTGCACCGAGCTGCCGCGCAAGTTGAAAACTGTTTTGGGTCAGCGCCGTTGCCTGATGTGAAAATGCCACCACTGTCCATATTGCAACACGGCTCTCAGCAATACGACAGGCTGCACGTAGCAAAGCTTCGGCATCACTGTGTTGATCCAGTAACACCAACATATGCTGATGCAGTGGAATCGGCGCTTTGCCTTGTAACACAAAGCTTTCACGCACATTGTGATCGACATGACTGGCAACAGTCTGAATCGCCAGTTCACGTAAAGCAGAAAGATTCGCCGTCTTAAAAAAGCCATTCAGCGCTTGCTGAGCCTGCTCGGGGACATAAACTTTGCCCTGATTTAGACGTTCCAGTAATTCATTGACAGGCAAGTCAATCAGGCGAATATCACGAATTCGTTCAAACACCCGATCAGGCACGGTTTCTTGTACTCGAATCCCCGTAATTTGGTACACCACATCATTCAGGCTTTCCAAATGCTGAATATTCATGGTGGTAAAGACATCAATCCCTGCATCCAACAGTTCATTGATATCCTGCCAACGCTTTTGATGTCGGCTACCCGAAATATTCTGATGTGCAAACTCATCGACCAGTACCACCGCAGGTTTACGTGCCAAAACTGCATCCAAGTCCATGTCTTGCAGTTGGCGCCGCTGATCACCCAAACAAATTCGCGGTAAAACCGTTAAACCCGCCAATAATTGCTCGGTATCGTGGCGGGCGTGGGTTTCGACATAACCAACCACCACATCAACACCTTGCCGATGCAGTTCATGCGCCCGTACCAACATGGCATAGGTTTTCCCCACGCCAGGGGCTGCCCCGAGAAAGATCGTCAGACGTCCTGCCTGATAACGCTGGGCATGTTGTAGTATAACATTGGCTTTTTCGGTTTGCTGTGGGGTCATGCTTATGGGTGTCCAGCGTTGAGTTGATCCAAGGCGAGATTGAGTTGTAAAACATTGACATGCGCTTGTCCCAACACTTGCCATGTTTTGTGCTGTACATGTTGCTGAATCAGGTGAATCACCGTGGACTCAGGCAATGAACGTACCTGAGCAATCCGTTTTGCCTGAATCAATGCACCTGCGACACTAATATCGGGATCAATCCCACTGCCTGAACTGGTCAGTAAATCCGCAGGAATGGCAGAAATCGCGACCTGTTCACGTTTGGCAATCAACTGTTGGCGCTGTTGAATCTGCTGCTGCAATTCAGGATTAGTTTCGGCTAAGTTACTGCCCGACATTTTGACAGGGTCATTATTCACAGCAGATGGTCGTCCAATAAAATACTTGTCCTGCACTACAGGCTGTGCCACCAGTAGCGAACCCACCACTTGCCCATTTTTGTATAGCAAACTGCCATTAGCTTGCTCTGGAAAAAGCCACTGTGCCAATGCAGTTGCCACGCCACTGTACAGTAATCCACACAACAAAAAACCAATCAGGCTCAAGCCCAAGCTAGCACGCAGCATCGCCCAGATTGAAACCTCAGAATAGTCTACGGTTTGAGTTGACATTTTGGCACTCCTTAAACAAAGCATGGGCTGACCAGAAGGTCAATCGCTTTAATCGCAAGAAACGGTAAAATCACGCCGCCCACGCCATAAATCAGCATATTACGGCGTAACAATTCGGTGGATGTTGCAGGTTGAAATTTCACGCCCCGCAGCGCAATCGGAATCAGTAGCGGAATGACCACAGCATTAAAAATCAGAGCGGATACAATCGCACTTTCAGGGCTCGCAAGATGCATGACATTCAGCATCTGCATCTGTGGAATCGCAGCAACAAATAAAGCAGGCAAAATCGCAAAGTATTTTGAAATGTCATTCGCCAGTGAAAAGGTGGTGAGCGCCCCTCGGGTAATCAATTGCTGTTTACCAATTTCAACCACAGCAAGTAGCTTGGTCGGATCGGAGTCCAAATCTACCATGTTGCCTGCTTCTTTGGCAGCTTGCGTACCTGAGTTCATGGCAAGCCCGATATCTGCCTGTGCCAGTGCGGGTGCATCATTGGTGCCATCACCAACCATAGCCACCAAATGCCCTTTGGCTTGCTCATGACGAATACACGCCAGTTTGTCTTCAGGTTTCGCTTCTGCGATATAATCATCAACACCTGCCTCAGCGGCAATTGCTGCCGCCGTCAGCGGGTTATCGCCCGTGACCATCACAGTTTTAATGCCCATTTCCCGAAGCTGGGCAAATTTTTCATGAATGCCTGATTTAATCACATCGGAGAGAGCAATCACCCCAAAAATATCTTGCTGGCTTGCCACCACCAGTGGTGTTGCCCCTTGTTTGGCAATCTGCTCAACACGGGCTTTCAGCTCTATCTGTTCGGCAGGATAGCGACCACTAAATTGTAAAATTGCATCCATTGCCCCTTTACGCAGTTGTTGACCTGTAGCCAAGTTCACTCCCGACATGCGAGTTGATGCATTGAAAGCAATAAACTCAGCCTGTTCGGGTTCAGTGAGGGTTACGCCTTGCTGTTTGGCAAGTGCCACAATCGATTTGCCTTCAGGAGTCGGGTCTGCCAATGATGTCAAAAGTGCAGCCTGACGTAATTCTGGTGCTGTGATACCTGTTAATGGATAAAACTCGGTTGCCTGACGGTCACCATAGGTAATCGTGCCTGTTTTATCGAGCAATAGCACATCGACATCGCCTGCCACTTCAACCGCTTTCCCCGATTTGGCAATCACATTGGCTTTTAAGGCGCGGTTCATCCCTGCGATACCAATTGCAGGCAACAAACCACCAATCGTGGTTGGAATCAAACACACCAAGAGCGCAATCAATACTACTGGGCTAATTGATATCTTTAAGAAATGTCCAATCAGCGGCAAACTCACCACCACTGCCACAAAGGTGATGGTCATTACCCCCAATAAAATCCCCAAGGCAATCTCATTCGGCGTTTTTTGGCGATTTGAGCCTTCAACCAGTGCAATCATACGATCTAAAAAACTATTGCCTGCCTCAGCCGTGACGCGCACCACAATCTGATCGGTCAGCACTTTTGTACCTGCAATCACACCTGAGTGGTCTGTACCTGCTTCACGCAATACAGGTGCAGATTCGCCTGTGACCGCAGCTTCATTGATAGTAGCAAAACCTTGAATAATCTCACCATCGGCAGCAATCAGCTCACCCGCACCAATCTCAATCAAATCATTGGGCTGTAACTGCGTGGCAGGCACAAATTCACCCGCAGGCAAACGCCGTGCTGTTAAATTTTCGCGGGCTTGACGCAGTGCCAACGCCTGACCTCGTCCTTTGGCTTCAGCAATCGCTTCGGCATAATTGGCAAATAAAACCGTCAGTAACAGGATCAGGGAGACTGAACCGCCAAATGCCCAACTGCTTTGCCCCAACACCGTACACAACAAAGTGATCCATGTGCCTAGCCATACCATCGCGATGACAGGATTACGTAAGGCATGCTGTGGCAGCAGTTTGATACAGGCGTATTTACAGGCTTCTGCTTGAAATAAACTCGAATTTTTCATGATTTCAGTCCTTAACCGTGCAATAACACGAACTGGTCAGCAATAGGTCCAAGTACCAGCACAGGCATAAATTGTAAGAGGGTCAACATCAGTACAATCGCAATCAGTGTCAGTGCAAACGTTGGGGTTTCTATCTGCAAACTGCCACGAGATTCTGGGGTTTTACGTTTGCTTGCCAAACGTGCTGCAATCCAAAGCGGAATGATTAACGTCGGAAAACGTCCAAGCAACAGCGCCAGACTACACGACAGATTCCACCACGGCGTGTTATCGCCTACACCTTCAAAACCTGAGCCGTTATTGGCAAATGCCGAAACATATTCATAAAACACCTGAGAAATGCCATGAAATGCAGGATTACTATTCGCCGTCAGGCTGGGGAAAAAGAGAGCTATCGAGGTCAATGCCAAAATTACGATCGGTTGCAGCAAAATCACCACAGCCAGTAGTTTGATTTCTTCTGCCTCAATTTTCCGTCCAAAGATTTCAGGGGTACGCCCTGTCATTAACCCCGCAATAAACACCGCTAAAAACAGATAGATGAAAAACTGTTGTACGCCACAACCAATTCCCCCCCAAATCGCATTAATCAGCATATTGACCAAGGTCACCAAACCTGTGAGGGGTGTTGCGGAGTCATGCATCATATTGACTGAGCCGTTATTGACTTGGGTGGTCAACGCTGCCCACAGTGCCGAGGACATTTCCCCAAAACGGACTTCTTTACCTTCCATAATCGCAGGATGCAAAGCCGCGTGTGACCAAGCTTCCGACCAAAGTGCAGCGATGCTAGACAGCAATGACATCAGTAGCATTGATGCAAAGACCAATCCCGCAAATTTACGGCGTCGACTCAAGATGCCGAGCATAAAGATCACAGCAACAGGAATCAGTAAAATCGCAAACATTTCCATAAAGTTGGACAATGCTGTCGGGTTTTCCAAAGGTGTGGCACTGTTTGGTGAATACCATCCTCCTCCATTACTGCCAAGTTGTTTAATCGCCACCAGTGGTGCAACAGGGCCTAGAGGAATGTATTGCGTGGTTGCAGCGTGCTGATCTAACACTGTGACCTGTGCGCCTGCATTGAAAGTTGCAGGTACACCCTGACTGTTGAGCAGTAGCGACCACAACAAGCACAGTGGTAGTAAAAACCGCACTGTAGGGCGAATGAGATCTGCCCAATAATTGCCAACCCGTCGTTGTTGAAACTGTGAAGTTTCGTTTGGATGATTGGTGGGAATAAATAATGCCCGAATGGTCGCCACCAAAATGGCGAGTCCCATCATGGGGCTAATCACTTGTAAACCAACAATCACCATCATTTGGGATAAATACGATAACTGGGTCTGACCTGCATAATGCTGCTGATCGGTATTGGTTAAAAATGAGATCACGGTATGCAGCGCCAAATCCCATGACATATTGGGGATATGGTCAGGGTTCAGCGGCAACCATGCCTGAGTCATTAAAATGCCCCAAGCGAGAAGCGCCATCACCCCACAACTTGTCAGAAAGCAGCCGATATAGCTTTTCACCGTCATGCTGTTTTGCGGATGGGTTGCCAAAAGTGCATACAGTGGTTTTTCAAGCCATGTAAAACAGCCATCTATGCGCATGGGTTGATTTTGCATGATGGCAGCCAGATAACGCCCAAGTGGATAGGCGGCTAACATCACCAAACAGAGTAATAAGATTAATTCGAGCATGCGTGTTCTCCTTGAAGAAAAACACTCGCACAACTCACAATGTATTGTGGTGACATGAAAATTTCATCCTGAATCTAAAAATCAGTCGCTTCAGTATGAAAAATCTGCCCGTAAATTCTCTATGCACGCCCATCAGCAACGGCGTAAAATTTGCGTAAAATTTTGATGATTTGTAGATTTAACCGCGGAATAAAAAACCGCATCACGTCATGCCAACGTGATGCGGTGCTTGAATTAAGAAGCGTCTTTAAAAGACTGCATATCAATCACGAAGCGGTATTTGACATCGCTTTTTAACATACGCTCAAAGGCATCGTTAATACTGTGCATTTCGATCATTTCCACATCAGCAGTAATGTTATGTTCACCACAGAAATTCAACAGCTCTTGGGTTTCCTGAATCCCGCCAATGACCGAACCTGCAACCGAACGACGACCCATAATCATTGGAACCGTATGTGGCTGGATTTCACCCAAATAACCCACCAATACCAACGTACCGTTCAACGCCAAAGTTGGTACATACGGATTGAGATCATGCTCATACGGCACAGTATCAATAATTAGGTCAAACTGATTGGCAGCCGCTTGCATTTGTGCGGCATCGGTCGAGAGCACCACATGATCTGCACCTAATTGTTTCGCATCCTGTTCTTTACTGGCTGAGCGGGTAAATAGTGTGACTTCTGCACCGAGTGCATGCGCCAGTTTAATCGCCATGTGCCCCAAGCCACCTAAACCAACCACAGCTACTTTCGTACCCTGACCCACGTTCCAGTGACGCAGTGGTGACCATGTGGTAATTCCTGCACACAGCAACGGTGCAACCGCTTTGGTATCTAAGTTTTCAGGCACTTTCAGTACAAAATCTTCCGAACAGATAATGGTCTGTGAATAGCCACCATAAGTTGGGCGATGGTCATGCAAGTCTTCACCTGCATAGGTTTGCACATGCCCATTTTCACAGTACTGTTCTAAACCTTTGTCACAGGCTGAGCAGTGGCGGCAAGAATCGACCAGACAGCCAATTCCGACCAAATCACCGACTTTGAATTTGTGGGCTTTTGTACCTGTTGCAGTGACACGTCCAACAATCTCATGTCCAGGAACAATCGGATAACGGCTAAAACCCCAGTCATTACGCGCCTGATGTAAATCGGAGTGACAAACACCGCAATACTCGATTTCAATCGTGACATCATCTTCACGCGGATCACGGCGTTCAAAAGTAAACGGAGCTAGCGAACTTGTTGCCGATTGGGCTGCATAACCCAAGACTTTAATACTCATATTATTCTCCAGACACTAAATATTGTTCATCTGCCACGTGTTCTAACCACGTCACGACCTGACCTTGTTGGGCTTCCTGCAAGGCAATATGGGTCATAAATTGCTGTTCCGATGCGCCGTGCCAGTGTTTTTCATTGGGTGCAATCACCACAATATCGCCAGACTGAATCATCTGACGGGGTTCACCCCATTTCTGCACATAGCCCATACCTGCGGTGACCAGTAAAATCTGACCCAGTGGATGGGTATGCCACGCCGTGCGGGCTTGGGGCTGAAAGGTCACCCGCCCACCACTGACATAAGCAGGTTCTTGCTGTGCAAACAGGCTATCAATATGGACTGTGCCACTGAACCAGTCTGATGAACCTTGCTGAGACTGATGCTGGGCATTTTTAAGCACTTGCATGAACTTCACCTCTTTATTGAAAGCGGTCTGTCATCAGAACCGTAAAACCAGTATAGAAATTTTGGGCTAAAACGGTTGTTCCATTCCTCTTGCAGATTTGCCTAATTCTCCAAAAAAATATTGCAGACTCTAGGTTTCTTGCCCAATTACGACTATGTTGGGCAGAGTTACAGCAGTAAAAAGGTCGGGCAATGTCAAATTTGGAAATGGGGCTTAATGAAATTTTAGGACGTAGCATCGCCCAGTGGACGCAAGGTCAGCACCATGTGCAAACACCCATTGCTGGCTTGAATTTAAGCCGTTGGGAACATCTGACTGAACCAACCAGTTATGTCATGGATGCCAGTCTGTGCCTGATTGCTCAAGGGCAAAAACAGGTCATGCTCGGTCAGGAAATCTATACCTACGATGCCAGTCATTTTCTGTTTACCGCGGTGGATTTTCCCGTAATTGCACAAATTACTGAAGCCTCGCCAGAACGTCCCTATCTCAGTGTGTTACTCAAACTCGATCCGCATTTACTGGCGCAAATCATGCTTGAAGCGCAGATTCCTTTTAAACCTGCACATAAAGACCGTAAAGGCGTTGCGGTTGGAAAACTCACACCCGAGATGATCAGTGCCTTTATTCGCCTAATGAATTTACTCAATACACCACAAGATATTGCTGTACTCGCACCCTTAATTATTAAGGAAATTTTTTATCGCCTGCTAATCAGCCCGCAAGGTGAACGACTCAAGCAGATTGTTACGATGGGCACAACGGGGCATCGGATTATTCGCGCCATCGACTGGATTAAGCACAATTTCACCGAGTCTTTAAGCATTGAAGAACTGGCCAAAAGTATGGGAATGAGCGTATCGAGCTTTCATCAGCATTTTCGGGACATTACCAACATGAGCCCGCTTCAGTACCAAAAGAGTATGCGTTTAACTGAAGCGCGCCGTTTGTTACTGACCGAAAGTCGAGATATTTCGTCTGCCAGTTTACAGGTCGGCTATGAAAGTCTGTCGCAATTTTCCAGAGAATATAAACGCTTTTTTGGCATGCCACCTTCAGAAGATCAAAAAAACCAATCATCATGACCTTGGCTTGTCATACAGCGCATCACAATAGCATTTAGACTGCCCATTTTTTCTTAAACCCACATACCTTAAAATGTTTGTATCAAAATATGAGGTATGATTTGATTACTCAAGTCGGTATGCCGACTTGCTTCTTCATTTTCATTTCCTTTACTGGTTGATACATGACATTAGGAGCCTAGCCCAGTATGAGTTTAAAAGATCGCTTGGTTTGGTTCTTACTGCTGTATTGCTTTGATTATTTTAAAATTTGGACATTACAAGTACGAAATTTGACTCATGCAGAAATGACTTTAGCGAAAGCAGTTTTTGCCGATTTAATTGATTATACGCAAGTTAAAATTTTGAGTGCGCCATTTTTACCTTGGCAACCAATTGGCATGTTTATGGCACCCAACGGTACTATTTTTGTCAATCCTGAAAATTATTCACTCGATTATGGTAAAGAGTCCTTGATTTATCAGTCAGTTTTTATTCATGAAATGACTCATATTTTACAATATCAGCAAGGTTTATCAGTCTTATGGCGAGGTGGATTACTACAAACGGCCTATTATCTCACAGCAAAATACTACAACCCTTACCGTTATACACTACAAAAAGGCAAAGCATTTGCAGCGTATAACATTGAGCAGCAAGGAGATATTGCTCGTGATATTTTTCTAGGCAAGATTCCAAATATTTTATTGCAGGATCATCATTGATAAGAAAAATTAATTTATTATTCACTAATATCTTGATCTCCATAATTGATAGTATTCTTGGATTTTTTTATCAAAAAATTCATCTTCTTCAAGATCATAATGGAAACTGATATTGGATATATCAACATTACCTTCTTCAAGGAAAGATAGTAAATACCCTTTAAAATCAATTATTTTAGATGGAAACTCGTGTTCTCCATCCCAGAGAATCTTTGTCATAATACTATTATTTAAGTTGTTATTTGAATTTTTATCTTATATAAAATGGTTTATTTTTTAAACGAAAAATTAGATGAACGGTAGAATATACTGATCGCTCAGATATTTTTGAAGCTCACAATACGGTGAGCTTCTTTGTAATTGAGTTAAACAATTTCAAGTTGTCGCCCATCTTGAGTGACTTTAATTTTAATATTCTTATACTTACGTTTGTTTGGGTTCATTGCAGATCCAACCACTTCTTGCATGAACTGACGTTCATTCATTAACTCAGCATAAACCTTATATCCAATTAAAATTTTTTCAGGTTTTTTATTCTTTACTGTAAATTCTTCAATTAATTTATCTAAGTTTTGAATGTCTGATTTATTATCCATGAGGGGTCACTCTAAAAAATGATGGCTATTATGGACAGCAGATTATGAAAGAAAGATGAAAGTTAAGCTTATTCCCCAATATTTATAAGGATTAGCATAGATTTTATTCATTGAAAGCACACGCTCTCCCTCTTTTTTCATCATTGTAAAAATGCTAGCCTTAAAGCATGTGTACTTCACTCAAATCCTCTGGTCAAAATAACTAGAAATTCTGATGAATAAGACACTTAGACTTCACAAAGAGTAAAATCTAACAAAAGTATCCAGTGTCTACGGACAACTCAGGAGTAATTAAAATGGCTTACCAACATATTTTAGTACCAGTTGATGGTTCAGAAACTTCACTTGTCGCAGTCAAACAAGCCGCTGAAATTGCAAAAGCATTTAACAGTAAAGTCACTGCTGTATGTGTACTGGCAATTGACCCATTTGTTGCAGTAGAGTTTGTGAACACAGATCAATTTATTAATGATTATGTGGTTAAAGCAAAAGAAGAAATTCAAGGTATTCTTGAACAAGCAAAAGCTTTATTTACCCAAGAAGGCGTGAATGCTGAAACTCAAATTCTTGAAGGTCAGACCGTCCATAAAGTTATTGTCGAAGCGACTGCTGAGTTAGCGGCTGATCTGATTGTGATTGGCTCGCATGGTCGTAAAGGCATTAAAAAATTACTCTTGGGCAGTGTCACTCAAGCAATTTTGGAAGAAGGTACTGTTCCTGTATTGGTCGTACATCAGTAATTCACTCATAAAAAAAGACCTGTTATTGCAGGTCTTTTTTTATTGATTTAATGAATCGTTTTACAGCTATTTTGATCTTCAACATCACAAATACTGGCATAGCCCAAACTGCTCACTGTATTATTTTTTACAGATAGTCCTGATTTTGGTAATGCTTTGACTGCACTAGATCGCGTGGTGGTTGGTGCGGATTGCCCTGCCAATGCCAAGATATCATTACCCAGCATATCTCCCAATTGCGTATAACCTGAAGCTGAAAAATGTACGCCGTCCCGCGCCGCATCTCCGCGTTCCATCCAATTTTTCATGCTACAACTTCCCCCCATTGCAGCTTGCCAGTCCCAAAATAAGGTATGAGCTTGTGTTGCGACTTCACGTTGCATGGTTTGAAATTGGGTAAGTTGAGTAGGTCGTGTACCACATTCACCAGATTTATCTTTTAGACTCTCAGGTGCAGACACAATTAAAATTGCACTTTGTGGCGAAGCTTCACGAATATCGTGGATACGTCCCAATAAAATTTGGCGCTCTTGTTCAAGGTCATATCTGTTATAGGCTTCATTTGTCCCATACGCCAAAATAATCAAATTAAATTTGAGTTGACCAAGTTGTTGTTTCCACGCACTGTTCCAATTGTTCCAAGATTGAAGCTGTGCACCATTAATACCAAGGGCTGAAACCACTGCTCCAGAACCTGTGGCATTTTTTGCCCACCATCCCCCAATAACAGACTGTGGATTGTGAGGTGCAGTAATGGTAAAAGGTAATTGTGCTTCAAATGTCTGTAACTGCCATGTATTATTTTTCACTGGCGCACTTAAGCTAAAGCGTTGCCCTTGACTATCGACCCCAACAAAATCACTGTCTTGCGCGCCTTGACGAATACTCACTGTAATCTTTTGGCGTTGCTCAGATTGTTTGGCTTTAATGGTTAATGTCGCACCTTCTGTCAGAGGGCGTGCAAGCAAGCCTCCTAGCGTATAGTTTGCATTGGGCTGTGAACGAATGGAAATAGGTTGCCAGTGACTATTGTCATAACCAAAACGGGTTAAACGTTGTCCTGAAAAATACATTGGCATTCCCCATCCCATGCCCCCATTTCCCAATTGATTTTGTAATGTCGTTCTAAGCGCATTGCTCATGTAGTCCGCAGCCGTATGTGAATCACCAAACTGCACAACATTTAACTGATGTTGTTGAATACCTTTAACCAATTGGGCTGTATTAGGTTCTTGGAAATTAGAAAGTTGACCCGCAGATACGCCAAGACTCAGCACAGATGCAGCCCACAAAAGGCTACATCTTTTAAAGGTTTTCATTTTCATTCAAAAGTCGCTTAATTTGCTAAATGTAAGTATTGCAAAATATTGTGCGCGATGATTTTCTGTCCTTCAACTGTAAAATGTATCCCGTCGGCACTACGCATCTTCACATTTCCTTCAGCAGTATTCATGCTTTCAGTAAAATGGTTGTTTTTTCCACCCACAATTGGACGAGAGTCAATCACAAACTCATTGGACTTTTGCACTTCGCTCTGAATCACTTGATTCAGATAAATCATTTGCTCATTCAATTGATCTTTGTGCATATTCGGCGGTGTAAGCCACATCACACTGACATGGTGTTTACGTGCTTCACTCAAAATGCTATCAATACGGGCACGATATTGTGTTTCCCATTCTGCTGATTTGAAGGTTAGCCAATGTTTGCTTGTCGCATCAAACATATCCCAAGGGTCATTTGGCCCTAAGAAGACCACCAAAACTTTAATGCGTGGGTTACTTTTTAAGGTTTCACGAATTGTTTTTGGCCAGTCAAAGAATTTTGGATAGGTCAAACCTGTACTTTGTTTACTTAAATTAATGGTTTGGATACCTTTATCTTCAAGTACTTTTTGTACATGAGGTGCGACGCCTTGCATCATCGAGTCACCCGCAAAAAACACCTGATCTTGCCCTGTCAGCATAAAGCGCTGATCAAATGCTTGTTTTGCTTTCTGTTTTTCAAGTAATGCTAACTTGCGCTGTTCTTCTTGCAAACGTTTTGCTTCAGCAGCCTTATACTCAGGTGTATAAGCATAATCTTGGTTAAATCCATCAATAACTTGTGTATTGATTTGATTGACATGATCATCATATTGACCATTTTCACCATATAAATAGTCGCCAATTTCACCACCAATATGCCAAATGTGAAACTGATCTAAGCCCGAAAATGGGCTATCTTTATGATAAGTCTGCTGAAAATAAGCATTGACTGAGTTTTGCATAATCCAAATTGAGGTCAATGCAAATGCCAGTAAAATAAACAGCACATACAAAAAATTTTGGCGCTGCTCAAGCTGTTCTTGTACACATTCGGGCTGCTGTGGCTGTTCTAGCGAAGAACTTATAATATCCGTATCAGAAGTTTGCATAAATAAATCCTGGAATACCCGAAGGTGCGCAAATCAGTACAAGTAAAAACACAACAAATAAAGGAATGGAAACCGCATATTTAGGAACGCGACCAAATATTGAACTCAGCTTTGGTGTGTAATGTCGAACAAAAGGATAAGCTATCCATGAAATCAATAATATACTGAGTAAATACAATGGATTGTTTGTCCAAGATACGTTCACAGTATTTTGAAATAAAGCCTGAAATACTTGTAATGCTTCATCTAGGCTTTTGGCACGGAAAAATACAAAGCAGAAACAGACAAAATGAATAGTAACGAAAGTGCCTATGACTTTGCCCAACCATCCTGTATTGGCTAAAACATTTCGTGACTCACGTGGACTTACTTTGCGGACTTTTTCATAGACTTTATCGCCGATATTGAGTAGCACCAAGCCAAGACCATGTAAGAGTCCCCACAGGAAAAAGTTCCAACCCGAACCATGCCAAACGCCAGACAAAACCATTGCAATCAATAAATTAACTTGAGTACGTGCAAATCCGCCACGGCTACCGCCTAACGGAATATAGATATAGTCACGAATCCAAGTCGACAGGCTAATGTGCCATTTGTCCCAAAAATCACGAATATTATGCGCGAGTAACGGGGCACGAAAGTTTACAGGTAATCGAAAACCTAATAACAAACCAAATGCCACCATCATTTCACTATATCCAGAAAAATCTAGAAAAAGTTGTAAGGTATAGCCATAGATTGCACAAAGCACTTCTAAAGCGTGGTATTGCATGGGGTTTTCAAAAACGGGGTTGACCCAATGATCTGCCAACCAACCTGCAATCCACCATTTTTTAATCAATGCAAGTAAAATCAATGCAAATGCCAAACTTGGATATAAAATTTTTCGTGGCTCAGTTTGGCAAATTTGAGCACTCATACCACAAGGTTGCTGCTGAATATCAGTTAAACCTTTAGCGCTTTTTGCACGCGCAATTGGCCCTGCGGTAATCGTTGCAAAAAATGAAAAATGTAATAAAAGTTGAGGAAGATTAAAACGAGGAACTTCAGTTTCTTGATGATAACGACTCAATAAATAACTAATAGATTGGAAAGAATAATAAGATAAACCTAAAGGTAACAATAGATTAGAAATTAAAAATGAACTGTCTAAATGCAATGCATCTAAAGCCAAGCTACTTTCTTGTCGGAAAAAATCATAATATTTAAAAAATGCCAATTGTAGCAGAGTAAAAATAACCCCTGAGAGCAATATCTTTTTCTTATGAATTTGCCAACGATCCATCGCAATTGACAAAAAATAAATGATACAGCTATATGTTGCAATGACAGAAACTGCAATCCAGTTTGACATCAAAAAAATACAAAGATAACTTGCGATGACCAGCAAAATATTTTGCATTTGGGGCATCTTCCGTAAGCCCCAGTATAGGCAAAAGAAGCCTATAAAAGAGAGTGCAAACTCAATTGAAAGAAAGGAAAACATTGATCAAACGTTTGTACATAAAATTTGCACGCATATTATACCAAGTGACTACAAAAAGAATCATCTCCTATAAAAATCATAAAAACCCTAGAGTGATAGTTTTTTCCTATTGGTAAAAATGAAATATTATTCAAAATACTGATAATATTAGATATTATTTTAAATTTCCTTCAAGCATTATCATTATTTTTTATAATGCAACATAAATCACGTTATTTGTGTTTTTTGCCAAAAAGAGCAAATATAGATAAATAATGATGATTTTCCTCATATTCAGTCGTTACCTTATTTACAATAATACGCAAAGAATAACAAAATCCATTTTTTGTCCACATCTTTTCTGTATATTTATTAATAAATTATAGCAATCTTATATAAGGGGGAAAAATGAACGAACCACTCGATATTAATGTGATTCGTGAGTTATCCGATGACATCGTAAGTGTACTCAAATCACTTGGAAATAAAGATCGCTTGCTAATTCTGAGTTTATTGCTGAATGAAGAGCTAAATGTCTCTGAAATTGAAGCAAAAAGTGAGATTTTACAGCCGACTTTATCTCAACAATTGATGATTTTACGCAAAAATAATGTGGTCACTACACGTCGTGCAGGTAAACAGATTTTTTACTCAATCAAAGACCAACGCTTTGTTAAAATCTTAAATGATATTTACCAATTCCATTCTAGCCATCCTGTCGCCGTGTTAGCAAGCTAACCGTTGATTAGCTAAACAGTAATTTTTTGTTTACTTTCCAAGCAAAACGATTTTTTACAGATTTTACTGTTTAGCTAAAAAAATATTTAAAAAATAAAATCTTACATAAAAACAAATATCAATTAAACTCATAAAAAATCATCTTTTATAGCAGTAAAAATGTAATATCTTGTATTTTTTCTATAGAATAGCGCACCTGTTATTTAGAACCTCAATTGGTCTTTTAAGGCTCTCTTATGCTTTCAGCTCTTAAACAGTCAAGTCTTGTGACTCGGATTGTCATTGCGATTATTTTAGGGGTCGCTGTTGCCCTATTTTTCCCTCATGCTGCGCCATACCTTAGCTTGCTTGGCGATATTTTTATTAAGGCATTAAAATCTGTTGCACCTATTTTAGTGTTTGTCTTGGTTATCTCTTCGATTGCTAACTTCCAAGCAGCTCAAAGTGCTAAAAATTTTAAACCTGTTTTAATCATGTACACCACAGGTATGCTTTTAGCTGCATTGAGTGCTGTGATTGCTGACCGTTTATTTCCAACTACATTAATTTTGCATCTTGCAAGTGATCAATCTTTACAACCACCAAGTAGTCTAAGTGTTGTACTGAAAAATTTAGTACTCAGCTTTGTTTCCAATCCTGTTGTGGCTTTAAGTGAAGCGAATTTTATTGGAATCTTGGCTTGGGCTTTGATTTTAGGGGTTGCTTTTCGTCATAGTAGCCATTCAACCAAAACTTTTTTACACGATAGTGCTGAAGCGATTGGTCGAGTGATTAAGTTGGTGATCAGTTTTGCACCGATTGGTATTTTTGGTTTAGTTGCGGTCACATTCGCTAATTCGGGATTAGATACTTTAGTGAGTTACACCCATTTATTGGCTGTTCTCTTGGGTACGATGTTCTTTGTGGCTTTTGTCATTAACCCAATTATGGTGGCAATCGTGATTAAAGGTAATCCATATCCGTTGGTATTTAAATGCTTGCGCGAAAGTGGCATTACTGCATTTTTTACACGAAGTTCTGCGGCCAATATTCCTGTCAATTTAGACTTGGCTCGTCGTTGTGGTGTTGATGAATCTACTGCGAATGTGGTTATTCCTTTAGGTTCAACGATCAATATGTCTGGTGCAGCAGTCACAATTACGACTTTGGCATTGGCGACGGTCAATACTTTAGGTATTCAAACAGATCTTACGACAATGCTGATTTTATGTGTAGTTGCAACGGTTTCTGCATGTGGTGCTTCGGGTGTTGCTGGTGGTTCTTTATTGCTTGTCCCTGTTGCATGTGGTTTATTTGGTATTTCCTCTGAAGTTGCCATGCAAGTTGTTGCGATTGGTATGGTGATTAGTGTACTGCAAGATTCAACTGAAACAGCACTCAACTCTTCAACCGATGTGTTATTTGTAATTGCAGTAGATCAAGGGTATAAAGAGAAATAAATTCTCTGTTCCTATGAGTGTCTATGCCATTTCAAACATTACCTGTTTGGGTTCAGCTCGGTGCATTTTTTCTTGCCTTTAATGCAGGTATGATGAATGCACTTGGGCTACTGAGTATTTGGCATCAGACTGTTTCTCACATGACTGGCAATGTCAGTATGTTGGCAATCGCCATTTTGCATGGGCAATCTATGCAAGCTATTTATGGGATTTGTGTCATCACTAGCTTTGTGCTTGGGTCACTCTATAGTGGTTACATCTTGGGAAGTAGCCACTTTCAGTTGGGTCGACGTTATGGCATTCCCCTTAGTTTATCAGCGCTGTGTATTTTTTTGTGTTGGTTACTTATTCCATATTATCCACGTTATGCACTTCTTTGGGCATGTGTTGCGATGGGAATGCAAAATGCGATGGTCAGCCATTATAAAGGTGCCATTATTCGAACCACGCATTTAACAGGTTTATTAACTGATTTGGGTTTAAATCTGGGCTATCTGTTACGTGGTCTACCTGTTGAAAGACGCCGTGTTGTATTATTAATTGTTATTTTAATGGGGTTTTTATTTGGAGGGATTCTTGTGACATGGCTCTATCCTTATTTAAACTTACATACTTTCCTGATACCTGTGTGTTTAAGTTTGGCGATGAGCCTAACTTACTGGACACTGTACATTCGTAATCAGTTACATCACTAATTTTGTTGGATTTATCTCATGGTTAAAAATGCTTTACAAGCACAGCTACTCAAAGCGGGTTTAGTCGATAATAAAAAGGCAAAGAAATTAAGTAAGCAAGCGCAGCACGAACAACGTACTGGACAAAGTCATGAAGCTGAATTAAAAGCTAAAATCGCACAAGATCAGCAGCATAAACAAGAGAAAGACCATGCTTTGAACTCTGAGAAGCAGCGTCAGCTTGAGGAAAAAACCTTAAAAGGCAATATCATACAAATGATTAGTCAGCATCAAGTGAAAGATACTGAAGGTGACATTGCTTATCAATTTATTGATGAAAATAAGATTAAGAGAGTTTATATCAATCAGCAGATTTATAATGCATTGGTTGCTGGCAGTTTGGTGGTTGCCAAAGAACAAGAACATTATGCTTATCTGCCAAAGGCTTTGGCGGAACGTATTGAACAAAAAATGTCAGGTTTTATTTTATGGAAGAAATCTGAAGACAACAATCAGCAAACCACAGATGAAGAAGATCCATATGCTGCATATGTTATTCCTGATGATCTGATGTGGTAAGTCTGTAACATAATCATTATAAAACGTTTTTTTATTTTAAGTAGCACTAGGCCTTCCTACAAATCGCATTACAATGGGAATCATTTTCAGTAGAAGGCTTAGGTATTTTGTTTAATTTTTCTAAGTTTATTCAAGATTTACAAGACTGGGCGAACCAGTTCCCTTGGATTGAGATGCTGAGTGGTTTAAGCCTCTTGATTCTATCTGCATTTGTGGCAAATTTTATTGCCAAGCAAGTTGTGGTTCGTGGTATACGCAAGCTGTTATTAAAAATGCCATTTGCCAATAATTCTATACTTGCTGAACATAGTGTCATTCAGCGTTTTTCAAATATTGTCCCTGCGGTCATTATTATGAACGGGATTGATACGGTTCCGCATCTTTCAACCAAATTGATTTATTTGGTACAAATGCTGTCACAAGCATTTATTTTCCTCAGTATTGCATTGACCATTAGTGAAATTCTCAATGTATTAAATGCGCTTTATCAACGCAATCCAAATGCCAGAAACAAACCCATTAAAGGTTATTTACAACTGGTTAAGCTCATGCTGTTTTTGGTCTGTGGCTTGATGATTTTAGGTACTTTCCTTAAAAAAGATGTGTTTACCCTACTGGCTGGCTTTGGTGCTATGGCAACGGTACTCATGCTAGTATTCCAAAATACTATTTTGTCTTTGGTTGCCAGTGTACAAATTTCTTCATATGACATGATTCGGATTGGTGATTGGATTGAAATGCCTTCATTAAATGCCGATGGTGATGTCATTGATATGTCACTACATACCATTACCGTACAAAATTTTGATAAAACCATTACGACCATTCCAACCAACAAATTAGTCACTGATACATTTCGTAACTGGCGTGGCATGACGCAGTCTGGTGTACGACGTATGAAACGCGCACTATATATTGATCAAAGTAGTGTGCATTTTATGAATTTTGAAGAACATGAAAAATTAAAAAGCTTTCTATTGCTCAACCATTATCTCAATGCAAAAGAAAATGAACTGGAACAATTTAATCATCAACTGTCCAACCAGTCTGAATATAACCAACGCCGTCTAACCAATTTGGGAACATTTCGAGCGTACATTAATTTTTATTTGCGCCAGCATGAAGGTATTGCACAAAATCAAACTTTAATTGTACGTCAGTTACAGCCAACCAACTTGGGAATTCCAATGGAGATCTATGCATTTACAGACACCACAGTTTGGTTAGAATATGAGAATATTCAAGCAGATATTTTTGATCATTTAATTTCTATTTTACCTGAATTTGGTTTAAGAATTTATCAATCTGCTTCCCAAATTGATATGCAAATTCTCGCAACCAAATAAGGATCTATTTTTTAAATAAGCATATTACATTTTCTTCAAAGCACTTTTTCGGTTTTAATATAGTCATAGCTTTGGAGAAAATGTATGTTATTGAAATGGTTTGAACAGCGTGTAGATCCCTATCCTTCTAAAAATCTAGATCAACCATTACCGAAAGATTTCTTCCCGTTTGTTTGGCAATGTGCTGAAGGCTTAAAACATTATCTGATTATTTTGGTGATGTTGACCGCAGCAACTGCCAGTTTTGAAGCGTTATTTTTCTCACAAATTGGACACTTGGTCGATTGGCTCAGCCAAAGCCATCCCAATCAGTTTTTTCAGCAGCATGCAAAACAACTGTTGATGCTGGTCGGGGTTTTAGTGACCAATATTATGTTTGCAACAATGCAATCTATTATCCGCCATCAGATTTTGTTTAGCTCATTTCCAATGCGCCTCAGATGGCGTTTTCATAATTTAATGATGCAGCAAAGTCTGGATTTTTTCTCAAATGAGTTCTCAGGGCGTTTGGCTGCCAAAATTATGCAAACAGCACTTGCTGTACGCGAATTTTGGGTCATTTTGGGTGATATTTTAGCTTATGTGATCATCTATTTTATTTCTGTCAGTTTGATGCTTGGAAATGTTGCGCCTAGTTTATTAATTCCGCTGTTTGTATGGCTAGGACTATTTGTACTCGCTGCAACTTTCTTTGTACCGCGTATGATCCAAATTTCAAAAAAACAAGCCGATGCGCGTGCTGTAATGACGGGTCGTATTACCGATGCCTATACCAATATTCAAACGGTTAAATTATTTGCACATACTCAACGTGAAAGTCAGTATGCCAAAGCATCTATGCAAGAATTTATGGTCACTGTCTATAAACAAATGCGGCTTGCAACATTGTTTGAACTGAGTTTAAAACTGCTGAGCGCCGTTCTGTTTATTGGTGTGTTGGGTACAGCAGTTTACTTATGGACACTTGGACAAGTCGAGCTAGGTATTATTGCAGCAACAACTGCCATGATTTTAAAACTCAACAGTTTAAGTGAATTTGTCATGTGGCAGATTTCCATGCTTTTTGAAAATATTGGTACAATTCAAGACGGAAAAAATACCCTTGCCCAAACAGTTTCAATTGTTGATCCACCGCATGCTCAACCGTTACAACTCACACAAGGCGGAAAAATCGAGTTTAAAGACATTTGTTTTTCATATAATCAATATCGTCATGTCATTGATCATTTCAATTTAACGATTCAACCAGGTGAAAAAATCGGAATCGTTGGTCGATCAGGTGCGGGTAAATCTACACTTATTCAATTATTGCTACATTTTTATGATATTCAAAAAGGTGCTATCGAAATTGACGGGCAAAATATCGCTGAAGTCACACAAGATAGTCTAAGACAACATATCGCATTAGTGACACAAGATACATCGCTACTTCATCGCACTGTTGCCGACAATATCCGTTATGGACGCAATGATGCCAGTGACGAGCAATTTGATTATGCTATTGAAAAAGCTAAGGTTAAAGAATTTATTGAGGCTTTGTCTGACGCCCGAGGTCGTAAAGGCTTAGAGGCTTATGTCGGTGAGCGCGGTGTTAAGCTCTCAGGTGGACAACGTCAACGTATTGCGATTGCACGTGTTTTTCTAAAAGATGCTCCGATTCTGATTTTAGATGAAGCAACCAGTGCGCTAGATTCAGAAGTTGAAGCAGCAATTCAATCGAGTCTAAACGATCTTATGGCAGGTAAAACGGTTATTGCAATTGCCCATCGCCTATCTACAATTGCTAAAATGGATCGAATTGTTGTTCTTGATCAAGGGCAAATTGTTGAACAAGGTTCACACACAGAACTTCTAGAAAAACATGGCATTTATGCTCAACTCTGGCAACGCCAAACTGGCGGTTTCTTGGTAGATTAAGTATTTTTAACTTTTGTTTTTGAAAAAAAACAGGTATAACTCACTGCAATCATTGATTTTAATTATGGAGTTGTTATGAATCATCCAAATGATTTGAAATATGCAGCATCTCATGAATGGGCACGTATTGAAGGTGATCTTGTCGTTACTGGTATTACAGATCATGCACAAGATGCTTTAGGTGATTTGGTCTATATCGAAGTTCCTGAGCTTGATCGTCAACTAGATGCTGGTGAACAAGCTGGTGTTGTTGAATCTGTAAAAACAGCTTCTGATATTTATGCGCCAATTGCAGGTGTTGTAGTTGAAGTTAACCCTGCTTTAGAAGATGAACCAGAATTGGTCAATAATGATCCATATGGTGCAGGTTGGATGTATAAAATTAAACCTGATAATATCGCAGATGTAGAAAAATTGCTTTCTGCCGAAGAGTATGAAGAAGGTTTATAATTTTATAGACCGATAAAAAAGCACAGATTTTTTCTGTGTTTTTTTATGCATGCTGTTTCTGCTTGTGGGTTAATTATTTTATATTTACTTAGGCTATTTATAATAGGAATAAAATTACATTATCGGCTTATGTTTAGAAAGTTAAATTTGCTGCTGCTTTAAAAATTGAAGCTGGACTTTGATCGCTTGCTCAAAGAAATGACTTTCTCGATTGACCACTGCAAAATGATCCATTGGATACTCAACAAATTCAAGATCAGAAATTTTATTTGCTGCTTTTCGTGTCGCACGAATCGGAATTAATTGATCATGTTGAGCCGCAATCATCAATGTTGGACACTTGATTTTTTGAGCAATATGCGTAGGTCGATAGGTATTTATTTCCAATAATATTCTTGCTGGAACTTTATTTTCCCAAGTTGAATCTGTCGGCACACTTTGCATAAAAGCATCATAACAACCCTCTCCTGCTAGGCAGCAAACATGCTGTTTTGAAATCACAGGAATATAAACTGTTTGACCTGAACGAGATGCCCAAAGGTCTTTTAGTGCTAATTTTAGCGCTTGAGGAAAGAATTTTTTAGGATAATCCAATGCACTCGCCAAGCCATCAATATGTGGAACACATGCAATAATGGCTCTAATCTTTGGTATTTTTGCGGCAAGTGTCATGACATGCCCACCACTAAAAGAAATACCCCATAAAAAAAGCTGTTGCTGATTGACATGCGACCAAGTATTGACTTGCTGAATCACATTTTCCCAGTCTTGCAAATGTCTTTTTGGAGAAACCCATTGTCGTGGCTCGCCTGTACTATCTGCAAAACCACGATAATCGAATAAGACCACTGCATAACCTTGCTCAGCAAAACGGCTTGCTACATCGGGTAAACTAAATTTTCGCTCACAAGCAAAACCATTTGCCATAATAATCACAGGTGGAAGATCGACTTGCTTTGGCATATAAATATCGGCAGCAAGTTGTTCACCACAACTTGAAAAGTGAGCAGATTCAATTTGATATTGCATGGTCTTCTGACTCAAAATTAAATTTTAGGGTAAGTTCCAGTCCCTTCAGGCCACGGTGTCAATAATTCAAAACCATGATCTGTGACAGCAATCATATGTTCCCATTGTGCAGACAGTGAATGATCTTTTGTGATTACCGTCCAGCCATCAGAGAGTTCTTGGACTTGAGGTTTACCCATGTTGACCATTGGCTCAATTGTAAACACCATCCCTTTTTTTAATTTTATGCCCTGCCCTTTTTGTCCATAGTGCAGCACATTGGGCTGTTCATGATAAACACGACCAATTCCATGTCCACAGTATTCACGAACGATACTATAGCCTTGTTTTTCAGCAACTGTTTGAATTGCATGCCCAATATCACCTAATGTTGCATCTGGATGAACAGCATGAATTCCCGCAACCATTGCTGCATAAGTAGTTTCAACCAATTTTTTAGCTTGAGGTGTAGCTTGACCGACATAATACATGCGGCTGGTATCACCATAAAATCCATCTTTAATAATAGCAACATCAATATTGATGATATCGCCTTCTTTTAAAATGACTTTTGCAGAAGGAATGCCATGACAAACAACCTCGTTTGGAGAAATACAAGTCGTTTTGGTATAACCATAATATCCAACATTGGCAGGAATCACTTTTAAAGTATTGACAATGTAGTCATTACATAAATTGTCTAAATATTCTGTACTCACCCCAGGACGTACATGTTCACCAATCATGGCTAACACTTCTGCGGCAAGCCGTCCTGAAATTCTTAATTTTTCAATTTCTTGTTCAGTTTTAATTACGACTTTGTTGGCACGCATGGCTATTTGTCCTTATTTCATTGCAACGATGAAAATAAAACGTAGATTTACTTAGGCTATTTCGATAGAAATAATATTAGAAAAATAATCCTCATTGTATAAAACTGCAAGCTTTTAAATGAAAATTATACTTTTTGTTATTTTTAAGATAATAATAAATAACAATTTTATTTTTAAATAATGCAAAAAAATTATTTTAATAATTTTATTTTCAAACCATTAAGCTGAGAAGTGATACTTTAAAAACTAAATTAATTAAAAATAATCATGCTTTATTTGGAAGCATGAGGATTTTAAAAAAAATATTTTTGCACTAGAATCTACCGCTTTGTTTCAACATCCTCCCGTTTTTTATGAATAAGCTCAATATACGAGATATTATTGCTTTAGGTTTTATGACCTTTGCGCTCTTTATTGGTGCAGGAAATATTATTTTCCCTCCCATTGTCGCACAACAAGCTGGTGAACATGTTTGGCTCGCAGCCATTGGTTTCTTGATTACTGCTGTGGGGTTGCCCGTTTTAACAATCATGGCACTTTCTCGTGTCGAAGGATCTATTGAAACGCTTAGCGCACCTTTAGGTCGTTTTTCAAGTTTACTGCTCACTATCGTTTGTTATTTAGCGGTTGGCCCTCTTTTTGCAACGCCTCGTACAGCAACCGTTTCTTATGAAATTGGTTTTTCTCCTTATTTTGGTGATTCATCTTCGCATCTATTTATTTATAGCTGTATTTATTTCACCATTGTGGGAATTATTTCACTGTATCCAAACAAGTTGCTTGATACGATTGGACATGTTCTTGCGCCGCTTAAAATTGTAGCTCTAGCAATCTTATGTATTGCAACACTGGTATTCCCTATTTTGGTGACACCACCAGCAGTCCATAATTATATTCAGCAGCCTGTTTCTGAGGGTTTGGTCAATGGTTATTTGACCATGGATACTTTAGGCGCATTGGTGTTCGGTATTGTGATCGTGCAAGCCATTCATTCACGTGGTGTTTCTGACAAGAAACTCATTATGCGTTATGCAATCATTGCAAGCTTAATGGCAGGTGTTGGTTTAACCATCTTATATCTCTGCTTATTCCGTCTTGGATTGCAAAGTTATGCCTTTATGACGACTGCCACCAATGGTGCAGAAATTTTACATGCCTATGTACAACATACTTTTGGTGATTTAGGTTCGCTCTTCTTGACGATCTTAATTTTCCTTGCATGTACAGTTACCGCAATTGGCTTAACATGTTCATGTGCTGAATATTTTCATGAATTAACCAAAGTTTCTTACAAACTTTTAGTGTTTATTTTGGTTATTTTTGCATTGATCATTTCAAATCTTGGTTTAACTAAGCTGATCGCGTTCTCTGTGCCTGTATTAACCGCAATTTATCCCCCTGCAATTGTGGTGATTATTTTGAGTTTCTTCTGGAAATTCTTTAATCGTCCATCGTTAATTGTCATGCCTGTGACCATCATCGCATTAATCTTTGGGATTTTTGAAGGTTTAAAAGCATCAAGTTTAAGTCATTTAGTGCCAAGCTTTTTGTCACAATTACCATTAGATGCACAAAATTTGGCATGGTTAATTCCTTCGGTTGCTATTTTTGTGCTGTTTTTTGTGATTGATAAATTTCTTGGATTGGCTCAGCGTCAAAACTAAAGAAATTTAAATTTCAAAAACTTAAGATTTTTTTGAAAATGTCTGATCAATTCAGGCATTTTTTTTGCTTATTTATTTACTGTAGTTTACAGAAGATCGCTGTGAACTCACATAATGTGACTCAGCTATAACTTACAGGTGTTTTTGTCATATTAGTTTAACAAAAAACTGCTAGCAGCTATTGAACTGAGATGAAAATCAAAGTAAAACAGTATGAATTGATGAAAACAAATGTGTTTGTCGTGACCGACAGGAGGTGTGAAATGATTTCAATGAACAAGCTAATCATTAACAACGCAGTAAAACATAACCCACAATTTCTGACGTATTGTTTTACAACACTCGCACTGATGTTAACGCTTACTTTTCAGGGAGCAATTACAGGAAACTTGAAACCTGCATACTTTTTTTATGCATTAGTCGTATCACTGGCATTTGCAGTGTGGGCGGTCATCGATCATAAATTTCGTAAAGAATAAGCTTTGATAAAAACTGGACTTGATCCAGTTTTTTTATGTCTGAATCAAATTTAACTTAAAATAAACTTAAAATTTAAGCATAAAGTCTCAAATTAAAATAATTTAATTAAAAATCCACATTCAATACATTATTCAATCTATAAAGTTCAGTATCATCACGACTAGGTAATTTTGCCTAGATTGCTGATAAAAAAGGCTTGATGATGAAAAAAATTCTAACTTCTGCAGTTGCTTTAACTTTTGCTGTTTTAAGTGCGAATGCGATGGCTTGCCCTAAAGGTACAACACTACAAGGTGGTACTGGCCCTAAACATAAAGGTGGCAAATGTGTAGTCGTAAAAAAAGCGACTCCAACTAAAGCTCAAGAGAAAAAAGCAGCTCCTGCTCAAAATAAGCATAAAGCCTAATTTATGTTATAAAAAAAGCGGTTATGCCGCTTTTTTTATGTTTAATGTTTAACTTGCAGGCGTATTGCCTAAACTAGGATGATCAATCGCATTTTTACATAATGCTTTATCACGACTGTATTCTGCATAAGCATCTTGAATAGCAGAATCCTGATTCAGTGTCGCTGTTGCCCAAGAGTCTAAACTGGTTAACGCTTTTCGGCACAATGCATACTGACCTTCTGTCACCGAATCTGTCATTTTCACATTGACCCGCCACTGAATGCCTAATTCACGCAATGGTTTACGAACCTCTGGTTCAATTTTCGTAAGTTGCTTTTCTGCAACAATTGGTTCAACCTGATTAATTAATACCCATGCCTTTTGTGCATAAAGTGTTGCATCATTGGTCAATTTTGGTGCGGGCTTAATTTCCACTTTCTTTTCAGAAGAAGATCGATCACAACCTTGCAAACCCAAACATAAACACGCCGTTAAGATATAAACGACTTGATGTTTTTTCAACAACATAAGGTTGCCTCATTCAAATATTTCAGCGCTGATCTGCGTGATTTCATTTACAATAGCATTTCGTGAATTTTAGTCGATATTTTGGTGCAATGCACCCAAACTAAAAAATATGTCCCAATCTCATGCTAATTTCTGGCACGGCGTCAAAGATAGCCAAGCCATTATGTTGACTTATTTACCTGTTTCTTTTGCTTTTGGAGTTTCAGCTTCTAAATTTGGCTTCTCTGCTTTTGAGGCTTTATTTCTGTCTTGTACCATGTATGCAGGTGCAAGTCAGTTTTTGGTGGTTGCATTATTGGCAAGTGGATCTTCGATTTGGCTTGCAGCGATTACCGTCATTGCACTCGATATTCGGCATGTCTTGTATGGCCCTGCGCTCTATCACCTCATTCAACAAAAGCTCAATCTGAAAAAAACAGCGATTTGGGGTTGGGGACTGACCGATGAAGTCTTCGCTCGTGGCATGATTCAACTTTCCCAACGCCGTCAAGATTGGAGTGAGTCATGGATGTTGGGTCTAAGCCTATCAAGCTGGTTTTCTTGGGCGCTCGGAAGTTTTTTAGGTGGCTTGTTTGCCAATCAAATGCATCTTCTTCCCAAGTTCATTCAAGCCTCTCTCGATTTCTTGCTTCCTGCCCTATTTTTAAGTTTTTTACTGGCTGCCTTTGAAAAACGTCACGGCTTAGTAGTTGGTGTCACTTTAGTGGTTGCAGGCTTATCCTGCTATTTCATTAATCTCTCCGCAGCGATTTTCTTAGGTATTTTAGCAGGCATTGGCGCTGGGCTATTTAAACACTACATCTTAAAACAACAGGATGAACATCATTTATGAATTTATCCATTATTTTAATTGGAATTATTGTTGGCATTGCCAACTTTAGTTCGCGCTTTATGCCGTTATGGTTTATTCAAAAACGCCATCAAAATCAGCAGAAACGTGGAGCAATCTGGCTACGAATTGCGCTGAGCTGTATTGGAATTTCTGCGATTAGTGCAATGTTAATGGTTGCCACATTACCGCCACTGATGGCAACACCCAATAAAATCCTTGCAATGAGTTTAGGCTTTATCACACTTACCGTTTTATATTTAAAAACTCGACGTATGGTTTTGGCAACTTTACTCGCTGCACTGATTTATGGCGTAAGTTACACATATTTCCCTGTTATACTGTAAATAAATAGTTTCCATTTACTTATTTTTTAATAAAATTTGATTTTTACTTTAATACAGGCATGACAGTTATCCCAGTTCTGTTATGCTAAAAGTCCACCTGAACAAGGATGAATTTGCATGCACGTTTCTATCGGTACTCCTCTTCAATCTTCAGCATTTAAGGTCTTACTTTTAGGCTCTGGTGAACTGGGTAAAGAAGTCGTCATTTCTTTGCAACGCCTTGGTGTCGAAGTTCATGCCGCTGACCGATATGACCACGCACCAGCAATGCAAGTTTCACACTTTTCTTACACACTCAATATGGCAGATGCCAACGAATTAAATGCTTTAATTGATCAAGTGCAACCGCATTTAATCGTTCCTGAAATTGAAGCAATTGCCACTGAGGTTTTAGTCGCGATTGAACAAAAACAACAAACTACGATTATTCCTTCAGCAAAAGCCGTTAATTTGACCATGAACCGTGAAGGTATTCGCCGTTTAGCTGCGGAAGAACTTGGTCTAGCGACATCAACGTACCGTTTTGCCGATTCTTTAGAGAGTTTCCGCGCCGCTTGTGATGATATTGGCTATCCAAATTTTGTAAAACCTGTCATGTCATCTTCAGGTAAAGGTCAGTCTCGCGTAAAAAGCTTTGCTGAGGTTGATGCTGCTTGGGAATACGCCATGCAGGCAGGTCGAGTCAATCAAGGTAAAGTGATTGTTGAATCACAAATTGATTTTGACTTCGAGATTACCCTTTTGACGGTTCGTGCTAAAAATCCAGCAACAGGTGCAATCGAAACACATTTCTGTGATCCAATTGGACATCGTCAAGATGCGGGTGACTATGTTGAAAGCTGGCAGCCACAACCAATGTCTGCTGCTGCACTCGAAAGCTCTCAACATATTGCGGATAAAGTCACAACTGCTTTAGGTGGCTGTGGTATTTTTGGAGTTGAGCTATTTGTTAAAGGCGATCAGGTTTGGTTCAGTGAAGTTTCACCTCGTCCACATGATACAGGTTTAGTCACTTTAGCTTCTCAATTCCAAAGTGAATTTGAGCTACATGCCCGTGCAATTTTAGGCTTGCCTGTCAATACAGCGCGCCATAGCGTCGCAGCAAGCGCTGTCATTTACGCAGGAGTTGATGATACAAACTTATCATTTACCCACTTAGAACAAGCCCTAACGCAACCAAATACAGATTTGCGTCTGTTTGGTAAACCTGAGGGCTTTAAACTCCGTCGTATGGGGGTTGTGACTGCACGCGCAGAAACCACAGATCAAGCTCGTGATATTGCTCAGCATGCAGCTCAAAGCGTGACTGTGCAGCAAAACCACTAAAACAAACTTGACACATAGGCCAAAAAACCATGATTGAAACCTTGCCCCTGTTGGATTATGTGAAAGATGATCAAGACATTCGCGCTATTAATCAATGGCGCAATGATGTTGAACAGCAACTTGAACAGTATTTTGAGGAAGGCTATAGCATTCGCCAAATTGTGCTTGCACGGTCAAACACAATTGATGAAGCGCTGACCTTTTTATGGAAATATGCAGGCTTAGAGCAAAGTGAACTGAGTCTTTTTGCTGTTGGTGGTTATGGTCGCCGTGAAATGCTGCCTTATTCTGATGTTGACATCATGATTTTGTCAGAACATGACCTCACCGAAAATCTTGAAAAACAAGTATCTAGTTTTATTGCATCTCTATGGGATGTCGGTAATTTTAAACCAGGGGTAAGTGTTCGTACCATTGCAAGCTGTATTGACCAAGCGCGTCAAGATTTAACCATTGCCACAACACTCATCGAAGCGCGGATGTTGATCGGTAATGTACAACTCAACAAATGGCCTCGCCGAATTGTGGCAGAAACGTGGACAGATCAAACTTTTTTTGATGCCAAAATGCAGGAGCAAGCCAAACGCTATGCTCAGCACAACAATACTGAAAGCAATTTAGAACCCGATATTAAAAATGCGCCCGGTGGCATCCGTGATATGAACCAAATTGGCTGGATTGCAAAACGCCACTTTCGGGTCAATCGTGTTTATGACTTGGTACATTTGGGCTTTATTTCAGAGTTTGAACTGAAAGTTTTAGAAGAAGCGGAAAGTTTTTACTGGGAAATTCGCCATCATCTGCACCGTTTAACCAAACGCGATGAAAACCGTTTGTTATTTGACTATCAACGTGAGATTGCTGCTAAATTTGGCTATGAGCGAGAAGAAGGAAAATCGCCGAATTATCCAATAGAACAATTCATGAAGCGTTATTATCGGGCTGCACAGCAAGTTTCAACGCTCAATGAAATTTTATTGGCTTACTTTAATGAATCGGTGATTACGCCAAGATTACCTGAATATGAGCGTGAAATCGTACAGATTAATGCCCATTTTAAACTGGTCGATCATAAAATTGCGGTTCAACACCATAAAGTTTTCGCTGAAAACCCAAGTGCGATCTTGGAAATATTCTATTTATTGGCTACTCGTCCCGAGATTGAAGGCATCCGTGCCCGTACCTTACGTTTATTAAATCTTGCAGCCAAAGGGATTGATCAGAAATTCCGTGAAACGCCTGAGCATCAAGCGCTATTTATGGATATTATCCGCACTTCTGGGCGTTTGTATGAAACGCTTTCGGCAATGAAACGCTACGGTATTTTAGGTAATTATCTTCCAGCATTTGGGCAAATCATGGGGCTGATGCAATATGACTTGTTCCATATTTACACAGTCGACCAACATACTTTATTGCTGTTACGCAATCTCAGCCGTTTTAAAGAACCTGAATTTGCCAAGCTATTTCCTGTAGTGAGTTCAGTCTATCAGCGCTTACAACGCCGTGATATTGTGATGATTGCTGCTTTATTTCATGATATTGCCAAAGGTCGTGGCGGCGATCATAGTGAACTAGGCGCTGAAGATGCGATTGAGTTTTGTCGTATGCATGGATTTACTGAACGTGAAGGTAAGCTGATCGCATGGCTCATTCAAAATCACCTACTCATGTCGCTTACAGCGCAGAAAAAAGATATTTCAGATCCGAAAGTCATTAAAGACTTTGCTGAAAAACTCGGTGACATGGAGCATTTAGATTATCTTTATACACTGACGGTTGCCGATATTAATGCAACCAATCCAAACTTATGGAATACATGGCGCTCATCGTTGATGCGTCAACTGTATACACAAGCGCGTGATGTGATTCGTCTTGGACTAGATCGTCCTGTCGACTATCAAATGCTGATCGAAGACACCAAATTTGCTGCAAGTGAACTTTTAGTCAATGAATTTTCTTTGGCAGATGTCGAACAAGTCTGGCAAGAACTCGGCGATGATTACTTTTTGAAAGAATTTGCCGAAGATATTGCATGGCATACCCGTGCCATTTTAGAACATGGCGATAATCCTGCACCATTGGTCAAGCTGCGCGCACACCGTAAGTCTGCACCAGATGCCGTACAAATTTTTATTTATACGCAAGATAAGCCTAACCTGTTTGCAACAACGGTCGCTATTCTTGACCGTATGAATCTTGATGTTCAAGATGCACGAATCATTACAGCGACCAAAGCCTTTAGCTTAGACACGTATATTGTACTGGATCGTTTTGGGACTCTGCTCACCGACCCAGAACGTGAAGAAACCGTAAAACAAGCGTTGGTTCAGGCACTCAGCCATTCAGACAAATATCCAGGTCTCATGCAACGACGCATTCCACGTCAATTGCGTCACTTCGATATTGAAAATACGGTTGATATTAGTTTAAACCCAGCACTCAATCAAAATATGGTCGAAATCTCAACGCTTGACCAACCCGGTTTACTCGCTCGTGTCGGTGGCTTATTTATGATGCAGGGCTTGGACATTCACTCTGCGAAAATTGCCACTTTGGGCGAACGTGCAGAAGATATTTTCTTTGTTACAAAGAAAAATAATATCCCAATGTCAGATACAGAAGCTTCAACCTTAGCACAACAACTCAAAGCGGCTTTAGATGAAGCCTCTAACCAAGTGATTGTGCAACATTAATTTTGGTAGTTAACCCAATGAATTCGAGTTTATCTCTTTTAAAGCCTTACCCTTTTGAAAAGCTGAATCGTCTTTTTCAGGACATTCAGCCTGCTGATTTACCCCTGATTCCGCTCTCAATTGGTGAGCCAAAGCACCCTGCTCCAGAGTTTGTTAAACAAGCAATTATCGACAACTTTGCACATTTGTCGACTTATCCAAACAGTAAAGGTGTTCCTGAATTACGTCATAGCATTGCAAATTGGTTAACTCAACGTTTTAATCTTCAGCAAATCAGTGCTGAACATGAGATTTTACCTGTTTCAGGCACTCGTGAAGCGCTGTTCAGTTTCGTACAAGCTTTGGTTTGCCGTGAAAATGCACCTTATGTGGTAATGCCCAACCCGTTCTATCAGATTTATGAAGGTGCAGCCATCCTTGCAGGTGCAAAACCATACTTCATTAACTGTACAGAAGAGAACGATTATTTAGGCGATTTCGATGCTGTTCCTGCTGAAGTTTGGGAAAAAACCGCTTTATTGTTTGTGTGTACACCAGGCAATCCAACAGGTGCGGTACTTTCTAAAGAGAAATTCAAGCAACTGATTGCACTTTCAGATCAATATGGTTTCGTAATCGCATCTGATGAATGCTATTCGGAGTTATGGTTTGATCAAGCGCCAACGGGTTTACTCGAAGTTTGTGCTGAAATCGGTCGTCATGACTATAAAAACTGTGTCGTTTTCCATTCATTATCTAAACGCTCTAACTTACCAGGCATGCGCTCAGGTTTTGTCGCAGGCGATGCAAACTTGCTCAAGCCGTATTTGCAATACCGTACTTACCATGGTGCGGCAATGCCTGTACAACATCAAATCGCGTCAATTTCAGCTTGGAATGATGAACAACACGTTGAAGAAAACCGCCGACTTTATCGTGCCAAATTTGAATTATTCCAATTTGAACTTGGACATTTACTCCCATTACAAAAACCTGATGCAGGTTTTTATTACTGGTTAAAAGTCGATAATGACGAGCAATTTGCACGTATGCTCATGGAAAAAGCCCATATTAAAGTTTTACCAGGTCGCTATTTATCTCGTGAAACAGAACAAGGTAATCCAGGTGAAAACCATGTGCGTATGGCACTCGTTGCAGATATTGCACAATGCGAACAAGTGATTGAACGTTTAAAACGAATTCTTTAGGTTTTAAACGATTAAAAAAAGGTGCTGATCGTGAATGTATCAGCACCTTTTTTTATTAGAAATTTTCCATCAATTTCTATTATTTTTTGAGTCGTTTAAAATGTTCAAAAACAAATTGGGTAAGTGGATTATTATTGAGTTTACTTTTATAAATAAAAATACTTTGATTGACTGCATATTTTGAAGCAGACAATTCAATTAATTTATTTTGAGCCAACTCATCCATAATGGTAATACGTGGCAACCAAGCCACGCCAACCCCTTGCAACACCAACTGTTTTAAATTCTCTGCATTATCAGTCTCATACAAAATATGACAATCCAAATTATTGGCTTGAATCACCTGATCAACCAAGTTTCTTAAATAAGCATTTTTGCTATAAGTTAATAATGGAAAATGTTGATTTAAATCATATCTCTTATTTTTAATCGCATTTTTTGCATAAACAGGAATAATCTCTGTTTCCCCAATTCGTACTGAAGATAAACTATCCGCTTTTCCCTGATTCATTTCATGCTTAGACGCATAAGAAACTAAAAAATCGATTTTCCCTTCTTTTAAAAGTTTTAATCCTTCGCCTGTATTAATCGCCATAATTTCGAATTTAATGGCTTGATTATCGACAGGTATAGAACCTAAATAATCTGCAAAAAAACTGTTCACAAGAGAATGAACAACTGCAAATCTCAAGGTATTATCTTTGGTGTTTTTTATCTCATAAATAAGCTGCATACTTTCATTGAGTTGCGCTTGTAGCGTATTTGCCGTAGATAATAAAACCTGTCCTAATTCTGTAAAATTCACTTCCTTGTTATTTCGATCAATAATCGAAAAACCTACTGTTTCTTCGAGATGCTGTAGCCTTCGACTAAACGCAGATTGTGAAATATATCTTTTCTGTGCAGCTTTTGAAATTGAACGTTCCTGATCGAGGGTAATCAGATCAAGAGCCCAACGAATTTCAAGATTCATAGATCACTTTGATTGGTGGTTTGACTAAAGCGCTGAATTATACGCACACCTTATGCGGAAAATACATATCGATTTTTTGATCTTTTATATGCAAAAAATGCATATCTCAAGAATTTTATGCATTATCAATTTGGCTTTTTTGTTCTTATGATTTGGCTATCTCCTCTTGATTGTTACCCAATATGAATACTAATGTTTCAGTTCGCTCAGAAAAAGATCTTTTAGGTTATCGTGATATTCCTAATCAATTTTATTTTGGTGTTCAAACACTTAGAGCTATTGAAAACTTCAACCTAACACATAGCAAAATTAGTAATCATCCAAATTTCATCATCGCACTTGCGATGGTTAAACAAGCTTGTGCTCAAGCGAACCACAAACTTGGTCAACTTAGCGAAGAAAAATATCAAGCGATTGAGTTTGCATGCAAACAGTTAATTAACGGTCATTACCACGACCAATTCCCAGTTGATATGCTTCAAGGCGGCGCTGGTACATCAACCAACATGAACGCGAACGAAGTCATTGCAAACGTTGCTTTAGAGCACATGGGCTTTGCAAAAGGTGAATACAAAAATCTTCACCCGAATAACGATGTCAACATGTCTCAATCAACCAATGATGTTTACCCAACTGCGATTCGTGTTGGTTTATTGTTAAGTTTGAAAGGCTTACAAACTGCATTTGCAACTTTGATTCAAGCATTCTCAAACAAAGCGGTTGAATTTAAAGATGTCTTGAAAATGGGTCGTACTCAACTACAAGATGCTGTACCAATGACTTTGGGTCAAGAATTTGCTGCTTTTGCAACAACTTTACAAAAAGACCTCGACAAAATCAATGCGATTGCACCTGACATGTTGGGTTATGTGAACCTTGGTGGTACAGCAATTGGTACAGGTATTAACACTGAAGCGGCTTATGCACCTTATGCAATTTCTGCATTGGCTGAAATTACTAAAGAGAATATCCAAGCTGCGCCTGACTTTGTTGAAGCAACGTCAGATATGGGTGACTTCGTTTTATTCTCTGGTTTGCTTAAACGTACTGCAACTAAATTGTCAAAAATTTCAAATGACTTGCGTTTACTTTCAAGTGGCCCACGTACTGGTTTAGGTGAAATCAACCTTGAACCACGCCAACCAGGCAGCTCAATCATGCCAGGTAAAGTGAACCCAGTAATTCCTGAAGCTGTTAACTTGGCTTCTTTCCAAGTTATGGCAAACGATTTGGCAGTGACTTTGGCGGCAGATGCAGGTCAACTTCAACTTAACGCAATGGAACCATTAATTGCATTCAAATTGTTTGAATCAATTGATCTACTTGCTAAAGCAATGTTGATGTTTACTGATAAATGTATCAACACCGTGACTGCAAACCCTGAGCATTGCAAAAACTTGGTCGAAAACTCAATCGGTATCGTAACTGCATTGAACCCGTACTTAGGTTATGAAAATACAACACGTATTGCAAAAACTGCAAACGTTGAAAACCGCAATGTCTTGGATTTGATTCGTGCAGAAAACTTGTTATCTGAAGAGCAACTTTCTGAAATCCTTGCGATTGAAAACATGATTCAACCTAAAGCTTCTGCGTAACTCTCCCGCGCTTTACAGGTCAATCACCTTAGTGTGATTGACCTTTTTTTATTTTTAATGACTATATTTCTCGCAAAAACATTTTAGTACAGGCTTTTGTTTGGCTTTTTTTATAGACTATTCCATAAAACATCGAAACTAAAAAATGGAATTCTCATGCCAAATCAACTTCAACATATTTATGTGATTGGCTTAGGCGCTATGGGCGCACTTTATGCATCTAAACTCTATGACTTTGACCCTTCACGCATTCATATCATTTTGGATGAACAGCGTAAACAACGTTATGAACATGATGGTTTTTGGGTGAATCATAAAAAGTATGACTTTAATTACATAACTCCTGAACAATGCAGCGATGTGCCTAAAGCAGACTTGATTATTATTGGCGTTAAAGCAACTCAACTCCATGAAGCGATTGAATTATCTCGTGCTATTCTTCAGCCTCAAACCCGTATTATTTCACTACTCAATGGTATTAGTAGCGAAACTTTAATTGCTGAACGTCTTGGCGAACATCACCCATTTTACGCTTATGGTGTTGCGATGGATGCAACGCGGCAAGGGACTCAAGTGAACTATAGCAAAGCAGGTTTTTTGGTCTTTGGCGAACCAAATAATGAAACGTTGAGTGATGATGTCAAACAGGTACAGCAGTTGTTTGAGCAGGCACAGATTCCCTATCAAACCCCTGTTGATATGCGCCTTGCGCTTTGGAAGAAATTTATGTTGAATGTCGCGGCTAATCAGGTTACCGCGATTTTAAAAATTCCGTATGGTGAAGTGAAACACAACCCTGATGTTCAAGCCCTGTTATTTTCAGCAGCGCGTGAGGTGTTAAATCTTTCAGAAGCGGCAAAAATTGGTCTAACTGAACAAGATCTACAAGGCATTATGACCCCCATGCTGCAACTCAATGATCAAGCATACACCTCAATGTGTCAGGATATTTTAGCCCAGCGTAAAACCGAAGTGGCAATTTTTGGGGAAACCGTGATTGAACTTGGCAAGCAATACCATGTCGCAACCCCTGTGAATCAAGTTTTAGTCAATATGATTCACGCGATTGAAGCAGGTTTCTAATTGAGATTCATCAAGCGAATGTTGAGCCTTAAATACGGCTCAACATATTATAGCAATTAAAAACATCATATTTTTTAATCACAAAGCTCGAATGCAGCGCGACCACATTTTCAATGTTGGCAATACGGCGCAGCAAAATTTCACTGTAGTCTTCCATATTTTTAGCGACTAATTCCACAATAAAATCAGCACTTTGTCCTGTCACCAGATAAGCATTAATCACTTCTGGAATTTCTTCAATTTTTTCAAGGAAGCTGTCAAATGTTGAACGATCATGCTTGTTTAAAGACACTTGCAGCAAAATATGCAAAGTAAAACCCAATTTGGCGTAATTAATTTCACGCCTCAAACTGGTCATGATATTGGATTCAATCAGGTGCTTGATACGGCGATGTACTGAACTTACAGAAAGGTTAATACGCTCAGATAATTCATTGAGGTTTAAATCTTCATGCGTCAAAATTTCTAAAATCTGTTTGTCGTAACGGTCTAATTGCATGGTGTCTTTCCCATATTCAAAAATTGGAAAAACAATAAGAAAGGTTTTTTTAGTATAGTGACATAGAATTTTTAAGGGTCAAGGGAAAACTGCTGTTTACTTTTGACAACTTAATGATGGTAACATTAAGCACTTGCAAGCAACTTTTGGTTGTTGTGTCTAAAAGCCGAGTCGATACTTTTTGAGCAAGGTTAGCGCTTATCTCCCAATGTTGACTAACCAATCTTCTCGATCCCCATCACACCCTGATTCATACTATAGCAACGGCCATTTCGAATTATTTTCCTGAATAACGTTAATTTAGCATCTTTTTGGGATTTTTTTTCACATATATACGATACAAACTTATTATTTTCTTTTTTAGGTTTTTTAAAGCATTTTTATTGTCTAATTTATCGAATTTTAGAGAATTTTTTATAACTAAACTTCATCCTTTATCTTTCATATATAGCCATAATACGTCACTCAAACCCGATGAAATAAAAAACCCCAGCGATTGCTGAGGTCTTCCTTTGATATCGAACTTATGCTTTCAAAGCATCATCGAGTCAAAATCTTATTTCTTTTCAGGCTTAAAGCTGTCTTTTAAGTCCAAAATGCGGTTAAACACTGGTTTTTCAGCATGATGATCATAACGATCCGCCACAAAATAACCTTCACGTTCAAACTGGAAACGATCTTCTGGGTTGGCTTGTGCCAAAGCAGGTTCAATCACGGCTTGGACAACGGTTAATGAATTTGGATTTAAGTTATCCAAGAAGTCTTCACCTTGTTCAGGATCAGCCACACTGAATAAACGGTCATAGATACGTACTTCAGCAGGAATACCTTTAGATGCAGATACCCAGTGAATCACGCCTTTTACTTTACGACCTTCTGGGTTTTTACCTAAAGTTTCAGGGTCAATCGAACACTTCAGCTCAACCACTTCACCATTTTCATCTTTAATCACTTCATCACACTTGATTACGTAAGCATGACGTAAACGCACTTCACCTTCAGGCACTAAACGTTTAAAGCCTTTTGGTGGCACTTCTTCAAAGTCTTTACGATCAATGTAAATTTCTTTGCTCAGTGGAATCACACGCTCACCCATATCGACGTTTGGATGACGTGCATGCGTTAAATCCAAATCTTCAGGCAAGTTGGTTAAAGTCACTTTAAGAGGATTCAATACCGCCATACCACGTGCTGCGCTATTTTCAAGCGACTGACGGATACAGAATTCCAGCATCGCTACATCAACGATACCATCAGTTTTTGATACACCAACGCGTTTACAGAAATCACGTAAACCTTCAGCCGTAAAACCACGGCGGCGCATACCGACAACGGTTGGCATACGTGGATCGTCCCAACCATTGACAAAGTTACCTTCGACTAAACGGCGTAGTTTACGTTTAGAAGTAATCGTGTAGTCAATATTCAAACGAGAAGATTCGTACTGACGTGGTACAGCAACAGAATGAACTTTCTCGATGACCCAGTCATAAAACGCACGGTGGTCTTGGAATTCTAAAGTACACAGTGAATGCGTAACGGCTTCAATGGCATCTGACAATGGATGCGCATAGTCATACATTGGGTAGATTTTCCAAGTATCGCCCGTTTGGTGATGCTCAGAATGCAAAATGCGGTACAAAATCGGATCACGCATGTGAACATTTGGGCTTGCCATATCAATTTTGGCACGTAACACGGCCTGACCTTCGGCAAATGTACCATCTTTCATTTTTTCAAAACGTTCAAGATTTTCTTGTACAGTTGCATCACGGTAAGGTGAGTTTTTACCAGGCTCAACAAAGTTACCGCGATTCAGTTTAATTTCTTCAGGGCTTTGCAAATCAACATAAGCATCGCCTTGTTCAATCAGTTGAACAGCCCATGCATATAACTGATCAAAATAGCTTGATGCATAGCATGGCTCGCCTTTCCAGTTAAATCCAAGCCATTTCACATCATTGGCAATACCATCAACATATTCTTGTTCTTCTGCATCTGGATTCGTATCATCGAAACGCAGGTTGCAGTAACCACCAAATTCTTCAGCAACACCAAAGTTTAAGCAAATGGCTTTCACGTGACCAATATGCAAATAACCATTGGGTTCTGGTGGGAAACGAGTAACAACGGTTTGAGTGCGTCCTGCTGCAACATCTTCTGTAATGACTTGACGGATAAAGTCTAAGCCGGGCTGTTGTTCTTGCTGCGCAGCATCGACAGTGGCTTGGGTATTCGGTGTCGGTATATTTGGCAGATTTGAAACAGCATCATTCGGCTTCATAATGGGTAAATCACTTCTTGGTTAAAAAATTAGGATAATTTAAACGCTATCAGGCTCTTTTCTCAAACAAAATAACGTTTATACTTGCTAACTAGTTTACAGTTTGCTTATGCTTCTCTCAACAAAAAAACCCATGGCTTTTTGTGCCATGCTCAGGAGATTATGTAATGAGTTTTCCTCAAGTCGAATTAAACACCAATAAAGGTCGTATTGTTCTTGAGCTTAACAGCGAAAAAGCGCCTAAAACAGTCGCAAACTTTTTAGAATATGTACGTGATGGTTTCTATGATGGTGTAATTTTCCACCGTGTCATCGATGGTTTCATGATCCAAGGTGGCGGTTTCGACGAAAACTTCAAAGAAAAAGCAACTCGTGATTCAATTGAAAACGAAGCTGACAACGGTTTAAGCAACGATGCTGGTACTATCGCAATGGCGCGTACTCAAGCACCTCACTCTGCTTCTGCACAGTTCTTCATCAACGTAAAAAGCAACTCTTTCTTGAACCACTCTGGCAAAACAACTCAAGGTTGGGGTTATGCCGTGTTTGGTAAAGTGGTTGAAGGTATGGACGTTGTTGAACAAATCAAAGGTGTTCGTACAGGCAACCGTGGTTACCACGCTGACGTTCCTCTTGAAAATGTTGTGATCGAAACTGCGAAAATTATCGCTGAGTAATCCCTCCTAGCCTCCCTTTACAAAAGGGAGGAAAGTCCCTCTTTTTAAAGAGGGATTTAGGGAGATTAAAAAAAAGGATACCTTGTGACCTACCTGTTTATCTCTGATTTACATTTGTCACCTAATCACCCTCGACTTGTTCGGGGGTTTTTAGCTTTATTAGATGACTATCAACAAAAACAGACCCAACTTTATATTTTGGGTGACTGGTTTAATGCATGGATTGGAGATGACAACCGATCTGCATGGCTCGATGAAATCGTAGCAGCGCTTCAGAAATTTACTTCACATGGAAATCAAGTCTACTTCCAAGTTGGAAATCGTGATTTCGCATTAAGCCAAAAGTTTCTCAATCTATTTTCAGGTCAACTCTTGCCTGATATAACAACATTAAACATTAATAGTCGTACTTATCGCCTTGAACATGGCGATGCACTATGTACCGATGATGTTGCCTATCAACGCTTTAAAAAGATTATTCGCAATCCTGTACTTGTGTTTATTTTGCGACGAACACCACTGAGTTTCCGTAAAAAACTGGCTGAGGGCTTTCGACAAAAAAGTCATGAATCCAAACAAGAAAAACATGATGAAATTATGGATGTTAATCAACAAGCCGTTGATACTGCGCTAAAAGATGTTGATGTTCTCATTCATGGACACACCCACCGCCCGATGATTCATCATGAAATCAATGATAAACAACGTATTGTGCTTGGTGACTGGCGTGAAAAAACGGGTGAAGCGATGATCTTAGAGATTATTGAAAATGGGCAACCACAATTTAAGTCTTATACGTTTTAATTCATCTCTCATTTTTAAAAACAACAATGGTGCAAGCCTTCAAAGCAAAAAGACTTGCACCGTCATTTTTTAAATTGCTTGATCAAAAAGCAAATCTACTTTGGATTTGTCTGCCAAGTTTTGCATATAGCGATTGACCTTATTGCCAAATTGCAGCCCTTTAACAATCGACAAAGAACGCAAGAGTGGGAAGAGTTTAAAATCAATTAAATGGACATCTTCACGTGTATCGACTAAGTCTTCAAGCTCTAAAAGTTTTTGATTAATTTTCGCGAGATGCTCACCGCTATTCGCCATTAAATCATCCAAATCACCAAAAACTCGGGTTTCGCGTGCAACAAATGCAGCACGTGCTTCATCGGTTGCAACTTCTTTAAACTGCCCTTTGGTAAAACGTGGCACAACCAACTTGTAAATTGCATCTGCACTGTCTTTACACCATTGTTCAAGCTCAGGAGCATCTACTTCCTGCACATAAGATGGCTCAGCCAATTGATCTAAATGCTGAACAATATCCAGACTTTCAGTCATATGGGTACCATCTTGCTTTTGCAAAATTGGAACAACTTTTTTACCCACCAAACGTGTTGGCGTTTCTGCATCGCCTTCCATAATCACTTCATACTGCATATCAAGCTGTTTTAAGCCACTAATCATGCGGGTTCTCAAGCAAAATGGGCAGTGTTCGTAAATATAAAGTTTCATGCCATTCCCTCTCATTGTTATTCAACATTAATGTACCGAATATGATCATTTTCAACTAAAAATACAATTTAAAATAAGAGATTTATCGTTAAAAAATGCTGCTAAATTACCCGAAAAGTCTTATAAAGCAGAACAAAATCCATTCTCTTAGAATTTATGGCTTCATCAATCAACTTCGTTACATTACAATGCTGAAGCAACGTGTAGGCTTTCGGGCAAACAACACGACTGAAAAAGCAATAAGATACGGCATATGACTCAGCATGACCCACAAGGGCTAGATTCCCATCTAAAATCTTGGCTATATGCCTCAGGTTCACTGACTCAACAATTGACTCAGCTTGCAGGTGGCTCATTTCGGGTTGAACCCTTACAAGAATCTTTTCAACGTATGCAACGCCAAGACAGTTTATGGTTAGGCATGCCTCAGCAACATACTTCATGGGTTCGTGACGTCTATTTATATGGCTGTGAAGCTGAACCTTGGGTACGAGCTAAAAGCATTTTTCCGATTTTAAGTTTGCAAGGTAAAGCTCGCTGCTTTCGGCATTTGGGACAACGCCCAATTGGACATTATTTATTTCAACGTACCACGCCCAAATGCGAACGGCGTGTGCTGCATTTGAGTGAAGGCTGGACTCGGCAAAGTTGTTATACTTGGCATGGCTGCAAATTCATTGTCCAAGAAACTTTTTTACCTGCATTTGAACGCTTTATACAAACATTGTAATAAGGACTGCTATGGCAACGGTACAACACACCAGCTGGCAACAGCGCTTACAAGCCTATTATTATCTGTGTCGTTTTGACAAACCAATTGGTACTGAACTGGTTTTATGGCCAACCATGTGGGCGCTTTGGGTTGCAGCAAAAGGGATTCCTGACTTTAAAACCCTGTTTGTGATGTTTCTCGGCGTGGTCTTTATGCGTGCAGCAGGTTGCGCAATCAATGACTTTGCTGACCGTAAGGTCGATGGTCATGTGGCGCGTACCAAACAGCGCCCGTTGGCAACAGGTGTAATTCAACCAATTGAAGCTGTGATGGTTTTCTTGGCTCTGGTTGCTGCCAGTGCTTGTCTGCTGTTCTTTCTACCAATTGCCACATTTTACTGTTCTTTTGGAGCATTAATTCTAGCGTTCATTTATCCGTTCATGAAACGCTATACGCATTTGCCACAAGTGTTTCTCGGTGCTGCATTTTCTTGGGCAATTCCCATGGCATTTACCGCAATGGGACGTCCACTGGATTTAACCTGTTGGTTGCTTTACTTCGGCAACTTGGCTTGGACGGTTGCTTATGACACTCAATACGCGATTACTGACCGTGAATATGATTTAAAAATTGGTGTGAAATCTACCGCAATTTTATTTGGTCGTTACGATATTCCAATTATTAACCTGTTACAGGCAGCCAGTGTCATTCTGATTGGTGCAGCTTTATATCGTGAAGACATCCTGCATCCTTATGGAACAATTGCTTTGTGTATCGTGATTGCAGACTATATTTATCAATGGACACAAACCCGTCAGCGTGAACCACAGCGTTGTTTTAAAACTTTTTTGCATAACCGTTGGGTGGGTATGATTATTTTTGCAGGAATTTTTATCGCTCTACTTTAAAAAATTTCATGTCACTCAGAAACAAAAAGCCCAATCAACAGACTGGGCTTTTTTATTGCTCTGTTGAGACGCCGAAACATCTCAAACCAAGCCAACTAAAACTTAAAGCTGTACCAATTCTTGAATGAATTGAACCGCAGCATCAAAATCAGTTTGGGTCACGCTTGAATCTGCTTGTTCAGCATCATCAACAATCACCACAACACCTGTTTCACGAAGCAAGCTGATTTGTTCAGCAGTGAAACCTGATTTCGCGATCGCAACCACACCAGTTTCAAGTAACGCGCGTTCAAGCTGTTGCGCTTGAGCAAACACTTCAGCAGTCACCGCCAATACCGCAGATTTTTGACCCAAACGTGCAGCACGTTCTTCAGCCGTCACTGGGCTTGTATGCGCAGTCCATTCCACAGACTCTTCAACCATACCCGCGCCAACAGTCACGTTGTTTAAACGGTCGATGAAGATAAATGAACCTGTGTAACGGCTGTCTTGGTAACGGTCAAATACCACTGGCGCATCAAATTCGATGGTCACGTTGGCAATTGCATTCAACTCAAGTGCTTCAACCTGAACATGCTCAAGCGTATTGACATTAGTACGGAAGTTAATTGCTGTCACTTTAGCAGGAACAGTTTGCGTACCAATTTTCAAGTTATACAGCTTGCCAACCACCAATGGGTGATCTGCCATCCACACCACAGTGGCTTTGACTGAACGTGAAATGGTTGGAACACCTTGATCTGCGCGAACCAACATGTTGCCACGTGATACGTCAATCTCATCATTTAAAGTCAATGTGACCGCTTGACCTGCAAATGCATGCTCAAGATTGCCATCAAATGTCACGATTTCTTTGACAGTTGAAGACTTACCAGATGGTAAAGCCACAACTTTATCGCCGACATTAATTTCACCCAGTGCAATCGTACCTGCGAAACCACGGAAGTCGAGGTTCGGACGGTTAACGTACTGTACAGGGAAACGGAAATCATGTTTTGCTGTATTACGGCTGATTTCAACAGATTCCAAAGTACCCATCAACGTTTCACCTGTATACCATGGGGTATTTGGTGATTTGTTGACAACGTTATCGCCATTCAATGCTGAAATCGGTGTAAATACGATGTTACTTGGCTGACGGTCACCCAACTGGCTCACAAAGTTTGCATAGTCCGCTTGGATTTCATTGAAGCGTGCTTCAGAGAATTCCACCAAGTCCATTTTATTGATGGCAACAATAATGTTCTTGATACCCAATAGGCTCGCAATATACGTGTGACGACGAGTTTGAGTTTGCACACCATAACGCGCATCAATCAAGATGATCGCTAGGTCACAGGTCGATGCACCTGTTGCCATGTTACGTGTGTACTGCTCATGTCCTGGAGTATCAGCAATGATGAACTTACGTTTTTCAGTTGAGAAATAACGGTAAGCGACATCAATGGTAATCCCCTGCTCACGTTCTGCTTGCAGACCATCAACAAGAAGTGCCAAGTCAGGCGCATCGCCTGTTGTACCGACTTTCTTACTGTCACGGGTTACGGCTTGTAATTGATCTTCATAGATCAATTTTGAATCATACAGTAAACGACCAATTAAGGTACTTTTACCATCATCGACGTTACCGCAAGTTAAAAAACGCAATAAGTCTTTGTTTTCATGTTGTTTCAAATACGCCAAAATATCTTGGCTAATTAAATCTGATTGATGCGACATCGCTCAAACTCCACAAATTCGTTGAAATCGGCTTTTAATCTTTAAATCCACCTAAATCCTCCTTTGATAAAGGAGGACTTTCCTCCATTTTTTTCGGGAGTTCTCCCCTCTTTATTGAAGAGGGGTTAGGGGAAATTTCTAAAGAGATTAGAAATAACCTTCTTGCTTTTTCTTTTCCATCGAGCCTGCTTCATCATGGTCAATCATACGACCTTGACGTTCAGAACTTGTGGCTAAAAGCATTTCTTGGATAATTTCCGGTAAGGTGTCCGCAGTTGATTCAACCGCACCAGTTAACGGATAACAGCCAAGGGTACGGAAACGTACCGACTTCATTTGTGGAACTTCGCCTTCACGTAATGGGAAACGTTCGTCATCGATCATGATCAATGTACCATCACGTTCAACCACAGGGCGCTCAGCCGCCAAATACAACGGAACCAATGGAATGCTTTCCAAATAGATGTATTGCCAGATGTCTAGCTCAGTCCAGTTCGACAATGGGAAAACACGAATGCTTTCGCCTTTGTTGACTTTACCGTTGTAAATATTCCAAAGCTCAGGGCGTTGGTTTTTCGGATCCCAGCGGTGTTTGCTGTCACGGAATGAATATACACGTTCTTTGGCACGTGATTTTTCTTCGTCACGGCGCGCACCACCAAATGCTGCATCAAATTGATATTTATCCAGCGCTTGCTTTAAGGCTTGCGTTTTCATGATGTCAGTATATTTTGAGCTGCCATGATCGAACGGGTTAATGTTCTGTGCCATACCCTCAAGATTTTTATGTTCGATCAATTCAAGACCAAGTCGTTTGACCATGTCATCACGGAAAGTGATCATGTCCTTGAATTTCCACCCAGTATTCACATGCAATAATGGAAATGGCAATTTTGCAGGATAAAAAGCCTTCATTGCCAAATGCAACATTACTGCTGAGTCTTTACCAATCGAGTAAAGCATGACGGGATTTTCGAATTCCGCAGCGACTTCTCGAATAATATGAATACTTTCAGCTTCAAGCTGTTTAAGGTGAGTTAATCTTTCCTCAGTCATTGATATACCCAGCTACACGGAAATTTTGCGCTTTATGTTAGCATGTCTAGCGCACAATAGTGTGACTCTAAATCATTATGATTTCTGAATACCTAAATCATTTTTTCTGCTTTAGAAGTTTTATTTTTCAAAGGTTTGCTGATTAAGCATTTCGCTCATTTGCAGTTTTATTCATAAGCTATGCATTATATTTTATATAGACCAACCACATCAAAGCAGCCTCTATTTTTACAGCAAAGAATCTTCTTCTATCGCACGGATTAAACTTTAATTTAAAACTGTCACTAAGCTAACTGATCATTACTTCTAAAAGGAATTTAAAAATATTGGAATGCTTAAAATACCTCATTAAAATTTGGTGAGATTTTGGATATTTGACAGATTACAACTTTTCTCCCTATGATCAGAACAAATCATCATAAAAATGAATTCAATAAACAATGCCGATCAACAATAAGTTTCTACCCCACTATCATTTTATAGAAACGCATTCGATAAAAATCGCAGCATCTCAAGCAGATGTGATGCATGCTGTGCTTAATTATCGGGGTGATGATGATACTTTTTTCAAATTGGCGATTGGCTTAAGAGAGCTGCCGATCAGACTGCTTGACAAAATCACGGGGCAACAACGCATTTCTAAACAAGCCTTCGGTTTAGATAATTTCACACGATTAGAACACATCGAACAGCGAGAATTGATGATGGGCTTGGCAGGAAAATTCTGGCAGCTTAATTATGGACAAGTGCCAATTCTTGACGCAGCATCTTTTTTAGCATTTTCAGAATCAGGCTCAGCCAAACTGACCTTGCATTTTGTCGCGGAAAAGATCAGTGATACGCACACACAACTCACGACTGAAACACGTGTTTTTTGTGTTGATCAAAAAGCATTGTCTAGCTTTCGCCCCTATTGGTATCTGATTCGACCTGTGAGTGGTTTGATTCGCAAGCGTATCTTAATCAAAATCCAAAAAAATTCTCAAATTCAAGATACCTAATCTTTAGACTTCTGTCACAAATACCTTTATATTTATATTTATATTTATATTTTTTAATAACAGATTTTATGAAAAACGAAATTATGAGTAAGTCTGAAGTAAATTTTCTTCTTACTTTATTTTTTAGTCTGGCAGGTTACTCTGTATTTATGTTTTATCTTCTTGCAAAAAGAAGCAAAGGAATAAATTATTTCGAAGATTTGTATTCACTAAACCAATTTTTTGCATATTTTTCTATATTTTTAATTTTTATTGTGGGGAAAAAAATTAAAAAAAATGCAAAACAAGAGAAAAAAATTTTAGCTTTAGCTTTTAGTATTGGTATTTTACTAAGTTCTATGTTTTTTACGATAGTTTTATGATTAATAAGAATTTACCACCCGAACTTAAACAATAATTTGATTGTAATACGATGCAGAATCTAGCCATTTCTATGAATTTTTCTATACGTTATAAATTCTAAATCTGCGTTTAGATTCTATTAAAAAGAGATCTTTCACACAATTTTACGCATTCTCTTACGGTAAATTTGTTGTGTTTTGAGAGAATGTCCACATATTATCGAATGATGAGTTAAAACCGAATTATGACCGAATCAGGATAGCATATGGATCTTCTCAATCTCACCCAACAACGCTACACCACGAAAGCTTACGATCCAGATAAAAAAATTCCGCAAGACCAAATCGATTTATTACTTGAAGTGTTACGCCTCGCGCCATCATCCATCAATATTCAGCCGTGGCATTTTATTGTGGCACAAAGCCCTGAAGCCAAACAGCGTATTGCCCAATGTATGACGGGCAAATATGCCTATAATGCGCCTAAAGTTCTCGACTCATCCCATACGATTGTGCTGTGTACCCGTACTGATGTAACAGAAGACTATTTGGAGCATTTAGTCACACAGGATGATGTTGCAGGTCGTTTTAAAGATGAAGCGACCAAACAGGCACAACGTGAAACCCGTGCAGGCTATATCGACTATTATCGCAATGAAAAAGGCAATATTCAGCACTGGATGGAAACCCAGACCTTTATTGCACTAGGTGAATTACTGTTGGCTGCACCGATTTTAGGTATTGATGCTACACCAATCGGTGGTTTCGATGATGCTGCGGTCAATCAGGAGTTCGACTTAGTAAATCAAGGTTTCCATAGTTCTGTCGTGCTCACGCTTGGTTATCGCAGTGAAAAAGATTTCAATGCCCAATTACCAAAATCACGCTTAAGTAAAGAAGAGTTGTTTACGATTCTTTAATTTAACCGTATGACTTAGGCTATTTTGAGCCTAAGTCATACTCATGGCCAAGCAATCCACACCAATTAAACTGAGTAATAATCCAATAACTGTCATCTTATTTGGCTTTTCTTTAAAATAAATCAAACCACTCAAAACACCTAAAGTCACAACACTGACATTCATCACCACAAAGACCACCGCAGGTGCATCTTTGAGTAATTGATGGGCTTGGACATAAAAAGCGATATTGGCAAAGTTGAGGACACCGAGCAAAACACCCGCAGGCAGATTCTTCACTTGCCACTGCTCTAGTTTAGACAGACTGACAAAAATTGCAGATGCAACACCTGCCACCATAAACATCAAATTCAGACTCAAAGCAAATTGTTGACCTAAGCTACTGTTGTATTTCAATAAAATATCCACCAGTGCATAACCTGCCCAAACACTTGCCAAGAACCATCCCGCCTTGCTGCTTTGTGTTTGAGTAGTCGCTTGCGTTTTGGCAACAATCAGGCTCAATACCGCAGCAATACCCAGTGCTACACCCAATAATTTGAGACTCGAAAATTGTTCATGAAACACAAAATAGGCTGCAAGTAATGATAAAACGACCGATAGGCGCTGAGCCACTTCAGTTTTAATAATGCCTGCATACTGTAAAGATTTGGCTAAACAAAAGAAAATACTGGGTAGCAACACACCGAGCACACCAATCAGCCACCACGGCGTATCATGAATATTTAAATGAGCAAAATCGGGTTTAAACCACAACCAACATAAAAGACTTGCGGTGACATAGTTCCAGACAATCATTTGCAAAGCTGAAAAATCTCGTTGCTTGAATTGTTTCAAAACAATCGACACCGCAACACTGCATAGTGCCGCAAAGAAAATGAGAGTCATGTATGAAGATCCATTTTAATGATTGGGAGATAATTTAGGTAGGTGATACACGATCCATCATAAAAAAGGCGATTGTGAAAACCGCCCTGTTCAATCTTAGAAAAATGCTCGCATACTCAGCAAAGTACGATAAACACCCCACAGCAATGGCAAACCTACAGCCATCCACGCCAAAACCACCCAAAGTACAGGCGTTGTCTGTACAGGCTGATCGGTCACTGCATGTAAATTTTGTATTTCGGCGTGTTGTCGATCTTGCATCAATTTCTGCTCAGCAGCCAGTTGTTCAGCACTCATAAAATGCTTGGCAGCCACAGGACGAATCAATAAGTTGCAGATTAGACCGATAACCAGTAAACCCACCAAAATCAACATGGTTTGATTATAGACCTGACTGGCAGGAATTCCCAAAGCCAATTGATAATCACGCATATTGTTGACCACAACAGGGCCAATAATCCCTGCGGTTGCCCATGCCGTGAGTAAACGTCCATGAATTGCACCCACCATTTGCGTACCAAATAAGTCTGCCAAATATGCAGGAATCGTGGCAAAACCACCGCCATACATACTAATGATTAAACAAATTGCAGCGACAAAGTAGAGCTTCTCGCCAGCATTAGCAAAAAATGGAACACTGGCATACAGCAATCCGCCGAAAATAAAAAATACCGTATAAGTTGCTTTACGCCCGATTTGATCGGACAGACTTGCCCAGACAATCCGCCCGCCAATATTAAATAGGCTCAGTAATGCCGTGAAACCTGCAGCAATGGCTGCGACTTTTTTGAGTTGCTGATCATCTAAGGACTGAAAACTTAAATCAGGTAGCCCGATTAACTGCCCTGCAAAAACTTCCTGCAACATGGGAGATGCCATTCCAATGATGCCAATCCCTGCGGAAACATTCATACACAGTACCATCCATACCAACCAAAATTGTGGAATTCCCCAAACTTTACGGGCATGGACATGATGTGGAGTCATCAACTGCTGTTTTTTCGGCTGAGGCTGCCAGTTGTCGGGCGTCCACCCTTGTGCAGGAATACGATATGCCAATGCACCACTGACCATAAATACAAAGTAAATCAGCGCCATGACGACAAATGTCTGTACTGCACCAATACTGGTTGGCGTTGAAAAATATGCCATGAGTTCAACGGCTAAAGGTGAGCCAATCATCGCACCACCACCAAAACCCATAATCGCCATGCCTGTTGCCAGCCCCCGCTTATCGGGAAACCATTTAATCAAGGTACTGACAGGCGAAATATAACCAAGTCCTAGACCAATCCCCCCAATCACACCAGAACCAAGCAGCATTAGCCAAAATTGATGGATATAAATGCCAAAAGCAGAAATGAGCATGCCTCCACACCAGCAGACAGCACTGATTAAACCTGCTTTACGTGGGCCAACCCGTTCTAACCACCCACCCCAGATTGCGGCAGAGCTTCCAAGCAGTACAAAAAATAAGGTGTACATCCAGCCAAGCGTAGAAACTTTCCAATCACAGCTATGCACAAAAAGTTGCTGAAAAAATCCAATATCGGGCACACAAGGAATCGACTGGCTAATCCCTAATGCTTTAGACAATGGCAACCAAAATACCGAAAAACCATATGCCATTCCGATACATAAGTGAATCGCTAAAGCGGCTGGTGGTACAAGCCAACGGTTAAATCCAGTCCGTGCAATAATGCGCTGTTTGGATAAAAATGCAGGGGGATGCTGCTGCGAGTTTGAGGGCATAAAATTCACTCCATTTTTCTGCCCCCCGATATACACGTTTGTGCTCGGCTTGTCCACGATCTTTATCGATGCACAAAAAATTAAATATATAATCTATAGATATTTTTATTCGTCAGGTTTATTTTGAGATAAATCAACTTTTTTATTTCGATGTAGCCCTACAGAAATAAAATAAATATTATTTTTCAATCGTTAGAAGAAAAAGCTATGCGTAGTTTATTTTATTTGATTCCTATAATTTTTATTACAGGATGTTCAAGCACTGGCGTTGTTCCAATAGGACAAAACTCTTACTTTATTGGTAAAAAAGATGGAACTCCAGGAATTGGTATTTCACTCAAAAATAAAGCATATGTTTATCAAGAGGCAAATCTTTTTTGTTCAACTATGCATAAAGAAATCTTTGTTTTATCTGAAATTACAATCCCTACATTACCTGCTAGACTTGGATCAACTGAATTACGATTTAAATGCATTTAGTAAATCTTTTTTGCTTAGTATTTCTCAAATCAAACAGCAAAGTCTAACTAGACTTTGCTGTTTTGCTATATTCACTGCTTGAGCGAACGCTTAGAAATTATAAGATAATTTGACAAAGTAGTTACGTCCATACAGCTTGGTCGCAAAGTAAGTGGTTTTATCTTCCAAGTTAACATCAGTCAAATTGCGTACACCATAGTCCACTGTAAGTTTCTTGCTAACAGGTGTAGAGAAGGTTAAATCATACGTGGTATAGCTTGGTAAACTGATGGTATTTGCTGAGTTATACCATTGTTTCCCAATATAATTTGCTGCAACAGTTGCTTTAAACTGTTCTACGATAGTCCAGTCCAGTGCTGCATTGGCTGTCCATTCTGGACGCTCAGTCAAATCTTTACCTGTCGCTTTGTTTGTAGACTCCAAATAAGTGGCATTGGTTTTAATTCCTAAACGATCATTGAAACGATAACCTGCTGTTAATTCAACACCACGGAACTCGGCACGCGCTGTATTCCCCCAACGATAAGGCACTGTCGCACTATTTGCTCCTGTATTGGTTGTTCGCTCAATCAGGTTTTTGACATCATTTTCAAATACTGTGGCACTCACATTCCAGTTTGGACGGGTGACAACCAATGAAGCTTCATAGTTGGTACTTTCTTCTGGTTTTAAATCTGAATTACCATAAATATAGCAACTACCACCACAACTGATCATTTTATAGTTTGAATCAAGCTGATAAGGTGACGGTGCTTTATAGGCTTGACCAAAACCACCTTTTAAGACCACCCCTGGGGAAAACTCATAGGTTAAATAAGCTTTGGCAGTCGCTTTGCCCTCAAAATTGTCAAAGTCATCATAACGTGCGCCTAATGTTAAAGTCAGGTCATCACGCAGCTTGGTATCATTTTGAGTGAAAATGCCGTAACTTTTTTGCTCATTACCACCACTAGAATAAGAAACTTTATCGGTGATTTTCTGGTTTTTAAAATCAACCCCTGCGGTTGTGCTGTTGATCCACCAGTCAAAGTTAGCAAATGCACGCGCCAGTAAGTTTTCCTGCTTATAACTACGTTGTTGCGGTGTGTCATATTCTGAATCATTATCATCAATATCACTACGCTCATAACCGATATAAGCTTCTGTTGACCCCCAACCCCATTTTCCACGATGCGTCAACCCAAGATTGGTACGATTAATTTCTTGAGATGCATAAGTCGTTGCGCTGTCATAAGTCAATGGGCGCTTATCATGGTTATAACCAACATCAAAGTCGACACTTTGCTGATCACTCACATCCCATGTCAACGTTCCCATGACATTTTGGCTTTGTTTTTCAACAAAATAAGCGCCTTCATAGTTACTGGCTGAAGTGTCTTTGGTATTACGGTACCATGCATCTTTATCAGTTACTGCAGCCGATAAACTGAAGCTGAGTTGATCTGTTAATCCACCTTGTACCGATGTCCCATAACTGAATTGGTTACGCCCATCACCATTTTCAAGACGATTGTATTGGGCATAAGCCGTCCCTGTCAGTTTTCCTGCTTCTGCCTTTTTGGTGATGATATTAATCACACCACCCATTGCATCAGAGCCATACAATGATGACATTGGCCCACGAATCACTTCAATTCGTTCGATACTGTTGAGTGGAATCGCGCTCCAGTCAAAGTCGTTTCCACGCCATAATGCACCCAATGATGACATGCGTTTACCATTAAGCAAAATTAGAGTGTAACTGCCTGATGTATCACGCATACCACGAATCGTGATTTTATCTTGTCCAGTGTTATAGTTAACCACCCCAACTTGTCTCGACAATACTTCAGCCACATTGGTTGCTGCACTGCGGGCAATCTCTTCTTTTGTGACCACACTGACAGATGCAGGTGCTTTATCAACAGATTCTTCTTTTAAAGATGCAGAAACAACAATACTCGGTAACTGAGTGACGTTGTCCTCCTCTGTCTGCGCTGTATCTTCTGCAAAAACCTGACTTGCCATTAAGCTGACCACAGTAAAGGCCAATAATTGTGGATATAATTTCATTTATATTCCTAAAATCATTTTAAATCTGTAAATACAGATGCTGTATCTTGACGCTTAGAAAAATAATGTCGTCAACCTCGATGACAGCACCTCAAAAGATCTTGCTTAAAACGCTCTATATTTTCATAAAACGTTTACTTTTAAGACCTTGGCGATATTAACATAATATTAACGAAAATATAAATAATTCTCATTTATAATTAATTTATTATTAAGTTTTGTGTGCGCAAGACTGCATCTCCACCCCGTTATTTACGGTTAATATTTAATTTTTCTCTATGAATTTTATCGACTTTTTTAAAGATTCAGACGTTGTATTTCCTTTGCAGAAACAACAGCTTCATCATGATGTTTTTTTAGCAAAATCTAATATTGAAATGCTGATTGCCACACAAAGTGGATCATATTTTGCCATGCCAAGCTATATGCAACATGCGAGTGCTAAACGCCAGCATGAGTTTTTTGTAGGACGTCTATTGGCTCAATCACTGCTTTGGCAATGCTATGGTCTACATTACAACATTACGGATGAGAAACAGCGTTTGCCGATTTGGCCCACTGGCACTTTAGGCTGTATCAGTCACCATGCCGAAACTGCCGTTGTTTTGGTGAGTCAGTCTGCACTATATTTGGGGGTGGATGTTGAACGCTATATTGATGCCTGTCAGGCAGATGCGATGCTCCCGCTTCTGTTACAGCGTCAAGAACAGCAAAATTATTGGCGTGTTTTACAACAGCATTTAGGGACAAGCCCCGCATTAACTTTGCTGTTTTCAGCCAAAGAAAGTTTATATAAAGCTATTTATCCGCATGTACAACACTACGTTGATTTTTTAGAAGCCAGTTTAATTGCCTTGGACTTAGAACAACAACGCTTAGGCTTTTGTCTTCGTGCCGAACTCACCAAACAGCATCAACTTTTACCTTGCTACTGGATCTATTGGCAAATGAATGAACATGAAGTGCTGACATGGGCATGGCAAGCCTCAACTTAATACTTTTTATGTCAATAATTAAAAAAATCACCGATCAATAACAACAGCCAGTCGAGCAAAGCACTTGCTGGCTGTTAATTTAGGTCGTTTCTGTGATTTTAGACCACTAATCTACTGATAAACTTGGATCTTGTAAGGGTGCTTTTTGGACACTTTCAAACTTAAATACAGCGAGCAATCCGATCAGCAACGATACTGTTCCAAAGGTCACAAGGCTTTGCGTTAGCGATGTTAATTTACCCAAAACGCCCAATGCCGAAGTGGCAACCGCATCTCCTGAGGCATCTTGTGCTAGCCAAATGGCATTGATCCGACCTAAGTATTCGTCAGGAGTATGTCCTTGTACAATCGTGTATTGCAGTAAGTTTGCTACAGCCATCAAGTATCCAAAGACGACCAATATGGCTAAGGCAAAGCTCAGCTGTGTGATACAACCCATCAAAATGAAACAGGCAAATGTTCCCAAGCAAGCATATAACATGGTCTGCCCTGGACGTTGCAAAGCTGCAACCCAACCGCTAAACAATGCGCCCAATGTCGCGCCCAAAGGTACAGCACTATAAAGTAGCCCCAATTCAAATGCGCCCGCATGAAAAACATCTTCAATCAGTGCAGGAAAAGTGATGCGGATGGCACTCGAAAAGGTCAACACCGTTCCGATCAATACCGTGCCACCCACGACTTTATGCTGTAGTAAAAATTCGATACCTTGCCACAATTGTTTAAGTGGTGAAAATGCCTTGCGATCAAGATCTAGTTTGGGCTTTAGACTCGGTAAATTCAGCAAGAGTAAGACCGTCAGCACTGTGCCAATGGTTGCTACCCAAAAGGTAGCGACCACACCAGTACTGGCAATCAAAATTCCGCCAACCGCGGGAGAAATAACCGTTGCCAAGCGCACAGCAACCATACTGATTGCACGGGCTTGCAGTAAGTTTTCACGCCCGACAATCATCGGCATCACAGACATCATCGCCGTTACACCAATCGCCCCAAAAAAGCCATCCCAAATTGACAAAGCATAAATCGTCGCTAAATGAGGCTCTGTCAGCATGGCATTCACTGCCAAACCCATAAAACCAAAGGCACACAAGCTACGTGCCAATAAAATCAGTCGTTTACGATCATAGCGATCCGCCAGCAGACCACCAAACAGCAAGCCCACAAACATTGCAATTCCCTCACATGCCATTGCAATTGCAACCTGCAAGGAGTCATGCGTCAGTTGAAAAACCTGTTGAGGAATTGCCACCACCAACATGCCAATTGTCAGTAATGATACGGTACGAGCGATAAACACATCTCTAAAATGTCGATTGTGTTTTAACAGACTAAAATCTGTGATTAAAGAACGTTTCATGAACCGCTCACCACAGCCAATGCCTGACACAATTCATGATTTAAAATTTTCCCAAGTTCCACAAAAGTTTCAGGCGCCAATAAATCTTCATGTGTGGCATAAGGCAAACGGGTCAGTTGTAACTCTCCAACCAAGCCTGACCAATCCCGTTCAGGCTGAATATAGTTGGGTAAGGATTTTTCTGCGACTACAACATGTATTTTCCCATGATAATGCGGCGTTTTATGTGCTCTTAACAAGCGTACAGCATCACGATAATTGGCAAAAATATCCGCTTGTAAACGCTCTGTTTCTGCAAGCATGGTTTCATCAGCATCACTTAAAACTTGCTCAAAGAAGTGTAACTGTTCCTGTTCAGCCTCTTGAGTAATTGCCTCTGCATTTTCATCGTCCCAAGGATGAATTTCCGCAGGATAGGTGTCGAGTAGCCCAACATACGCCACCGTTTTACCCAGTGCCTGCAAACGTTCTGCTACACCATAGGCAATCATGCCACCTAGCGAATAACCGAGTAAGCAATATTGACCTTCGGGTTGCAGCGTTAAAATCTGCTCGACATGATACTGAACCAATGCCTGCATAGACTGGCTCTGACTCAATGCGCCTGTTGGGCGTGGTGACTGTAAGCCAATTAAACTAATCTCAGGGTGAATATGACGATTTAAGATACTGTATTGCCATGCTGCTCCTGATCCTGGATAAATACAAAACACAGGTGTGGTTTGTGCCTGACGAATCTGTAAAATTTCGTCTAAACCCGTCTGTTGTACCTGATGTAGCCGATCTTTAAGGGTAATGTACTCTGCCAGTTTCTCAATACTTGCACCTGCCATAATTTGACTGACAGGAATTTGCACCTGAAACTGTTTACGAATTTCAATTGCCAATTGCATCGCCAACAATGAGTGCCCACCTAAACTAAAAAAGTCATCTTGAACGTGCAAATCACGCTGTGTGCCAAGCAATTTTTGAAAAATACTGACCAATGCAACTTCCGTCAAACTCAGTGCTAGACGTTGTGTATTTTGCTGCTGCATGCGTTCAGGCTGAGGTAAGGCTTTACGGTCTAATTTACCATTATGACTGACAGGCAATTGGGCTAGAACGACATAAGCAACAGGCTGCATATACATCGGTAAACGCTTTTGCAAGGTCTGTCGCAATTGCTGTTCTTCAATCTGATTGAGAGCATCTTCACGTTGTAAATAAGCCACCAATTGACGTTGATCACCGAGCGCATGTTGAGATGATGTTGATTCCTCAGCAAAATCAATGGCATGTACCACGACATTTTCAATATCAATACATTGGCGAATTTGCTGTTCAATTTCAGCAAGTTCAATTCGCTGCCCACGGATTTTAAGCTGATCGTCAACCCGCCCGACATATTGCACAGCGCCATTGTCCAGCCAGTAAGCGTGATCGCCTGTGCGGTACATCCGCTCACCCTCAGCAAAAGGATGAGCAACAAAACGCTGTGCGGTCAAAGCCGTTTGTCCCAGATATCCCAATGCCAGTTGTGTTCCCGACAGATACAACTCACCTTCTACGCCCAAAGCCACAGGACGCAAATATTGATCTAAAATATGCAATTGCGTGTTCCAAACAGGGAATCCAATCGGGATACTGTTTGATGTTGTGCCTTGAAGTGCCTGACGTGCATCATAGTAGCTGACATCGACTGCGGCTTCAGTTGGTCCATATAAGTTATGCAATTCGGCACGACTGTACTGAACAAATTGTTTAACCAATGCCGTTGGGAGGGCTTCCCCGCTACAAAATACCCGTTGCAATGGCAACTCGCAGGGTTGTTGTGCCAAGTACTGTACAAAGACCGCAAGCATGGATGGGACAAAATGCACTGTTGTGACACGATCACGCTCAATACACTGACACAATACTTGTGGATCCTGATGGGCATTGACAGGTGCCATCACCAATTGCGCACCGACAAGATATGACCAGAAAAATTCCCAAACTGATACATCAAACCCACACGGCGTTTTTTGTAAAATCACATCTTGCGCTGTGAGTGGATATTGAGATTGCATCCACTGAATACGGTTGACAATCGCCTGATGTGAAACCTGTACGCCTTTTGGTCGACCTGTTGTTCCTGAGGTATAAATCAGATAAGCCGCTGCATGTTGTGAAATCGTATTGGGTTGATAAGTACTGACATCTATCGGTGTAGCAAGCAAATCATTGAACTCAATCTGTATCAACGTGCTTGGGAAATGTGCTGCCAAAGCTGAAGTGGTGATTACCGCTCGTGCCTGAGCATCTTCAAGCATAAACGCCAGTCGTTCATCTGGTAGCTGTATATCAAGCGGTAAATAACATGCCCCGAGTTCAATCACCGCCAAAATCGCCAGACTCAGTTGCACTGAACGTGGCAATGCCACCGCCACAATATCCCCTGCCTGTACACCTTGCTGCTGTAGACGCTGTGCCAAGGCATAAATTTGCTGCTCTACTTGGCTAAAACTCAGTTGATGCTGTTGATCAGCTAAAGCAGGCTGTGTGGCATATTCACGATAAGATTTACGCAATAACTGCTGCAAGGTATTCACGGACAAAGGCTGTGCCGTCTGTTGAATCTGCTGAAGTAGCGCCCGCTCTGCTGCAACCTGTAGCGGATATTGGCACACAGGCAAATCAGGCTGTTGCAGCGCAATCTCAATCCATTGTTCTAAGCGCTGTAAAACATGTACAGGCTGTGACAGTACACCACGCTGCTCTAAAATCAATTGAATCTGCATGTCAGGAATAACCAATAATGCCAATGGATAATGGCTATATCCACGGTTAGAGATATCATTGACCTGCAACTGATCCAATTGATAATTTTCATAACGATGGTCAGGATAATTTTCCACCACTAACAAACTATCAAACAGCGAGTTTTGTCCTGTCAGTGCCTGAATTTCACTTAAACCCAGTGCATCATGCTCCAAATGGCGAACATGTTGTTGCTGCAAACTTGCGAGTTGTGCCCACAAGTTCTGCTGCATGTCTAATTGTACCCGAACAGGCACAGTATTTAAGAATAGCCCAATCTGTTGTTCCAGTCCCGTAATGGCAGCCGAGCGCCCCGCTACAGGTGTTCCAAATACAATATCTTCACGGTGACTGTACTGTGCTAACCACATCGCCCACAGCATTTGCATAAAGACATTTAAGGTAATGCCTTGTTGTTTAAGCTGCTGCTGTAAACGGCTAGACAGTTCAGGGCTCAGCGTATACAGATGCTCTTGGACAGGTTTTTGCTGATTTTTTTCAAATAGATTCAGCCCCGTACAGCCTTGCAAATCTTGCTGCCAAATACTTTGACTTTCTGTCACAGGTCGAGCAATCAATTCGGTAATCACGCGATCATATGGCTGTGCCAATGTCACAAGGGGTTGTTCAAGCTGTTGATAGGCTGCAAAAAAATCGTCCAAGAATAACGGCGTTGACCAGCCATCGGTCATCAAATGATGAACCAAAATCAACAACTCATAGTGCTGCTCATGCTGTAACACCACCGCACGAATCAGACCATACGGCTGATCTACGGTCAAAGGCTGCTGAATCACCTGTTCAATCTGTACAGCCAAATCGGCATGATCGGTTACAAACCAGTGCAATGGAAAATCTGAGGTCGGCACGGTGTCATAAACAAAAATCGCCTCATCTGCCAGTTGCTCATCGAAATGCCCTGAAAGCTGCGGATGTTTGAGCAAGACAGCATTCAGGGCTTTTTGTAAGCGCAACTGATCCAGTTGACCTTGCAAACGAATATGGGTAAATGCGCTATAACGTGCATTGTGTGACTCTGTTTGTGTATGGAACAACATGCCTTTTTGTAAAGGCAATAGTGCAACAGCCTGAGTATTTTCACCCCACTGCTGGCGGACTTTTGCCAAAATTTCAGGGGGTACTGACGCTACAACCGCAGGAGTTTGTTGAGTTTGTTGCTGAACACTATGCTGTAACTGGGCGACACGTTTTTGCTGAAAGACCGCACTTGGTTTGAGCAGATAACCTTGTTGACGCAGTTCAGTACACAGCATGATCGCAGAAATACTGTCACCACCAATCGCAAAAAAGTCATCGTTTACACCAACTGCATCCAATTTCAAGACTTTTGCCATCGCCTGACACAAGCGCTTTTCCAAATCAGTCTGCGGAGCTTGGGCTTTACTGGATGCCTGTGGACGAGGCAAGGCTTTTTTATCAATTTTTCCACTGACATTACGTGGGAACTCAGCCAAAACCATCAAAGCCGAGGGCACCATGTACTCAGGTAAACGCTGATGTAACAACTCCAGATAAAACTGTGCACGCTGCTCGGCAATGTCAGGGGTCAACGTCACATCTCGTACCACACAATAACCAAGCAAACGGTGGCTGTTATGAATTGGCTCAGCAATAACCGCGATACTTTCCACATCAGGTAACACTGAAAGCGCATTTTCGACTTCGCCAATCTCAACCCGATACCCACGAATTTTGATTTGGTCATCACAGCGTCCCATAAACTCAAGTTTACCTTGCTCATTCCAGCGAACCAAATCCCCTGTACGATACATGCGCTGACCATGCAAATATGGATTGGCAATAAAACGGGTACTGCTTAAATCGGCACGCCCCAGATAACCATTGGCAATTCCGAAGCCTGAGATATATAACTCACCAATCACTCCTGTCGCACATGGATTAAGTTTCTGATCAAGCACATAAGCAAAAGTATTCCCAATCGGACGACCAATCACAGGGCGTTCTGTCTGTTTCAGTTCCGCTCGGAAAGTGTCGACTGTATATTCGGTAGGACCATATAAATTGTGGGCAAAGAGTTCAGGTTGAGCGTTGAGCTGCTGCCATAACGACAAAGGTGCTGCTTCCCCGCCAATCAAGATTAAACGCGGATGATGCTGGTGAGGTGCAAATAATCCGTTGCTGATCATCTGTGCACAAAACGAAGGCGGTAAATCCAGTGTATCAATTTGACGCTGCTGAATTTCTTGTACCAATCCATAGGCATCACGGCGCATATTTTCATCAAAAATATGCAGCTCTTGTCCCCAGAGCATCCAGAAAATCTGTAACCATGAGGAGTCAAACGAAAATGAATGGGTATGTGCTGCACGTAGAGTACGCTCAGGGAAACGCTGTGCTACTGCTTCTAGCACAGGTTGATACACGGTTTCGCGATGCGACAAGATCAGGTTCAACAATGAACCATGTGTATTCATCACACCTTTCGGGCGACCTGTACTGCCTGAAGTAAAAATAACATAGGCAACATCTTGGAAAGCAAATTCGCGCTGCTCAGCCCAAATCTGTTCGCTAGGTTGCTGCGCAATCTGTTGCTGCGTTGCGCGATCATCGAGATAAACCTGCCGAACACCCTCAGGCAACTGCTGTTGTAAATGTTGATGGGTCAAGACAAAGAGTGGATGCGCATCTTCACACATCATGCCCATACGGTCGATCGGATAATCCAAGTCGAGTGGCAAGAAACTAGCACCACTGTTGAGTACCGATAGCATCACCACAATTGATTCGGTAGAGCGTGGAATTGCCGCAGCAATCACAGTATTTTTCTTGGCTCCCATCGACCACAAATAGCGGGTCATTTGGTTAATTTTCTGTGCCAGTTCCGCAAAAGTCACTCGAGTCAGTGCTGTGCTTTCACCACTCACCAGCGCTGTACGTTCAGGGTAGCGACTAGCCTGCTCATAGAAAATATCTAAGACATTATTGTATTTTGTCGGATGGCTAAATTGTGGCCCTGTGCCATACGCGAGCAACGCTTTTTCTTCTTGTTGACTACAAATTTTAAATAAATAGCAGGCGGTATTGGGTTCTGCCAAACACTGCTCTAACAATAAACTTAAACGCTGTGCATGGGCTGCAAGTTCAGTTTCAGTATAACGCACCCGATCAGCACGGAGTTCAATCATTAACTTCTGCTGTTGCAGCAAAAATGAAAACTCAAAGTCATCAATTGGTCCCGTGGACACGTGATGCGTAGTTACTGTTTCACCATGAATCTGAAAATCTTCATCAAACGCTTTATAGTTCAATACAGGGCCATATAAGCGCTGTTCAGCATCAACGGCTTTTAAATCTCGTAAAATCTGCTCAGCATCATACGCCTGATGTGGGCGAATCAATTTATTGGTTTGTTGTATATGCTGTGCCAAACTCAGCCAACTGTCCTGTGCTTGAACCTGATATTGCACAGGCAGCACATTCACCGTAGGTAAACTGGCTCGCAGTGCTTTAAAACCTAAACGGCGCATAAATGGCACACCAACCACCAATTGGGTCTTTTGTGTCATACGGTGCAAGTACAGCACACTCAGTGCCATCATCAAATCAGGCAAAGTAAGCTGTTGCTGTTGTGCAAGTTGCTGAATTTGTTGAGTAATCCCTAAACTCAAGACAATTTGATGTTTATAAAACTCGGCTGTCGTGTGTGCTGCCTGATGCTGCTGACTTAGACTGACAGGTGTCGCCAAAGCACGGCTATAGCTGTGCCAAAAGTCTCGATCTTTTTGAAATTGCTCACTCTCTACATAATGCTGTCGTTCTTGCACAGCACTGAGCATCCCTGTAAACGGTGTTGCTGAAACCGCCTGATGTGCCAATAATGCTTTATAAATCTCCAGAACCCGTTTGCTGAGTTTGGTCAAACTAAAACCATCGAGCATAATATGATGATAACGCTGATACCAAAAAATCTGCTCCGAAGTTTGAAACAGCACTTGTCTTAGCAACGGCTGAGATTGCTGTTGTAAAGACTTCGGTTGCAAACGGTCACTGTCCATCCATTCCCAAACACGTTGCACCGCATCGGCTTGGTTCAAATGACGAAAATCAAAGTATTCAATATTGATGACTTTGTCGGGATTGAGCCACAAATATGCCTCTTCAGGCAGTGTAGAATATTCGGCTAATACTGAATCTGCTTCATGCAAACCTTGCTGAATGGCTTGCCTGAAAACATCTAAATTCAACTGAGCAGGCAGCTCAAGACAATGCGCAATATTATATAAGCCTGCCACTTCACTTAAATGATCTGCCAAAAAAATACCTTGTTGTGTCGATAAAAGTGGCAGCTTTAATTCATGTTCTAAAATCTTATTGTTGAGTACTGAGGTCATAAAAATCTCTCTTTCAGTTCAAGGCAGATGACTGAAAAGGCTGAATGGATTGCCAGTGTTGAGTCACATACTCAAGACAGGCCTCACGGGAACTTGGCCCATAGACATTGCTCCAGCCCAAAGGCTGTAATTTAAATGTCGGCCACAGGCTATATTCGCCTTGGGCATTTTTTAGAACTAAAAATTCGCCCTGTGTATCATCAAATGGATTGAGATAATGATCTTGAAGCTCTGACATAACAAAACCTTGTTTTAATGTAATTGAAGCTGGTGCTGAATCCCTTGCAATAACGGATGAAACCAGCACACCCAGTCATGACCACCTTGAAAAGTGCGGTAGTCTATCGATAAAGAAAATTGAAATTGTTGAAAAAAATCTTCGGAATCTTGGCGCATATCCTGCTCCAAAACGCCTGCTGCCAAATAAATACGCGATGGCTGTGCTTGCATGGCAGGCAAAGCTTGAGCGAACAATGCTGAAAATCGTCCCTGCGCATTTTCCCACCACAACGAACTGGACAACGCCACCACACCTGCCAACCTGTCAGGAAACTGACTCAGCATATAGAGCGCAGACAAACCACCTAAACTTTGTCCAGCCACAATCAGCGTAGCCGATGCAGCATCAGGAAATAACTTGGGCAATAAATCCTGTAGAATGGCATTGAGAAAATCAGTATCACAGCTCAACTCTTGCCAACGCAGAGCCACATCAACACTATCGACCAAGACATAACGAGCCGCGGGGATTTGCTGCTGTTGGGTAAGCTGCGCCAAGCTTGGAAAAATAGACAATTGCTCAGCCCATATTTGCCCATCAAACAATAAGACAATCGGCAAGGCGGCTGGTGAGGATACAACGGGGCTGAGTGAACTGCTGTCCCACCACCAGATTTTACGGGGTTGTGCAGCATCTGAACGATGCCAAAAATACAGATTGGGGACTGTCCGAGGTTGATCTAAAAAACAACCTGCTAGTTGTTGTTTCAAATCAATATAATGCACACAACTGCTCATGGCTGTGCGATACCTTAGCGGATTATAAACATCTACCACACTCTCTTGCAGACGCTCACACCACCATGAGCGAATGTGTGCAGGCGCTTTAGGCGGAGGCTGCTGAGTTGCAATCAAGTTATAACTCCCCAACCAATCCGCAGTAAACTCAGCTTGCCAAACATAGACATCGCTATCTGCAATTGCCTCTAGCTCAGTCAACTGCTGAGTAATATGCGCTGTATGTGAATATACATCGATAAAATAGCGTTGCTCTGCCTGCCCTCGTACCACAAAACTCAGACAGACCCGACCATGTGCTAACACTTCACACAGCGGTGTTCCCTGTTGTGACAACAGATTCCACCATGCCTCACTTCCTAAATCAGGATGCTGCAAGAGCGGATGTACAGGCAACGTGTTCAGCATAATGAGACAGGCTAGAAAGCAAAAGATGTCGCAATCTAACAAAATATTCTTGATAATGTAAATGATAATAATTATTATTTTATAAATTTTAAATTTCCATTATTAAATATAAATCATTGTTTTTAATAATTTATACTAAAATTTCAGATTAAAATACAAACAAAACAAATATGAAAAATCCATGAACATTCATCAAATTATAGTAATTTTTGATAATGATAATCATTTGCAAAAATATAAAAAGCATTGAATAATGCCCCTCGTCGCAAGTCAGGAAAACTTTAAAAATGCAAAATAGTGTCATTGTGACTGGCGCTGCTCAAGGTATTGGTGCAGCAATTTGTCAAGATTTACTTCAACACGGCTTTCGTGTGATTGGGATTGATCAACAAGCGATATCCGCATGGTCAATTGACTCTACTCAGGAAAATTTTTCTGCGATTTGTTTGGATATTACACAACAGCAAGAGAGCCAAAACTGCTTACAGCAGCTCCTCAGCACACATCAGGTCGCGGGCTTTGTCCATGCTGTTGGTATTTTACGAATGGGCAAACTCCTTGAAATATCAGAACAAGACTGGGAGGACTCCTATCGGGTCAATCTCAGAGCTCCTGTCTTTTGGCTGCAACAGATTGCTCAACATTTTTGTTCAAAAAATCAAGGCAATATCGTGGTGATCAGTTCCAATGCTGCACGTATGCCACGTATGAATATGGGTGTCTATGCCACCACCAAAGCGGCTTTAAGCCACTATTGCCGTAACCTTGCCCTTGAAATTGCAGGTCATGGTATTCGCTGCAATATTGTTGCCCCTGGCTCAACACGGACAGCCATGCAACAACAGCTTTGGACGAATGATGAAGTACCAAGTCGCGTATTAGAGGGGGACTTAACCCAATTTCGTACAGGCATTCCGCTTGGAAAAATTGCAGAACCTGAACAGATAGCACAGGTGGTTCGTTTTTTATTGTCCGAAGCGGCAACGCAAATCACCATGCAGGAATGGGTGATCGATGGTGGCGCAACATTAGGCGTGTAGCTCACGCAATTGCCAATAATGATTATTGCTTCAGGACACAATTATGTCAGTTTATTCTCCGTCTTTTATCCGTCAGCAACTGGGGGCTGTCTCCCATATTCAACTTGCCAGTGAGGTTTTGAATTGTCGGGATCAGGCACAATTTTTTTATAACACACCAGATTACACCTTAATCAGCGAAAAAGTTCATGCTCAAGTCCAAGCTCCCCTTCAACCCGATACAGCACGACTGCAAGACTGGTTGAATCAAGCCAAATCACAACTACAAGAGGTGATTAAACAAGGACATGTCGATGCCAAAATTATGGGAGGACTGCCCTTTTCAACGGAGCAAGATGCCCCTGAATTATTGATTAGTGACAGCCGATGGATTCAAAAGCTCTTTTTTCAACCACAAAAATCTTCTGACAATAGGCTTAAACATTATCGCTATCATCCTGAAGCGGCAGCTTATCAGGCAGGTGTACAAGTATTGGTCAATGAAATGCAGCAAGCTCAGCTCAACAAGGCAGTTCTTGCACGTTTGGTTGAACTTGAATTTGAGCAATTGATTAATATTTCTGATGTTTTCCAAAGCCTTGTGCAAGACAACCCCGATGGTTATAACTATGCGATTGCCAGTCACCCCCAACAGCACGGCTGGTTTATTGGTGCTAGCCCTGAACTCTTAATCGCAAAACAACAGGCACAGGTTTGGAGTCAACCTGTGGCAGGCACATTAGCACGTAGCCTCGATGCTGTAACAGATCAAGACAATGCGCGACAACTGTTCAATTCTGAGAAAGATCAGCTTGAGCATAAAGTGGTGATTGAAATGATTGCCGATCAACTCAATCCTTTTTGTAAGCAATTACATATTCCTAAACAGCCCTCGCTGATTCGTACACGGCGTTTATGGCATCTTGCGACTCAAATTCAGGGTGAACTTAAACATCCTGACACCCATATATTTGATCTGGTAGAAGTTTTACATCCGACACCTGCGGTTTGCGGGCAGCCACCTCAACGGGCGCGTCAACGCATCCGTGAGCTTGAACCTTTCCAACGTGAACTCTTTGCAGGTGCGATGGGCTGGGCAGATGGCAAAGGCAATGGTGCTTGGTCTGTCACCGTGCGCTGTGCACGGATCTATCAAAACTTTGCCCGATTGTTTGCAGGTGCAGGGATTGTGGCTCAGTCTGACCCGCAACTTGAGCATGCTGAAACTGCCGCCAAGTTCCGTACCGTCCTTGATGGTTTGGGTTTAGACAGCCAGCGACTTCAACCTTAAAAAAAACACACAGAGAATTAACATGTTTAAATTTTTAGACGGCGCTGTGCCTTTTCCCAGTGACTTTGCCGAATACTATCGCCAGAAAGGATATTGGCTTGGGCAAAATCTAGATCAGTTCTTCAAAATCAGCGTAGCTCGCTATCCAGAAAATAGTGCGATTATTTGTCAGCAGCAACACATCAGCTATCAGGCATTAGATGAATTGATTGATCGCTGTGCCAGTGGCTTATATGCCAAAGGCTTACGTGCAGGAGACAAAGCCATTGTACAACTGCCAAATCGCCATGAATTTTACGTGGTCTTCTTTGCACTGATTCGACTAGGCGCACTGCCTGTGATGTCTTTACCCGGACACCGCCATGCTGAACTTTGTAGTTTCTTGCAACAAACTCAAGCGACCGCTTATTTCTGCGCTGATCTTGGGCCACAGAAATTTGATTTTCGTGGACAAGCCCGCATTTGTCAGCAGCAATCTGCAACGCTGAAACACGTTTTTGTGTTAGGTGAAGCTCAAGAGTTTGAGTCATTATCAGACTTGCTGCATAGTCCTGTTATCACTGAAGCCATGCAAGCGAGCCCTGCGGCACAGATCGCTTTTTTACAGTTATCAGGTGGCAGTACAGGCGTTCCCAAACTTATTCCACGCACCCACGATGATTATTTATACAGTGTGCGTGAAAGTGCTGAAATCTGTCAGCTCAAAAGCCACTCTCGTCTATTGATGGTGTTACCCGCAGCACATAATTTTTCAATGAGCTCAGCAGGTGCTTTAGGCATTTTCTATACAGGTGGCTGTGTGGTGTTAGCAGCAGATGCCAGTCCAGAAACTGCATTTTCCTTGATGCATCAACATCAGGTCACAGATGTTTCGCTCGTCCCTGCGCTGATTGCACCGTGGTTAGCTTATGCTGAACGTCAGCAGGATGATATTTTGTCTAAACTTCATTGTGTACAGGTCGGTGGCGCTCGCTTATCCGATGCAGTTGCAGCACGTTTACTGACAGAATTTTCGGTCAAGCTTCAGCAAGTATTTGGCATGGCTGAAGGTTTAGTGCATTACACCCATTTGAATATGAGTCATGAGCAAATCATCCACACTCAGGGTTTGAAAATTTCAGCCGATGATGAAGTGCTGATTTTAGATGATGATGATCAACCCGTAGCCGATGGTGCAATCGGACATTTACTGACCCGTGGTCCATACACCATTCGCGGTTATTATCGGGCAGAGGAACATAATGCGAACTCATTTACACCCGATGGCTTTTATCGGACAGGTGATTTGGTACGACTGCGTGAAGATGGCTGTATTGTGGTCGAAGGTCGTGCCAAAGAACAAATTAATCGCGGTGGTGAAAAAATTGCCACTGAAGAAGTTGAACAAGCCATCATGACGCATCAGCGCGTGGCTTTAGCTGCATTAATTGCGGTTCCTGATGATGTCATGGGGGAAAAAAGTTGTCTATGTGTGAAATGGCAAGTACAGGAGGATGATCCTTCCGCAATTCGCCTAGCAATGCAATTACGTCAGTATTTGCAACAATATGGTCTGGCAACGTTTAAAATTCCTGATCGAATTGAATTCTTAGATCAGTTCCCTTATACCGCATTTGGCAAAATCGATAAAAAACAGCTCAAAACAAAATTTGGCGTACAGCCAACTTCCCTTTCAGTTTAAAACATAGGTATTTTATGGCTATTCCACGTATTGCAAGTTATCCAATGCCTGAGATTGCACAATTTCACAACAACAAGGTCAACTGGCAAGCTGACGCGAAGCGTGCTGTGCTACTGGTCCATGACATGCAGCAGTATTTTCTCGATTTTTATGATCAGACTCAAGCTCCCATTCCTGAACTGGTTGCACATACCCAAGCCTTGATTGAATTGGCACATGCCCAGCAAATTCCTGTGGTTTATACCGCACAACCTGGCAACCAAACACCTGAACATCGTCAATTATTAAGCGATTTTTGGGGAAAAGGTTTGCAGGATGATCCTCAAATTACACGTATTTTGCCGAGTGTTGCCCCTCAGCCTCAAGACATCGTCTTGACCAAATGGCGTTATAGCGCTTTTAAATTTTCTGATCTTGAAGATCTGATGCAAGAGTGGCAGCGTGATCAGCTAATGATTTGTGGCGTTTATGCACATATTGGCTGTCTCACCAGTGCCCTCGAAGCTTTTATGCTAAATATTCAAGCGTTCCTCATTGGTGATGCTTTGGCTGATTTTAGTCAGGCAGAACATGAAATGGCATTAAATTATGTGGCTCAACGCTGTGGTCACGTCCTCTCAACTGCTGAACTTAGCCATGCTTGGAAGAAAACCATGCCTGAAGACCATTCTACTTTTTCATCTGATCAAATCCGCCAACTGGTGGCTAAACAGTTAAACTTATCCGTCACTGACATGGAAGATGAAGATGACTTACTCATGCTTGGACTGGATTCAGTACAACTCATGAGTTTAGTGAGCCACTGGAATGCTTTGGGTGCAGGTCTGAGTTTTGAAGAACTGGCTGAAAGCCCGACGCTTCACAGTTGGATTCAAAAGTTATCCAAAACTGCATCTGCATCATAAATCATTTCTATCGGGTGTGATGCTATTGTCATACCCGACATTTCAAGAAACTTCATGATGAGGCGAACTCGACAAAATTGGACTTTTGTAATTGTTGTTTGAGTTGTTTGACCAAATACTGTAGGTCTTCGATGGCTGTATATGCACCAAAACTAAAGCGAATCGCCTGCTGTGCCAACTCAGTCGAACGCCCTAAAGCGATTAAAACATGTGAAGGCGCTGGATTTTTTGAGTTACATGCAGAACTGCTAGATACCGCAGCTATTTTTTTAATATTTTCAATGATTAAATCGGCATTTTCCCCTTTAAAGCTCACATTTAAATAGTTCGCAACATTCTGCTGCGGATGACCATTTAACACCACTGAACCAAGTTCCTGCAAAGATGTCCATAAATAATGTCGCAACTGTCTTAAGCGAACTTGCTCACGCTGAATATGCTGTGCAGCACGGTGAAAAGCCTCACCCATTCCCACAATTTGATGCGTTGCCAACGTCCCCGAACGTAAACCACGCTCATGCCCACCACCATGAATCTGGGTTTTAATTTGACGTTGTATGCTACGACGTACGTAAAGCGCACCAATCCCTTTTGGCCCATAGACTTTATGTGCAGATAAACTCATTAAATCTACATGTAGCGCATCGACATCAATCTCGACTTTTCCTGCTGCCTGTGCCGCATCGACATGTAAAATAATATTGTGCTGCTGAGCCAGTTCACCAATCGCTTGAATATCGGTGAGTGTGCCAATTTCGTTATTCACCAACATTAAAGAAATTAAAATGGTATTGGCTTGAATGGCTTGCTGGACTTGTTCAGGGCGAATCAAACCTGTATATGGTTCAGGCTGTAAATAGGTAATTTCAAAACCTTGTTCTTCGAGTTCGGCACAAGTATCTAAAATGGCTTTATGTTCAATCAAGCTGGTAATAATGTGTTTGTTTTGATGCTGATGTTGGGCGGTAATGCCTTTGAGTGCGAGATTATTCGATTCGGTTGCACCCGATGTCCAAATCATCTCTTTTGAGTCTGCACCAATTAACTCAGCGACATATTGACGCGAACGCTCTACAAGTTTTTCAGCATCTAAACCATAGTGGTGCGATTGCGATGCAGGGTTGCCAAAATCTCCGTCAAAGGACAAACATCGTACGATTTCATCAGACACCTCAGGTAATACTGGGGTTGTCGCGGCATAATCAAGATAAATTAATTTAGTCATTTTTATCACGGGATGAATGAGTATTTTCTTATTATAGGGTGAGCTTTTGGTTTTGTTTTATAGCAATTTTTTAGAATAACATCATCGATTTAGATAAGCAGATTTATCACTTTTTCTGCTTTGATTATCTCAATTTCAACGCTAAATAAACCCCTCGTAAAAATAAGTTAAAATCATATCTTTAAGGACTTTATTTAACTTTTAACTGAGCTAAAAATAAAAAAAGGCTATGCTGATATAACCTTTTTATTTCAATATTGGATCATTTAATTATGAATAATTTCTACCAGTTTACGTTCTAATAATTCTTGATATTCGATTTGCGCCTGTAAAAACTCAATTCTTTCGGCAAGTTCTTCATCACTGAGCTTTGCATTTTTCTTTTTAATTACTGCCCGCAAAGACTGAATTTTGTTGCCTCGTTGAATGACCACTTTTCTCAGAAAATTCAATTTTCTATCCAAGAGTTGACGTTGAATATCCTTATCAAGCACCTGATCAAATACCGCATTCATAAATTATAATAACTTTCATGTAATAATATGGGGCAAAGAATAGCATTGTCTGTGTAACAAGAACATAGTGGAACTGAAATTTTTCTGTCACATATTTATCATCTGGTCAAATAAACTTTATGTAATCTAAACCATTTATCAGCTTAAAAATTTAAATTTTTAATTCATTGTTTTTGATTTTATAGCTAGATTGGGCTTGAGCAATACGCCATATTCCATGACGTATTTGCATTAATATTATAAAACACGAGACAGAAAATTTCGGGTACGTTCTTCACGGGGATGCTCTAAAACCTGTTCAGTATATCCCTGTTCAATGATTTTCCCTTGATCCATAAATACAATATAATCAGCAACTTCTCGCGCAAATGCAATTTCATGGGTAACAATCACCAACGTCTTGCCCAGTTTCGCCAAGTTCTTAATTACATTCAGTACTTCACCGACCAGTTCAGGGTCAAGCGCAGAGGTTGGCTCATCAAATAAAATAACTTTGGGATCAAGCGCCAACGCCCGTGCAATCGCAACCCGTTGCTGCTGCCCACCCGATAACTGCTTGGGAAATGCCTCTGCCTTTTCACGTAACCCAACCATCATGAGCAACTGATTGGCTTTGGCAATTGCCTGCTGCCTATTGAATTTTTTATGCGCCAACGGTGCTTCAATAATGTTTTGCAGCACGCTCAAATGTGGAAACAAGTTAAAGTTTTGAAAGACATAACCCACCGATTCACGTTGTTTGAGTAATTCTTTTTCTGATAGTTCATAGAGTTTATCGCCCTTGTTTTTATAACCAATAAACTCACCATCAATCTGGATAAAACCACCATCCACTTTTTCCAAATGATTCATGGTGCGTAGCAAGGTCGATTTTCCTGAACCCGAAGGGCCAATAATCACGGTGACTGAACCCGCAGGAATCTCCAGTGATATATCTTCAAGTGCCTGATGAGCGCCATATTTTTTAAAGACATGGCTGATTTTGATCTGACCGCTTTGGGTATTTGTCGTTGCAAGATTAAGACTCATGGCTGACTCCGACCTGACTAATTTTATTTGGCTTCGCCCATTTCAACCATGCAAACAGACTCACGCTTGATTTACGTTCGCTACGTGCCAACAGCGACTCTACATAATACTGCGCTACAGCAAATACACTGGTAATAATGATGTACCACACCGCTGCAACCATGAGCAGAGGAATCACTTCCTGATTGCGGTTATAGATCATCTGTACCGTATAAAACAGTTCAGGCATTGCCAAGACATAAACAATCGCCGTGCCTTTGGACAAGCTAATACATTCATTGACAATCGCAGGCAAAATACTGCGAATGGCTTGCGGCAAAATAATCCGCGTGGTGCGTCGCCACCATGACAGCCCCAGTGCCGCAGAGGCTTCAAACTGCCCTTGATCAACTGCAACAATGCCTCCGCGAATCACTTCGGCGGTATAGGCACTTTGTACAATCGCCAGTCCAATCAGCGCAGTGGTAAATTGATCAAGTGCATTAATGGTTTTATAACTGGCAAAGCTAATATCAGTAAATGGAATACCCAAGCCAATATGCTCATATAAATATGAAAAGTTATATAAAATAATCAGCACCACGATCAGTGGGAGTGAACGAAATAGCCAGATATATAGCCATGCGACACTTCGAACCAACCACGATGAGGACAATCTCATCATGGCTAAAATTCCGCCAAACACAAAACTGAGTAACATTGCAAAAATAGTCAGTTTTAAAGTCAGATATAGACCGCTTAAAATCGCAGGTTCAAAAAACCATTGCCGAAATACCGACCATTCCCATTGTGGATTGAAAAAAACCGATTCAATCAATACCGCAACAATAAACAGCGATACCACAACGCCCAAATAACGCGTAGGATGCTTTTTCGCCACAATTTTATACGTAGGTTCAGAACTCATGGGGAATGCTCCTACAAAGCTTTGCGAAAAGGCAGCGTTCCCTTGAGCGCTGACTCGGCATAGTGTTCAAAGTTAAATTCGGGATTCAGCTCAAACTGCGGTTCATAACCTAAACTTAAATACAGTTTAACTGCAGGAATTTGTTTAAAGCCCGTGGTCAGATACACATGTGAATAGCCTGCCTGTTTGGCACGGCGTTCCAACTCTTTAACAATTTTGGCAGCCAACCCTTGTTTGCGTAAGTCACTGCGTGTCCAGATGCGTTTTAGTTCTGCGGTCTGTTCGTCATAGCGTTTATACGCCCCCATCGCAATAATTTCATTATTACGCTGCAAGGTTATAAACAGACCATTGGGCGGTGCATACCATTCAGCAGGTTCTTCTTTGTCCGATTTGGACTTTTCGGCATACTCATCAGCATGCCCGCGCTCGGCGAAGAAATCTCCATAAATGGCAAAGTATTCATTAAATAGCCCATCAATGAAGGGCTGTACCTGCTGCGCATTGACAGGGACATCTAAAAATTGGTCGCTAAAACTATTCATGTTTTAATCTCCCAAACCTTGCGGATTAATTTCAGAATGACTCACAGCTTCATCCTGCACGCCCCAACGGCTTAATACTTTTGCCAGTGAACCATCTTGAATCACGCCATTGAGTGCCACATTGACTGCATCCACCAAACCTGTGCCTTTTTTCAAGGTCACTGCAATATCCGCAGTTTTTGGCCAGCCACCTGCCAGTGAACCGACACGTTTTAGTGCTGCGCCGTTTTTGATTTGCCAAGCGCCTGTTGAGTTTGGTGTGAGTAACACATCGGCACGACCTGACTGCAAGGCCAAGACTGCCGCAGCATTGTCCTGTAAATACACAGGTTTGGCAGGTTTCAGACCTTTTTTCTTGTTCTGTTCAATCCAGTCCAGCAAGATTTTTTCTTGGTTAGTCCCCGCCCCAACAATCACATTTAAACCTGCAACATCATCCGCCTTTTCGATTTTTTGTACGCTACTTTTCTTGGCACTAAAGAAGCCAAGTACATCATGACGGTACGTAGCAAAGTCGAATTTCTCTTTGCGTTCTTTGGTCACAGTAATGTTAATCAGTGCAGCATCATACTTGCCTGAAGACACACCCAAAGGCCAGTCTTCCCATGAAGTCGGTACAAGCTTGAGCTTTAAGCCCAAACTGTCTGCCACCAAACGTGCCGTATCCACTTCAGTGCCAATATAAGTCTTATTATCTGCGGCAAGTGCGGATAATGGCGGTGAGTTCTGTGCAATCACCGCAACGGTCAAGTAGCCGTCATTGACAAATTTGTACTGCGCAGGAATCTTGGCGATTGCCGCAGGGTTTTTCTGCACATCAATCGGTTGGGTATTTTCTGCCAAAATCTGCTTTTCTGCATCTGATTGTTGTGTTGCTTGTGCTTTGCTCGCAGTAGTGGTTTCTTTGGCTGTTGCTGACTCAGTTTTACTGCATCCCACCAGACTGGTCACAGTTAAACCGAGGGCTAAGCTTAAAACAATTGAACGGTTAAACGACATCGGTGATTTCCTTTTCTGAGTGAGTTTCAAACTGATTCTGTGGTGCTTTTAAATTAAAACTAGAACGTAAGGTCGAGCCTTCATATTCAAGGCGATACACGCCGCGTTGCTGCAAGATGGGTACAACTTTTTCAATAACTTGATGAATAGTATTGGGTGTAACTCCTTGAATAATGAAACCATCAGCCGCACTTTCATTAACCCAAAGCTCAAGCTGATCAGCCACCTGTTCGGCTGTACCATGAAAATGTGGAAATGGCGTGGCAATACGCAATGCCAAATCACGCAAGCTATAGTTGTGCTGTTTGGCCAATTGCTTAATTTCTTGGGTAGTACTGCGGAAACTGTTTTCACCCAAATTTCCAACATCAGGAAACGGTGCATCAAGATCATGCTGAGCAAAGTCATAATGCTCAAAGAAACGTCCCAAATAGTTCAAAGCATCCTGAATCGACACCAGTTCGGCAGTTTGCTGATATTGGCGTTCCACATCGGCAGCATCTTCCCCAATCAACACTGGAATCCCCTGAAAAATCAGTAGATCATCTGCCTCTCGCCCATATTGAGCTAAACGCTGTTTGACATCGGCATAAAAGGCTTGTGCTTCTTCCAAGCTGTTTTGATGGGTAAAAATCGCATCGGAATGTTTGGCTGCCAATTCCTTACCACTTTCAGAGGCACCTGCCTGAAACACAACTGGACGTTGCTGTGGCGTACGTTCAATATTCAGCGGCCCTTCCACTTCAAAGAATTTGCCCTGATGGTGCAAGGTATGTAATTTATGTGGATTGAAGAATTGCCCCGATGCTTTGTTACGTACAAAAGCCCCTTCACCCCATGAATCCCATAAGCCTTTTACGACATTTAAATATTCATCGGCAATTTCATAACGCAGCGCATGTTCAGGATGCTGCTTTTTCGAGAAGTTTTTAGCAGTGCCTTCTAGCGGTGTAGTCACCACGTTCCAGCCTGCACGTCCCCCACTCAAATGATCCAAGCTGGCAAACTGGCGCGCCACAGTAAATGGCTCACTGTATGAGGTTGACACTGTTCCCACTAAACCAATGTGTTTCGTCACACTGGCTAAAGATGACAGCAAGGTTAAAGGCTCAAAACGGTTTAAAAAGTGCGGAATCGACTTTTCATTGATGTATAAACCATCGGCAACAAACACAAAGTCAAATTTGGCTTGCTCAGCGCGAATTGCCAAATCTTTGACAAATTCAAAGTTAATGCTGGCATTAGCAACCGCATCGGGATGGCGCCATGCCGACATGTTGCCACCCGCGCCGTGTAAAATTGTACCTAAACGAATTTGTTTTTTATTTGACATAATCTATCTCTCTTATGATGTATGGAGTTGCTGCAAAGCAGCTTGTGCCAGTACGGCAAAATACTGTGCTGCGGGGAAAATTAAACGGTCATCGGGTTCAAACTGCGGATGATGCAAACCAAATGGACTACCACTGCCAATGCTGACAAATGCCCCTGAAATCTTGTCCAAATAAGCGGCAAAGTCCTCACCACCCAAGTGCAATGCGGCTTGGATAACCTTATAACCTTGTTGCTCTGCCACCTGACTAGCAAAGTCCGCCCAATCTGCTGAGTTAATCACGGCGGCAGGGCCTTGCTGCCACGTCACCTTAATTTCTGCGCCATGTGCTAGCCCCAAACCCTGTGCGATTTGTTTAAAATGCTGCTCGACTTGTAGACGTGCCGCAGCACTATGCGTGCGAGCTGTACCTTCTAGCTCGGCACGTTCAGGCAAGACATTCCACGTATTACCCGCATGCAACTGCGTGACGCTGACAATACAGGTTTCCAAGTTATCCACGACACGGCTCGGAATACTCTGCACCGCATTGACCAGTTGACTGGCAATATAAATTGCATCGTGTCCTTCATGTGGTCGCCCTGCATGTGCACCTTTGCCTTTGACCGTGATATTGAACTTATCCACGTTGGCATAAAATGCACCTTGTCGGGTGGCAAAAGTACCAACAGGTAAATTTGGCTCGTTGTGCATACCAAAAATTGCCGATACACCATCTAAAATGCCAAGTTCCAATACTTCATGTGCACCGCTATAAGTTTCTTCAGCAGGCTGAAAAACGATGCGAACGCGCCCTTGTAACTCAGTCTCTCGCTGTTTAAGTAACAGTGTTGCCCCTAAAATCACTGCAGTATGTAGGTCATGACCACAGGCATGCATCACACCATGTTCTTGAGAAGCAAAGCTTTGTTCGGTTTGCTCAACAATCGGTAAAGCATCGATATCGGCACGTAAAGCCACCACAGTTTGCCCCTGCCCGATCTCAACCACTAAGCCTGTTTTTAACCCTTGTGCATGACTCTCGATGCCATGCTCAGCCAGCCATGCCTGAATCCGCTTCGTGGTCTGATGTTCATTGCCTGACAGTTCAGGATGCTGATGCAGCTCACGACGCCATGTTTGTAATTGCTGTTCGAGCGTTTTAACTTGTGCATTCATGTTGCAATCACCCTACGCCGCAGCCAAATCAGCAACATTTGCCAGTAAGTCCAGTGCAGCCAAACGCTGCTGATGCTCACTCAATGGAATTTCAACAATCAGTTCGTCAATCTGATGCTGCTGATATAAAGCACTGAGCTGTTGGCGAACCTCTTGTGCCGAACCTTTGACAATGTTGAGTGCTTCTTTTTGCAGTGATGCGATTTCTGACTGCGCCTGTTCAGCAAACTCATGTGCCATCTGCTCGCTCAGAACTTTGACTTTTTGACCATTGGCCAGTTGCAATGTCCAGACTGATAAATCCTCTGCCCATTTTTCAGCTTGCTGACGGGTTTCAGCCACCACGATTTGCAAGGCGATAATGGCTTTTTTATGCGAGTTACGTTGTTTAAATGCTGCCAAGGCCTCTTTTAAAACCTGCTGATTGCCATTTAAATGTGCTGCAAACACAAAGTTCCAGTTGAGTTCTGCTGCCAAAATCGCACTTTCAACACTCGCCCCAAGTAAAAATAATTCCGCAGAGTGTTCAGGAATCGGCGTTGCTGGTAAATGCTCAGGATCTTCAGTCAAAGAACGTGCCTGCAAATGCTGCTGTAGCAGTTGCAATTGCTGTCTAAAATCACCTTTTTCATCCTGATGCAGGCCGCGCTGTAACGCTTGAGTCGATTTTGGTAATCCCCCTGGAGCTTTTCCCACGCCTAAATCAATCCGCTGTCCGCCCAATGTGGCAAGCACGTTAAAATTCTCAGCCACTTTATATGGGCTATAGTGCTGCAACATTACCCCACCAGAACCTAAGCGAATGTTTTGGGTTTGTGGTAATAACCATGCAAGCACCAGTTCGGGAGATGGGCTGGCATAACGCTCGGTCAGGTGATGTTCAGCTACCCAGTAACGATAAAAACCTAAAGCTTCAACTTTTTGCGCAATCTCAACTGCATGTTGTAATGCTTGGGTGGCATTTGCACCTTCTGCGATTGGACACTTGTCCAAAAAACTTAATTTCAAACTCATCATTATTCTCAAAAAGAATGTTTGAGCGATTCTTGCATGGGATTTTTTGAAAATTAAATATTAAAAAATGGTTTACTTGTCATAAAAATTTATATGTTTTATTTATTATACTTATATATAAATATTAAAAAAATATATAGAAAAAACAAATATCTATCATTTTTTATCTTATTTGTGATTTTTTGTTTCATTCGTATTATCCGAAAGCTCCTCATCACAAGTGAATCAATTTAAATGAATTTTAAACTTAACCGCTTCGCCATTCTTGGCTTGTTGCTGTCCTCCACGAGCTATGCCCAAGTCAGCCTGATTGACACCAATCAGGTGTTCAACGATCAAGATCATTTCAGTCTGACCACTTCGGGCAGCATTCGTTTACAAGCTTTAAATTTTGAAGATTACAACAGTTCGAACGCATCACAAAAATATCGACGCAATGGTTATAGTGCTGCCAGCCGTATTTATCTGGATGCCGATTATAAAATCAATGACACCACACATCTGATTTCCGAATATGAAACCTATATTAACCCTGCCAAAATTCTGGATTGGGATGGGCATTATTCAAAATCTGACCAAAATTTGAATACGGCACAGCTTTATTTCGGGGTACAAGATGACCGTTTTGGGACATTGAAATATGGGCAAATTTCCAGTGTTTACTACGATGTAGTCGGGGCAAAAACCGATTTATGGGACTACTCACCACTGGCACAACCTGCAACATGGAGTACCCAAAGCGACTATGATGGCACAGGCACATCCCGCAAAACCCTACGCTACGAGAAGAAAATCGACAAACTCAGCGTTTATGCTGCCTATATGTTTAAAGATCAGACTTATCCATCTGCCAATCTGGAATACAAACGCAAAAATGGGTTTGCCTTAGCGACAGACTTAAAAATCACACCAAATTTGAGTTGGGCAACTGGATGGCAACACACCAACAGCGATTTGATTAATACCAGTGATCACAGCAAGAAAAGCTATAAACAGGACATTATTGGCACATCGCTATTTTTCTTAAAAGACCCGTGGATGATCGGGATTGGGGGTGGCTGGTATAAAAATATTCACCCGAGCTACATTTTGGATGGCAATAACAACTACGCTGTCGATCAGTTCCTCGATACTGAATCCTACGGGGTGGAATACTATATCGGCTATAAAATTCCTGTCGACAAATTTGCCGTACAGTATGTACGCCCTTACTTTATGGGTGATCGTTTCTCTTATGTCAGTGGTCGTAAATTTTACCGAAAAGACAATGGTTTAGGTTTATCTATCCGCTTTAAACATGGCATTGGTTTCGACTATGAGCATTTCTTTACCCAAGACTCATACAACACGCCTGACATGGACTTATTCCGCTTACGTTATGAATTTTAAGCAATGCCTTTAAATGCAGATCAGTCTTCATCTGCATTTTTTCTATAAGTTAATCACTTTATATTCTATATCGAATCAAAGACATAGAAGATTTCATCTTCTAAGATAAATCCCGATTACACATCTACAGCATGATATTCAAGGAATCACATGAGCTTAACCATTTGGGGCAGACCCAACTCTCTTAACGTCCACAAAGTTTTATGGCTCGCAGCAGAGCTTGATCTTGAGTTTGAACATATTTTTGCAGGGCAACAACATGGCATCATCAACACCCCTGAATTTCGCGCACTCAACCCGAATGGCTTAGTCCCTTTACTGAAAGATGGTGACACTATTCTTTGGGAATCGCAGATTATTTTGCGCTATTTGACCGAAGTCTATGGCAAAGACTCTTTATGGATTGCCGAACCACGCGCACGTTTTGCTGCGGAAAAATGGCTCGACTGGTATATCACCAGTGTTTTGCCTGTGTTTAGCGTGGTATTTTTTAATTTGGTGCGCCAACCTGAAGATCAGCGCGATTTGGCTGCAGTTGAAGTCGCAGCAGAAAAACTGTCAAAACTACTGGATATTGCCGATGCTGAACTGGCACGCCAACTATATTTGTCTGGGGAACATTTCGGTGTTGCTGATATTCCTTTGGGACTTGCAATACATCACTGGTTTAATTTGGGCTTAGATCAACAACAGCATCCATATTTACAGGCATGGATTGAGCGTATTCGTAGTCGACCACATTTTCATAAAATCGCCAGTGTACTTTAAGCAGCTTGATGCTATTTAAAAAAGCAGGAAGCAAAATGCACACAGATTTTGCTTCCTATTTTTTATTTAAAATTGCCTTCCAAGAATTGTTTTAAACGCTCACTTTTCGGATGAGTCAGGACTTCTTTCGGATCACCCTGCTCTTCGATTTTCCCTTGATGCAAAAAGATCACCTGATTCGAGACATGGCGTGCAAAGCCCATTTCATGCGTCACGACAATCATGGTTCTCCCTTCTTCTGCCAAGCCTTGCATGACTTTCAGGACTTCACCCACCAGTTCAGGGTCTAAAGCGCTGGTCGGTTCATCGAAAAGCATCACCTCTGGTTCCATCGCCAAAGCGCGGGCAATCGCAACCCGTTGTTGTTGCCCACCCGACAAAAATGCAGGATATTTATTTTCCACACTTTCGTTTAAACCAACTTTACGTAAATATTTACGCGCACGTTCTTCTGCTTCCGCACGTTTCACGCCCAGTACATGAATCGGGCCTTCAATCACATTTTGTAAAACCGTCATGTGTGACCACAAATTAAAATGCTGAAACACCATCATGAGCTGGGTACGCATTTTTTGCAGTTGTTTGGGATCAGTTGCTTTCAGGTTGCCATGTTTATCAAAAACAGTTTGTAGCTTCTCACCATTGAGTTTAATTGAACCATTACTCGGCTGTTCTAGAAAATTAATACAACGCAAGAAGGTACTTTTCCCCGAACCCGATGAACCAATGATACTAATCACATCGCCTGCTTTGGCATCGAGAGAAACACCTTTGAGGACTTCATTATCCCCGAAGGTTTTACATAAATCTCGAATCACCAGTTTTGCTGAATCTTCCATCTGTATTCTCCTAATGATCCGATGGTTTTAAAAATGCCAACCAGCGTTTTTCCAGTTTGCGGAATATGCCAATCAAGATAAAAGCCAAACAGGCATACAGCACTGCGGCGATCCCAAAAGCATTAAACGTTTCATAAGTTGCTGAATTGACATCGCGTGCAACTTTCAAAATATCAGGCACAGTTGCGGTAAAGGCGATGGTGGTTGCGTGCAACATCAAAATGACTTCATTGCCATAAAATGGCAAGGCACGGCGCAACATTGAAGGAATAATAATGCGGGTATAGCGTTTCCACGGTGACATACCAAAAGCCTGTGCAGCTTCGATTTCACCGTAAGGAATCGAACGGATTGCCCCTGCAAAAATTTCAGTGGTATATGCACCTGTGTTCAGTGCAAATGCCAAAATGGTACATTTCAAACCACTTTGGAAAAAATCATTTAAAGCTTGATGATCATGCACAAAATCAAAGCTATAAATCCCCGAATAAATAATCAGTAGCTGTACATACAATGGCGTACCACGAAATACATAGGTAAACAGCCATACTGGACCACGAATCAATGGATTACTCGACACCCGCGCAATCGACAGAGGAATAGACAACACAAAACCAATCGCAATCGACAGTACCAACAGCCATGATGTCATGGCAACGCCTGTCATTTGAAAGCCATCTGTCCACAGGTATTGCTGCCAATATTGTTGAATAATTTCAATCATAATTGCCCCTTTTTGACGCCAGCAGAGTAACGGCGCTCAAGCCACATCAAAACGAGATTGGAAACTGTGGTAATCGCAAGATAAATTGCCGCAGCAAGGACACTAAAGTAAAACACCTGCATGGTGCTACGACCTGCATCTTGGGTAATTTTGACAATGTCTGTCAGCCCAATCAACGAAACCAAAGCCGTCGCTTTAATCAGAACCTGCCAGTTATTGCCAATTCCAGGCAATGCAAAACGCATCATTTGCGGAAATAACACTCGACGAAACACTTGAAATGGCGTCATGCCATAAGCATAAGCAGCTTCAATCTGCCCTTTGGGTACAGACTGAAACGCCCCACGAAAAGTTTCGGTAAAATACGCCCCATAAATAAATGCCAGTGTAATGACACCAGCCGCGAATGGATCAATATCGATTTGGTCCATTTGCAAAGAGTCAGTAATTGAATTGAGTCCAAGCTGAAGGCTATAGAATAGAAGCAGCATAATGACCAAATCTGGAACACTACGAATCAGGGTGGTATACACTGTTGCCACATATCGCACCATTTTAATGCGAGATAGCTTACAAACTGCGCCAATTAAGCCAATAATCACCGAGAGTAAGAGCGATAACAGTGCAAGTTTTATGGTCATCCAAGTGCCATCCCATAGCACAGAACCATAACCAGACAAAAACATACTCATCTTCTCCAAGTAAAAACAATCGATCTGATAGTGATGAGAGTAAAGCTCATAGAAAAAGTGTCGGTACTAGACCGACACTTTTCTCTGAATTAATAAATACTGAAAGGGAAATATTTTTTCTCTAATTTTTTATATGTTCCATCAGCAATAATTTGTGCTAAAGCTTTGTTAATGTCATTTTTCAGGTCTACATCTTCCTTACGTAAACCAATTGCCGCACCTACACCTAAAGTTTTGGCATCTACTACATTGCCACCTGCAAAGCCAAAGTTTTTGCCTTTTGGTGATTTCAAGAAGCCCGCATCAACCATCAACGCATCTTGCAAAGAGGCATCTAAACGACCTGACATCATGTCTTGATATAGAATATCTTGGTTTGGATAAGGTACAACATTCACGCCTTGCGTTGCCCAGTAAGCTTTTGCATAGCTTTCTTGCATCGTACCTTGTTGAACACCAACGCGTTTACCTCTTAAAGAAGCTGCTGTTGGTAGTAATGGTGAGCCTTTTTTCGCAATCATACGCGTTGGCGTGTTATAGATTTTATTACTGAATGCGATTTGCTTAGAACGATCGGTAGTCACGGTCATTGATGAAAGAATACCATCAAATTTTTTCGCTTTTAATGCTGGAATCATGCCATCAAAAGAGTTTTCAACCCATACACATTTTGCTTTCAATTTAGCACAAATGGCATTCCCCAAATCGACATCGAAGCCTACCAATTTGTTACCTGGTGCTTTGTATTCGAATGGCGCATAAGAAGACTCTGTACCAAAACGAATAACTTTCCAGTCTTTTGCTTGAACATTTGTACCGAATGCGGTCAACAACAATGTAGTTGATACTAATAGTTTGTTCTTCCAGCTTTTCATCAAAGTTCCCCTGATCAATCAATTTATTGAAGATAATGCAAGAATTTACACACTTACCCATCTTCCCTGATGTACGAAAAAGCAATTTATATGCCAAGAAAAATCAAAGTAACTGATCTTTCTACCAAAGAATATGACGATTATGAGATACATAAAATTATTTTAAAATATTGATTTAAAAACAATATGAATTAAATTTTATGGATTCCATTCCATATTACAGTCAATTCTAAAAATTGCTTATTCCCCAAAAACTGTATCTTATTTTTAATCAAAACTGTATCTGTTTTACAACTTTTAAATTCTCTATCTTGAACTGCAAAGTACAGTTTGCTTGATCTATCAAGTCAACGGACTCAACTCCATAGAGGATATAAATATGTTAGCGTTAATCACGGGTGCTTCATCAGGCTTTGGATATCACATTGCGAAAAAGTTGGTTGAGTCAGGTTATGACGTGATTGGAGTTGCACGGCGTATAGACAATCTAAATCAGCTCCATGCAGAACTTGGACAATCCTTTTATCCGTTGGCTTTCGACTTGACGGACTCCACTGAAAAATTAAAAGAAGCTTTGGCTGCTGTGCCACAAACATTTCAAATCAGTCATATTGATTTACTGGTCAATAATGCAGGCTTGGCGCTCGGCTTAGAATCCGCAGATAAAGCAGACCTAGAAGATTGGTACAGTATGATCGATACCAACATCAAAGGACTGATCAGCATCACGCACTTAGTTTTGCCGTATATGGTGGAGAAAAAATCAGGCTTGATTATTAATATCGGTTCTATTGCAGGTTCATATCCCTACCCAGGGGGCAATGTCTACGGTGCAACTAAAGCCTTTGTGAAACAATTCAGTTTAAACCTTCGGGCAGATCTCTCGGGTACAGGTGTACGCGTTTGCAATATAGAACCTGGGCTATGTGGTGGTACGGAGTTTTCTCTGGTGCGCTTTAAAGGAGATACCGAAAAAGTCAAAGATTTATACGACCACAAAAATCCGATCTTGCCTGAAGATATTGCAAATACGGTGGCATGGGTCGCAGCTCAGCCTGTACATATCAACATCAACCGTATTGAAATAATGCCAACCTCACAGTCTTTTAATCCATTAAAAGTGGTTGAAATGAACTGACTTTAAATATCGAATGTTTCATTTGAATTATGGCAATAAAACCAAAAAATTAAGGAGCTATCACGAGCTCCTTAACTGATCTATCTAACACTGCTGTCAGATAAATTAAATTGAATCAAAGACTCAATTAATAGCGTTCAACCATTTTCTCTAAAGAAATTGGACGAATCTTGTCAGCATTGCCCGCAGTACCAAATGCTTCATAACGATCAACACAGATTTGTTTCATTGCATCAATCGTTTTTGCAAAGAATTTACGTGGATCGAATTCACTTGGTTGTTCTGCCATCATACGACGAATCGCGCCAGTAGAAGCCAAACGTAAGTCAGTGTCGATGTTGATTTTACGAACACCGTGTTTGATTGCTTCAACCAATTGCTCAACTGGCACACCGTAAGTCTCGCCAATGTTACCACCAAATTCGTTGATCACTTTCAACCATTCTTGTGGAACAGAGCTTGAACCGTGCATCACAAGGTGAGTGTTTGGTAATGCCGCATGAATTTCTTTAATGCGGTCAATTGCCAAGATGTCGCCTGTAGGTGGACGGGTAAATTTATATGCACCGTGTGAAGTACCTACAGCAATTGCCAAGGCATCAACATTGGTATCTGCAACGAATTGAGTTGCTTCTTCAACTGAAGTTAACAATTGAGAGTGGTCAAGTACGCCTTCTGCGCCTACGCCATCTTCTTCGCCTGCCATGCCTGTTTCAAGGCTACCTAAACAACCGATTTCACCTTCAACAGAAACGCCACACGCATGTGCCATTGCAACAACACGACGTGTTACGTCAACATTGTAGTCATAGCTTGTTGGTGTTTTGCCATCAGTTCCCAAAGAACCATCCATCATCACTGAGCTAAAGCCCAACTGGATTGAACGTTGACATACGTCAGGACTCGTTCCATGGTCTTGGTGCATTACCACTGGAATATGTGGCCATTCTTCAACTGCTGCCAAAATCAGGTGACGCAAGAATGGTGCGCCTGCATATTTACGAGCACCCGCAGATGCTTGAACAATAACAGGTGAGTTAGTTGCATCTGCAGCTAACATGATTGCACGCATTTGTTCTAGATTGTTTACGTTAAATGCTGGTACGCCGTAGTTGTGTTCTGCAGCGTGATCCAAGAGCTGGCGCAACGAAATAAGAGCCATAGTATCCTCCCAGGTAGTGGGCTTTATTCTACATGTTGCTGAATTGCAATTCAGCATCAAAAAACATCATTTAAAAAAAAATCCCTGCATAGGCAGGGACTTTTATTAAAAAATCAACAAATCATTGAGCTTTTGCTTCAGAAGCAGGGGCATCAGCATCTTGAACGTCTGTATTTTTTTCATCAAGTACAGGTTTATCCAAAGCATTAATTTGAGCTTGTTGCTCTGGAGATGTCGGTTTGTCATCTGCCGATGCAGCAGCAGGTGCTGAACCAGATGCTTGCTCAGTTTTAGCTTCTTCTGACTTTTTTGAACATGCAGTGAATGCAAGTGGTGCAAGGCATGCCAATGCAATGATCAGTTGTTTTTTCATGAAACGCTCCTAGATGGGCTTAGGCGCGCTCAAGTAAAACAGCCACAGCAGGCAAAGTTTTACCTTCTACAAATTCTAAAAACGCACCACCACCCGTTGAAATATAGCTGATTTGAGATGCAACGTCATACTTGTCAATCGCAGCCAAAGTATCACCACCACCTGCAATCGAGAAGCCTTCACTTTCTGCAATCGCCAATGACAATGCTTTTGTGCCTTCGCCAAATTGATCGACTTCAAACACCCCAACAGGTCCGTTCCATAGGATAGTCTTGGATTGTTTCAGTAATGTTGCAAAAGTCGCTGCAGTTTCAGGGCCAACGTCTAAAATCATGTCATTTTCGGCAACATCTTCAACTTTTTTCACAATTGCAGGCGTGTTGGCTAAAGAACCCAAGAAATCTTCAAAGTTGATTTGTGTTGCATCGGCAACCACAACATCGGTTGGTAAAGGTACAGAAACTTTCGCAGCAATTGCTTTAGCCGTGTCGATCAGGTCAGCTTCATACAGTGATTTACCGACATTGAAGCCTGCTGCTGCCAAGAATGTATTGGCAATCCCACCACCCACAATAATCTGGTCACAAATCGTTGAAAGTGAAGTTAAAACATCAAGCTTCGTCGATACTTTAGAGCCTGCAACAATCGCCACCATTGGTTTCGCTGGCGTTTGTAAAGCACGACCTAAAGCATCAAGCTCGGCTGCAAGCAATGGGCCTGCTGCTGCAACTGGCGCAAAACGTGCCACACCTTCAGTTGATGCTTCTGCACGGTGTGCTGTACCAAAGGCATCCATTACAAACACATCACACAGTGCTGCATATTTTTGTGCAAGTTCAGTGTTGTTTTTCTTTTCACCATGATTAAAACGCACGTTTTCAAGCAACACCACCTGACCTGCTTGAACTTCAACACCTTCTAAATAGTCAGTGATCAGTTGTACATTTTGCCCCAATGCTTCAGTTAAGTAAGCAGCAACAGGTGCTAAAGATTGTTCTGGTTTTGGCTCGCCTTCCACTGGTCGACCAAGGTGTGAAAACACCATAACTGCAGCGCCTTTCTCAAGAGCTGCTTTAATTGTTGGAAGTGCAGCACGCAAACGTGCATCACTGGTAATCACACCATTTTTGACAGGCACGTTCAAATCTTCACGAATAAGGACGCGTTTCCCTGTTAAATCAAGGTCTGTCATGCGCTGAAAATTCATGGAATGCTCTCTTTCTGGTTTGCTGAAATTTAAAATCGCGCCATTTTAAATGATTATGCAAAAAAAGATTAGCTTCTTTAGTAGAAAAGCTGTAGAAAAATGTGGTTTTGATTATGATAAAGCATCTTTAAAAAATATTATTGTGTATGTCTATTCATCCAGATCCAAAAATTAACCGACTCAATGTGTTTGGTGAGGCGCTGGCAAGCTGTTGTTTTGACCCGATTACAGGCTACTTTCGTAATGGTTTTTGCCATACGGCAACCACCGACTTGGGACAACATACCGTTTGCGCCCGCATGACGGCTGATTTTCTAAATTTTTCGCAAAAAATTGGCAATGACCTGATTACCCCATTGCCTGAAATTGGTTTTCCCGGACTCAAACCAGGCGACTTTTGGTGTATCTGTGTCAGCCGTTGGGTGGAAGCTTATGAAGCAGGTCATGCACCCAAACTCAAACTGCATGCTTGTCACCAGTCAGTGCTGAGCTATGTGCCGCTTGATGTATTGATGGACTTTGCCGTCTAATGAAACAACCACAGATTATTTTGGCATCAAGTAGCCAAACCCGAAAAGCCTTGATGGATCGTTTAGGCTTAGACTATCTCGCAATTTCGCCAGATATTGACGAGTCAACCCAAAACGAAATCCATGCGGATGATTTGGCAAAACGCTTGGCTTTTGAAAAAGCTCGCGTGATTGCCGAACAATATTCAAATGCCATTGTGATTGGCTCAGATCAGGTGGCATGGCGTGAAACTGCACCACAAGACTTTATCGGTAAACCGTTGACTGTTGAAAATGCCATTCAGCAATTACAACTCAACTCAGGCAAAACGGTGTATTTCAGCACAGGTTTAAGCGTGCAACATCTGGCTTCAGGTTTTGAGCAAACCTTGGTTGAACGCTACCAAGTCAAATTCCGTGAACTCAGTCTTGACGAAATTCAGCGTTATATTGAAAAAGATCAACCACTCCACTGCGCAGGCAGTTTTAAATGTGAAAGTCTAGGAATTAGCCTATTTTCCAGCATGACTGGACAAGATCAGACCACATTGATGGGGCTACCGATGATTCAACTGTGTACACTACTGCGCCAACTACACATTCAAATTCCTTAATCTTTTAAAGGTACTCGCATGTCTCAACCTTTAACCATTTTAGGCGGTATCACCGCAGAACAGTTTCTCAATGAATACTGGCAGAAAAAACCACTTTTAGTTCGTGGTGCATTGCCTGAAATTGCCAATATTTTAGAACCCAATGATGTGATGGAACTGGCGCTTGAAGACAATGTCAGCGCACGTTTGATCAAACAGAAAGACCGTGATCCAAATCAATGGTCAGTGAAATCATCACCTTTAGCTAAAAGTGATTTCCAGAAAATGCCAAAATTGTGGACGCTTCTGGTTCAGGCAGTTGACCATTATTCAATGGATTTGGCAGAACTTTGGCAACGCTTTAGCTTTATTCCACAGTGGCGCCGCGATGACATTATGGTGTCTTATGCACCTAAAGGCGGTTCAGTGGGTAAACACTTCGACTTTTATGATGTGTTCTTGGTTCAAGGCTATGGTCATCGCCGTTGGCAGCTTGGGCAAATGTGTGATGCAGACACCGCATTTGTACCCAATCAACCCCTAAAACTGTTGCCAGACATGGACATCAATTTTGATGAAGTCCTTGCACCAGGCGACTTGTTGTATGTACCACCAGGGTTGTCACACTACGGCGTTGCAGAAGATGACTGCTTAACCTTCTCTTTTGGTTTCCGTATGCCAAATGTCGCCAACATGATGGATCGCGTGAGTGACCAGTTTGCTGACAATGCTTTACTGAAAAATCCATTGGCAGATATTGCACGCACACTGCCTCACCGCGTCGGTCAGATTGATGCCGAAGAACTCAGCTATCTCAAACAGCAAGTTTTAGCCCAATTACAGGATTCACCTTTGCTTGATGCTGCAATTATGTCGCTGATGAGCGAACCTAAATATCCTGATAACGTGCCAGAGCCTGATGAAATTGAAGTCGCTGATTTAGAGGCGGTGCTAGATCAAGGTTATTTACTGCAACTTGAACCTGCATCACGCTTACTTTATAAACAGCAAGAGAATGAAACCCTGTTCTGGGGTAATGGCGAAGCACTGTGCATTTCAGCTGAGTTTACTGAAACTTTAGCAGCCATTGCCGATGGTCAGCGTTTTGAGTTAAATGAGCAATTTGCTCAAGAGGAAATTTTGGAAGATTTAGCACACTTGCTGAACGAATCCATCTTAATGTTATTACCGCCTGACGAAGACGCTGAATAAGCCGAAGGTGTGACTTACATATAAAGTGTAGGTCACACCCTATCAGATTAACGATTGAGTAAACGATAAATTGGTGTCAATGCCAGCATTAAAATCACAAAGAATCCTGCATAATGCACCCATGAATATTGCGAGCCTTTGCCTTGCCATACTTGAAGTTGTATCGAATCTACGGCTAAATTTTCACGTTCTGACAATTCCGCCAATGCAGTATAAGATAATCCCATTTTATCCTGACCAATCGAAAAAGGGTCTGAGGCAATAACTAACAAGACAGGTGCGTTGATTTTATAACCATGATCATCCTCATCACTAAATACTTGTGGTGAATATTGATTACTTTCAGTCATTCGAATCCCTCCAAACCAACGCATATTGACTTTGCCATCTTGTAAAGCATGTCCTTTCACCACGATCACAAAACGGTAAGGATTTTCCTGACGGGTTGGAAAATCAATCGCAATATTCGGACGACTAAACACATCTTTGATCTGAGGCATTGGGCTTTTATTAATTGCATCAATCTGTTCAGAGCTTAACTGAATCGAATTCACCAAAGTCTGACCATATTCGCCTGTTTTCGGCTCATGATCAGCTCGACTGCATCCCCCAAGCACCACACTCACCAACAAAGCAACGAGCCAATACATTGAATTTTTCTGAAAATTTAAATTGATCATTTCATCTTCTTCTTAAATTAAAAAACAACCGCACTAATATGACGATCTAACAGCCAACGCAACACGAGACCACGCTCTTGTTCAGGCAAAGACAGGCTATATTCAAAAGTCCGAATCACTACATCACATTGTTTACGCTTGTCAGATGCAACCTCACCTTGATTGATCATGTCAGCATCTGCGCCATACTCTTGACGCAGACGTTCAGCAACGCCTTGCCATGCCGTTGGCATTTGCATACGTTCCACCACTGAACGTGAGCCCGAATGGGTCAAAATATAACTCAGTGCATCAGCGGTTTGTTTTTGGGTCGAATCAGCTAAAAGTTCACGTACTTGTGCGGGTGGAAGTTTGCTATAAAGCGGAAATGCAATCGCAAAACAGCGATCTGCCCGTCGAGCATCATAAAGTTGTTGTAGATAAGCTTGTGCCCATAAATATTGCCCCTGATCATCGGCTTGCTGCTCAATCACACGGCGTAATGACCACCAAAATGAACCAGAAATCACAGCTCCAACATCATCATTTGGCAAAGCCGTATTGGCGGCTTGCATGGCTTCTTCATAAGGCTTGGCATGGTGTTGTTTAAAAGGCTGCAACAACACCAACTGATTCAGTTTTTGTTCACGTTCAGCAATCGGATTATTTTGAACAACTGCGGATGAATCGGATGATGAAAAACGATTCATCGCATAAAATCCTGCAAAAATAACAGCGATGACAAGAAAGAAATTACGCATAAGTCGATGAATTTATCATATTATTCTTAATTACAAATCTTAACATAAATAAAAATAGTAAAATACAATATATAAAATTTTAATTTAAATAATTCAGAAAGTTTCTCATTCATAACAATTTAAAACTTGTACCACAAGCAGCTTATTGGCAAGTTACTTGATAGTATTCACTTATTTGAAAATAAAAAATGGCTAGCCCTGCTCAAACTATACGACATCGTTTACTCAACACATTTTTATCGCGTCATTCTGTTTGGTTTCTATGCTTATTGATTTTTATTACTCTCAGCTATTTTGAACTATTTGACAATCCTCAATATCCTGAATACTTCTTAAGTACCCCTGTCATTCATAGTCTTTGGTTGATGAGTTTTTTACTGAGTTTGCTTGGTGTCTATGATGTCCTACAAAACCGACATTCCATTTTAAAAAACTACCCGATTATGGGACATTTTCGTTTTCTATTTGAAGACTTTCGTCCTGAGATTCGCCAATATTTTATTGAAGCTGATCAAGATGCATTACCTTTTTCTCGTATGCAACGTTCCTTAGTCTATCAGCGGGCTAAAAATCAAAATGCAGACAAACCATTTGGTTCAATCATCAACGTTTATCAGGAAGATTACCGTTTTATCACACATTCGATGCTGCCGTGTAAACCTGCTGACCCAAGCACCTTTCGCATTCAAATTGGCAATGCTCAATGCCAGCAGCCTTACAGTGCCTCAATTATGAATATTTCAGCCATGAGTTTTGGGAGTTTAAGTGCTAACGCAATTCGTGCCCTCAACTTAGGTGCAAAAATGGGTGGCTTTTATCATGACACGGGTGAAGGTAGCTTGAGTCCCTATCATTTAGAGAATGGTGGTGATGTCGTTTGGCAGATTGCCAGTGGCTACTTCGGCTGCCGTACCCTCGATGGGCATTTTGACCCTGTGAAATTTGCCGAACAAGCTAAGCGCCCACAAATCAAAATGATTGAGCTTAAACTGTCACAAGGCGCTAAACCTGGACATGGCGGCATTTTGCCTAAAAATAAAATTTCAGCAGAAATTGCCCAAATTCGTGGGGTTTCTCGGGATCAGGATTGTATTTCCCCTGCCCGACATTCAGCTTTTAGTAACCCAATTGAAATGCTGCAATTTTTACAACAACTGCGTGAGCTTTCTGGTGGTAAACCTGTTGGATTTAAACTCTGTATCGGACAACCTTGGCAATTTATGAGCATTGTCAAAGCCATGTTAAAAACTCAAATCTATCCTGACTTTATCGTTGTGGATGGCTCTGAGGGTGGCACAGGTGCAGCACCCATTGAACTGAGTGATTATATGGGTACGCCACTACGTGAAGGCTTACGTTTTGTCCATAACACGCTCGTTGGCACCAACTTGCGTCAGCATATTAAAATCGGGGCAAGCGGCAAAGTCATCAGTGCATTTGATATTGCCAGCACTTTTGCATTGGGCGCTGACTGGGTCAATTCTGCACGCGGCTTTATGTTTGCTATTGGTTGTATTCAAGCGCAAAGTTGTCACACAAACCAGTGCCCTGTCGGCGTGGCGACTCAAGACAAAGAACGCCAAAAAGCATTACATGTGCCAACCAAAGCTGAACGAGTGTTTAATTTTCATAAAAACACCTTACATGCGCTGTCAGAATTGATTGCAGCGGCAGGGTTAGAACATCCATCTGAAGTGAAAGCGCATCATTTGGCTCAGCGCCTCAATGACCGTGAAATCAAAAATTATGCGCAATTACACTTTTTCTTTAAAGGCGGTGAACTGCTGAACTGCGACATCAAAGATGAAGAAAACTTTTATTATCGAATGTGGAATATGGCAAGTGCTGAATCTTTTTAGATTCAGCACCAATCTATTTTATTGAACCATTTTCAATTCAGCCAATAAAGCACGGTTAAATTTCACTGGGTCTTGCATTTGCGGTGCATGACCCATATTGGGAAATTCAACCAGCTTGGCATGTGGAATACGTTGAGCCGCCTGTTTTCCCAATACATTGTAATGACCGATTTGCTGTTTGACTTCAGGCGGTGCAATATCACTCCCAATAGCAGTCGTGTCACTGGTGCCAATAAATAAAACTGTCGGCACCTGAATGTTTGGAAGTTCATAATACACAGGCTGAGTAAAAATCATGTCGTAGATCAAAGCTGAATTCCAAGCCACTTTTTTATGTCCTGAACCTGCATTTAAACCTGCCAGCATATCCACCCAGCGGTCATAATCAGGCTTCCAATGCCCCATATAGTAAGTTTTTTGTTCATATGCACGAATACTTTGTACACTCAGCTTTAACTCTCGCTGATACCATTGATCCACCGTGCGATAAGGTACACCTTTGGCTTTCCAGTCTTCCAAACCAATGGGATTGACCAGCAGCAATTGCTGCGTTTCTTTCGGATACATCAGCGCATATCGAACAGCAAGCATACCTCCTGTCGAATGCCCCATCATTACTGCATTTGAGATATTCAAATGTTGTAATAAAGCATGGGTATTTTCAGCAAGCTGTTGGAAGCTGTACTGATAATAGTCAGGTTTTGTTGATGTGCAGAATCCAATTTGATCAGGCGCAACTACCCGATAACCCTGTTGGGTTAAAACCTGTATGCTGTTTTGCCATGTCGCAGCGCAGAAATTTTTCCCATGCAACAAAACCACAGTACGACCATTTGGATGTTTTGGATGCACATCCATATAACCCATTTTTAAGTTTTGTTGCTGTGAATCAAATTGGAAAAATTGTAGCGGATACGGATACTGAAATCCTTCTAAATGTTCGCCATAGGTTGGCGCAGCAAAAGTCGGGAGACTTGTAAAGATACTTAAGCCTAGAATGGCTAAGGTATAGCGCAGCGTTTTTTGCTTCATACAAAATCCTTAAGCAAAGATAAACTGCGCTATTGTCCTCTATTCAAAGTAGAGCTGACTATGACTAGCATGTAAAAATGCAGGAATCAGACCTGTCAGTGCAGCACGAATATCTTCCCGCTCATTAATCAATTGATGCGAACCTTCTTCAAGCATCAACAAGGTCTGTAAACGGAATTTTTTACGAATAAATTCAATATTATATTTCCAATCTACTGTTTGATCGAGTGCACCTTGTGCAAGCCAGACTGGAACACGACAGGCTGGACGTTCTTCCATTTCCTGCATCCATTTTGACATCGCCAAAATCCAGTCCATGCCCATCATTCGTGGTTGCAATGGATCTGTTAAACGAATAAAACGTAAAAACTCTGGGTTGTGGTTATTGCGACGGAAATGACGTGGAACCTGACGACGGACACGGCGAATAATGCCGAGTCCAACAGGGTTATGCCACCATGCAGTTTTGGCAGGTCGAACCAAAGGTGATAGAAGCAGAACCCGATCAACAAAAGGATTTTTCCGCTGTTCAGCATAAGCCAGTAAATGATGCATAAAAATAGCACCTCCTGTACTTTGTCCAATGCCAAGCCATGGTTTAGGTAACTGATCGGCATTTTTCACATAGTGGTAAACAGCACCAAGGACATCTTGATAATGGTTAAAATCCTGAATACTGGCAGGCGAACCACTACTTAAACCATGCCCTGGCAAGTCAAAGACCAACACACTAAACCCTTGTGCTAGAATTTCGCGAATAATGGGTTGGTAGATTCCACTATGTTCTAAATAGCCATGCAGTAAAAATACCGTTCCCTGCACAGGCACATCTTTTGGTTCAAAGACTTGGGTATGTAACTTAAACAAGGGCATTTCGATATAGCCTTGCCAATATTGACATTGCAAACGATCTAAACCATATAGCTTCTGATAAGCCAATAAATCAGGTGATGGTTGATAGGCACGATTTAAGTTTAGTGCAGGCAATAAATTTGCGGTGACTTCTCGACTCGGTACAGGCAAATCCAACTGTTTTAAAATGGATGGCGTTAAAAATGGAATATCAGTCATATTAAGGCACCTCTCGACAATCACTCACGCCAAAAACGACATCGCGAATGCTTGCCAATAATTCATAATTGGCACGGCGACTATGATCATAGTTCTGAACCGATGGTTTCCAACTGGTGAGTCGGGTTGGCATCGGTGCATTGACTGGAATTGTGGTGATTCCATTCATCGCAAATAAACGCCGAGTACGTGGCATATGATATTGATCGGTAATTAGCATCACTTTGGGTGCTCCGCCTTTTTTTTGTAATAATAATGAACTGAAACGGCTATTTTCACAGGTATTCATACTACGATTTTCTAATAATTTTGCAGAAAGCCCATGTGCTTTTAACCAAGTCTGCATATACGGGGCTTCAACACCACTCAAAACAATCGGCAGGTGATTACGTTTTTCGAGTGCTAATGTCGTTTCTAAACGCAACTTCGTGTAATTATTCACCACAATATCTTTGCGATTTTTATCTAAAGTTAACCCCCCCCCTAACACGACAATTGCAGAAGGCTGAGAAGCATCATTACGTTTCATGTCAGCACTCGTTTGTGGTGATGAACTCACTTGCTGTAGCTCACTATACATCTGCTGATTGACGACTTCGCTGGCACTGGTGTCTACAGGATAAGTTTTTAAAAAATGAATATATTTATCCATCAATTGCAAATTATCAGGCATATCCAAGTTAGCAATTTCACTGGCTAGACGCGTATCATCAGCTTGTAATTCTTCACGCAGCTCATGTTTTCTATGTCTAAGTACTTTTTCAATTTGCTGATCAGGCTGTAAGCTATTTTCATGTTCTTGATTACGCTTAATTTCAGACTCTAAAAGGTCATAACGCGCCTGAATCAAGTTTAAACTGGCAGCATCTTGACGACGTGCAGCATCTTGCATGACTTTTAAGTATGCCTGACGTGCAACCCACAAGTCCGAACCTGGTTCCAAGTCATCATGCTCACTCAAGGCTGCCATTTGCTGACTACGGGCTGCAACCGTATTGACTTCAACAGGTACAAAACGGTTCAGTAGAAATAAAATAAACTTTGAATAAAATGGCGTATAAACCAACACGGTAAGACATGCCATCAGTCCAAATAGCACGGCTGCCACTCGGACAAAACTGACCATCCAATGTTGTTTATTGGTCATTGTTACACACTCACATGCGGTTGAATCAGACCCAATTCATTAAACAATACAGGTTCAGGCGCCAGTGTAACACCAAATTTTTGTTGAACTGCGGCTTGTACTGCGCGATAAGTCAATTGCACATCATCCAAACTTGCCGCTTCATAGTTCACCAAAACCAATGCTTGCCGTGCAAACATACCCACTGCGCCCAAACGCTTTCCTTTCCAGCCTGCCTGATCAATCAACCAGCCTGCCGCAATTTTCACCTCACCGTTGGGCTGTGGGTAATGTGGCAGGTTTGGATAAAGTTGTGAGAGTGCCTGATACTGAGCAATTGAAATCACAGGATTTTGAAAGAAGCTGCCTGCATTTGGAAATTCTTTGGGGTCAGGCAATTTACTTTGGCGAATTGCAATCACCTGTTTTTGCAGATTTTCTGCGGTCTGATCTTCACCGACAGCCTGACGTAAATCACCATAAGCCAATTTTAAATTGGGCTGTTTGCAAAGCTTAAATGTCACTGCCACAATGACATAACGGTTTGGCTGTTCTTTAAAAATACTGTGACGATAAGCAAAATGACATTCTGCAGCACTTAAATTTGCAAACTGTTCAAGCTCACGGTCATAGACATGTACTTGCTCAATAAATTCACCTGCTTCCACCCCATACGCACCAATATTTTGTACAGGCGATGCACCGACCAAGCCCGGAATCAAGGCGAGATTTTGTAAGCCAAACCAATCATGTGCTGTGCTATACAAAACAAATTCGTGCCAGTTTTGCCCTGCCCCCACTTTCACCCAAACATACTGATCATTTTCATCAAGCACATCAATACCTTGAAGATGGATATGAATCACCAATGCTCGAATCTGTTGAGGAAGTAACATATTGCTTCCACCAGAAAGGATCAGAACATTCAACTGCTCCGCTTTGGCATAAGCCAGTGCTTCCTCAAGCTCGCCCGTTGAGGCGATCTGTACATAATGTGATGCTGTTGAATTTAAATTTAATGTATTCAACGCTTGCAGTTGAAAATGCTGTTTAACTTGAATCACTGAAACAGAACCTTATTGTTTTTGTGAAGACTTAAAGACAAGAACCCATGCCCGACTGGCAATTTCACACTGATCGAGCACCTGCTCAAACCCTGCTGCACCGCCATAGTACGGATCGGCAATTGCTTGACCTTGAAATTCGCTCGCATGCTCGGTCATCATGGCAACCTGTGCCCGAAGGCTTTGTGTAGAAAACTGCGCTTGGGCTTGCTGTTCAATACGCTGAATATTTTTAAGATTTTGTTCATCCATTGCGAGAATCAGATCAAAATCCTGAAAATCTTGGGGAGAGAGTTGGCGCGCTCGCAAATTAGACAAATCATAGCCACGCTGCTTGGCATATTGCTGGCTACGCGAGTCAGGCGCTTCACCAATATGATAAGCGGCTGTTCCAGCAGAATCGACATGTACATTGAGTTGCTGTTGCTGACAGAAGTGGCGCAGAACCGCTTCAGCAGTTGGAGAACGGCAAATGTTTCCTAAGCATACACACAAAACCTTGTAAGGCTGTTGCGACGACATGTCCGACCTCAATAATTGCTTAAATATCAATTATATTATTTTCATTTCAAAGATGAAATACAGCTCTATAGACTTTGCTTAAACAAACGCTATTTCTTGTAAAGAAATACAACGATCTTGTATCTTGTTCAGCAAAGTCTTGACTTAATCCTGTTTGAGTTGAATCTGCTGAATATCACCATCGAATGTGTTGAGTAATTGCTGCACAATCGGATCTTGATGAATCAGATCAGTAGCACGTTGTTGCGCTTTTTCACGGCGTAATTGTTGCATCATATAGGGCGTGACTTGAGTGACATCCCCATACTGCACTGAAAAACGCGTATTTTGCCACTGGTCTTTCAACGCTTGTTCGAGGTTGTGTTGCTGTTGAGTCAACAATTTTTCATATTGCTGGGGAATATGAAAAATACTTTCACCATTAATTTGTCCATGCATTAAACCATACTGTGCCAGTTCTTGAACAGCAGGCGATAATGCACTATTTCTAAACCAGTATTCCCATTTTTCAACTGTCCACTCACCCTCAAGCTGTTGCTCAGGCAATTTTAAAATATCTTGTGGTAACAGTTGTGCATCTGATTCAACAAACTCATCTTTGTTCGAAGCAGTCACAGATTGCTCAATCACAGGTTCAGAGACTGACTCAACAACAGGCTCAGCAAATAACGAGAATGTATCCGCTTCAGGTTCAGATAGCTGAATATGCTGTGTAGTCTGTTGCTCAAGTTCATCAGGCAATGCAAACGGGAAAAGATTGTCTTCCGTGTAAATATTAGCAGCAATCACTGGATGTTGAGCTGAAGGTAAATCAACCTCAATCAGTGTGCTTTCATCGACTGCATCAAACTCGACTAAGGTTTTCGGTGACTCAACCTGTGGCTCGACTTCACTGACTATTGGCTCAGACTCAGACTCAGACTCAGACTCAGACTCAGGCTCAGGCTCAGGCTCAGGCTCAGGCTCAGGCTCAGGCTCAGGCTCAGGCTCAGGCTCAGGCTCAGGCTCAGGCTCAGGCTCAGGCTCAGGCAAGCTTATCGCAGGTGCATCAAAAGCAACAGATGAAGGAGATTCAACCGTTTGAATCACTTCATTGATTTGTAAGGGACGAAATGCCAGCAAGCGTAAGATGCACATTTCAAAACCTTGCTCTTGTGTCACCGCCCATGTCAACTCGGAACGACCTTTACACGCGATTTGATAATACAATTGCAAATCTTGCGCAGAAACCACTTGAGCCAGTTTCTTAATTTTCTGATTAATTTCCTGACTGTATTTCAAACTTAAATCTGGCAAATATTGCATCAGTGCCAGTTCATGCAAGGTCGAAATCAGCTGATCTAGCACCAATGCCACATCAAGTGCTTGATGACGAAATTGCAGCAATAACTGACTGACCTGTTGAGGTTGATTTTGATGAATCGCCAGAATCAAATCATAAATAATCGAGCGGTCAATCAGACCAAGCATATCTTTAACATCTTGATGCTGAACTTTACCCTGACCATAGGCAATCGCCTGATCAGTTAAAGACAAGGCATCCCGCAGCGACCCTTGTGCCGCTTCAGCAATTTGCCAAAGCGCATCTGGCTCAGCCTGAATCTGTTCTTTAAGTAAAATATCATCAAGGTGATGATGAATTTCATTGGCATCCAAAGGACGCAAGGTAAATTGCAGACAACGTGAAATGACAGTAATTGGTAATTTTTGTGGATCGGTGGTGGCAAACAGGAATTTAACGTGTTCAGGCGGTTCTTCCAATGTTTTCAGCAAAGCATTGAAAGAATGCGTAGAAAGCATGTGTACTTCGTCAATCAGGTAAACCTTAAACCGCCCTTGCGTCGGTGCATAAGGAACGTTGTCGAGTAACTCACGTGTGTCTTCCACTTTGGTACGTGATGCCGCATCAATCTCAATCAGATCAATAAAACGCCCTTCATTGACCGCACGACAGGTTGCACAGGTTTCACATGGGGTTGCTGTCACCCCTGTTTCACAGTTCAAGCACTTTGCCAGAATCCGCGCAATGGTAGTTTTCCCTACGCCACGCGTCCCTGTAAACAAATAAGCATGATGCAAACGTCCACGTTCTAAAGCACTCATCAGTGCTCTAGCCACATGGTTTTGCCCAACTAATTCATTGAAATTACGAGGACGGTATTTTCTAGCAAGAACTTGATACATGTATGCTCCTTTCCACGCTGCTAAGCATACTGTTTTTTTTAGCAATAGTGAATGCAACGCTATTTATTCGCTTAAATAGCAACATGTTTATGCTCAAGATTTGCATTTTCTTGAAATACTTAGGCTATTTATGTGAATAAAAATCTTTCACCTTAATCATGGAATGACTTACAAACTCAAAATTTCACCCACAACATGCGGCTTATGCGATTTGGCGTTGCGAATTAAAAACTGATTGATGGTTTTGCTTTGTTGATGCGTCATCAACTCAACCTCTGAAGGTAAAAATACAGGCAGTTTAAAACTGACATCTGCTTGATATTTTTCAGGCAGGCTCAAGGCAGCCAGTGCTTTGGCTTTTGTCCACATGCCATGTGCAATCGCCTGTTTAAAACCAAACGCTTTTGCAGTCAAAGCATGTAAATGAATCGGGTTGACATCCCCCGAAATCAGTGCATAACGGCGTCCTGTACTCTCACTAATTGACCAGCGATCATGCAACATCCATTCTAAATTGGCTTTTTCTGTCGGTTTTTCTTCAACACGCGCATTATTGGTTTTTTGACGTGCCAAATAAGTACTCACGCCTTGCATCACCACGTCATTACCGACATAAACTTCGGTAATAAACTCAAATTGTTGCCCTTTATGATGCGGCTTCATTTCACCAAAACGACAACTTAAACGATATTGAAAATTGGCTGCCAATGGTTTGTATTGCGTCACCTGATTATGAATGTGTACCAAACCTAAAATCGCAAATGGAAAAGCTTCTTGCGTCATCATTTGCATTTGTAAGCTTTGAGAAAGCACCGCAAAATAAATTGCAGGCACATAACCATTATTTGAAAAACCGCAAATTTGGTTGTAAGAACGTAAATGTTTGGCATCGACATGAAAAGCATCGACCACATATTCAACTTCAGGCAACTGTTGTTCTAGTCGCTTATTTCTTAGGATCAATCCCTGAATCACTTTTGGATAAGCAAAATAGGGTTTTGGAAATTGACTAAAATGACGTGTTCTCATGATGCACCTGTTTTGATTATAAAAAGAAAAATGGGGGATGATTTCTCCCCCAAACTTCGCATGATTTTAAGCGCCAAGCAAGCTTTGTCCACAAACCCGTACAATATTGGCATTCACGCCTGAAGACGCAGGCGCGGCAAACCACGCAATGGTTTCTGCAACATCGACAGGCAAACCACCCTGACTCATCGAGTTCATACGGCGACCCGCTTCACGGATCGCAAATGGAATCGCAGCCGTCATTTGCGTTTCAATAAATCCAGGAGCAACTGCATTGATAGTAATGCCTTTTTTCAAATGTGGTGCGGTGTATTTCACTAAACCAATGACTCCAGCTTTTGAGGTGGCATAGTTGGTTTGCCCTAAATTCCCTGCAATCCCGCTAATTGAAGACACACAGACAATACGCCCTTGCTCATTCAAAGCATTATGTTCAAGCAAATAGTGATTAATCCGCTCAGCCGCAGATAAGTTGATGTTAATCACCATATCCCAAAACTGCTCTTTCATATTGGCAAGGGTTTTATCTCTTGTGACCCCTGCGTTATGCACCAAAATGTCCAGACCACCCTGTTGCTGACAAGCCTGTGCAATTTTTTTACCCGCATCGGCAGCGGTAATGTCGAGCGCCAAGGTTGAACCGCCAATACTTTGCGCCACTCGATCGAGATCGGCTTGTTGTGGTTCAACATCGAGACAAATCACATGCGCGCCATCTCGCGCCAGTACATGCGCAATCGCTTCACCAATACCACGACTCGCCCCTGTGACCAATGCGGTTTTTCCTGAAAGCGGTTTTGACCAGTCGACTGCAATGACATCCGCCTTTTGCACCACAACCACTTGCCCAGAGACATAAGCCGAACGTGGTGACAAGAAAAAGCGTAAAGTCGATGCCAGATTTTCCGCCGCATCTGGCGCTGCATAAACCAACTGCGCCGTAATGCCTTTACGCAACTCTTTGCCCAAAGACTTTACAAACCCGACCAAAGCCCGTTGGGCAATGGCTTGAGAAACTGATTCAGCTCGATCAGGGTCAACCCCAACAATAACAACCCGACCTGAAGTTTGAATTTGTCGGGCAATCGGGTGGAAAAAATTGTAAATATCTTTGAGCTGTTCTGTACTATGGATACCTGATGCATCAAAAACAATGGCTTTAAAGCGAGGACTTTTAGTTTCAGGGCTAAAAACGCTCACGTCTAAATCTGCATTTTTGGCTTGCTCAAGTAACCCTGCATCCTCTACCACATAGGTATTGGCATGTACCTGTCGCAAGGTTTCTGCAATTGCGGATGTAAAGTACGCCTGAGCTGTCGTCCCCAACAAAACTGCCCCCTGAATCACGGGGGTTGCCGTTCGGTAACGTTCCAAATCGACAGGTGCAGGAAGTCCGAGGTGTTTAATGACAAATTTACCAATCGGCGTTGTAGAGAAATGTTGATATTGATCGGTCATAATAATGTTCTCTTCGCTTCGGTGAATCATATAGATACAGCATGAAACACATCTAGAGGGTCGATAATTTTGAAATTATCATACTGAAATTGCGTATGAGATGTGTTGACTTGAATCGTTGTTATTGTGTCATTTCGGTCAATTGCCCGAGTTCTATTCTATGCTATGGTAAAACAAAATTATCTCTAATTTCACTTTATTTTTCCATCCAACCTTTTTTCATTTTTTGCACAGGAACATCACTATGAGTCAGACTACTATTCGTCGTGTTGCAATTTTGGGTGGCAATCGTATTCCTTTTGCCCGTTCTAATGGTCCTTATTTGAAAGCTAGCAATACCGACATGTTCACTGCTGCGCTCAATGGTCTGGTTGAACGCTTCCACTTACAAGGGCAACGACTGGGGGAAGTTGTTGCAGGTGCTGTTCTTAAACATAGCCGTGATTTTAATTTAACACGTGAATGTCTGCTCAATAGTCAGCTTGCGCCTGAAACGCCTGCTTACGATTTACAACAGGCTTGTGGCACGGGTTTACAGGCAGCTTTTGCGGTTGCCAATAAAATTGCACTTGGGCAAATCGAAGTCGGGATTGCTGGCGGTGTCGATACCACCTCAGATGCACCCGTTGCACTCGGCGATGGCTTACGCAAAGCACTGCTTGAACTCAATGTTGCCAAAACTGCAAAAGCCCGCCTTCAGGCACTCAGCAGCATCAACTTTAAATCGCTGATCGAAGCCCCTAAAAATGGTGAACCCCGCACAGGTTTATCGATGGGTGAACATGCCGCTTTAACTGCTTTAGAATGGGGAATTTCTCGTCAGGCACAAGATGAGCTTGCCGTTGCCAGTCATCATAAACTGGCTGCTGCCTATGAAGCAGGTTTCTTTGATGACTTGATCACCCCATTTTTAGGCTTAAACCGCGATCAAAACTTACGTCCAGATTCTTCTATTGAAAAACTGTCAACTTTACGCCCTGTATTTGGTAAAGGTGACAATGCCACCATGACCGCAGCGAACTCAACACCTCTAACTGACGGCGCATCCTGTGTATTACTTGCCTCGGAAGAATGGGCCAAAGCCAATGGACATGAAGTTTTGGCCTATTTAAGTTTTTCTGAAACAGCAGCAGTTGATTTTGTGCATAAAAAAGAAGGTTTGCTCATGGCGCCTGCTTATGCTGTGCCACGCATGCTCGCTCGTGCCAATTTAAAGCTACAGGATTTTGACTTTTACGAAATTCATGAAGCCTTTGCCTCACAAGTCCTCAGTACCTTAAAAGCATGGGAAGACCCTGAGTTCTGCCAACAACGTCTTGGTTTAGCCGAACCGCTAGGTAAAATTGATCGTAGAAAACTCAATGTCAATGGTTCATCTCTTGCTGCAGGTCACCCTTTTGCAGCGACAGGCGGGCGCATTTTAGCCACTGCGGCCAAACTGATTCACCAAAAAGGTTCAGGACGTGCATTGATTTCAATTTGTGCCGCAGGTGGCCAAGGTGTAACTGCAATTGTCGAAAAATAAGATCTAAATCTTTTCTATATGCATTCAACAACAAGTAACCTTGTGCGACACATAAGGTTACTTGTTTGTTTTTTAGCGTCTGTTTATTATTTTGTAAAAGGATGTGTTGATTTCAAACAGCTAGGGAGTAGGCATACATCAGGATATGTAATAAATGATAAGAATAGAATGAATAATGCATTTGTTGGTTCAAAAATTGCACTATTTTAGAAAAATACCAACAACGATACAGGGTGATATATATGTATAGAGCTGATCACATCGTTAAAACTTGGAAATACAGTGCAAGTTCTCGTTACTTAAAAATTTTTTATGCAGATGGTACAGCCGTATTATTTTACTCTGTACCCCGCTTTGTTTATGACAGTATGTTACGTGTGCAGAATAAAACAGCATTTATAGAAAAATATCTCACTTATAATTTACACTTTTCAAGCGTCATGCTTGCTTAACCAAAACACATAAGCCTGCCCCAATCGCCAAGTGACTCATCACAAAATTTGTGTCAGATTTTATCACTGAAATAAATTCTGACACTTCCCTAGCATGCGAAATTACACGATCAATCACAATCATTCCTCGTGGTTTCACGTGTTGGGGTAAATATTGCCAATAAGATAAATATTCACTCCGCTCTGCATCCAAAATAATCAGATCAAAGCATTGCGTTGTCTGCTGCAAAAACTGCAATGCGTCACCAATCCAAAAATCAATCGGTGTTTTTAAGTCAAAGGCTTGCAAGTTCTGCTGTGCAAATATACTTCTCTCAGGTTGTTTTTCCACACTAATCAGATGCCCTGTACTATTTTCAAGCATTTTTGCAACCCATAGTGTGGTAAAGCCTGCGGATGTGCCGATTTCAAGGATGTTCTGACTATTTTGTAAAGTAATGAGTTGAGAAAGAAACAGTACAGACTCTAACTCCATACTGCCATAACGCGCCAAACGATGATCTTGCTGGGAATCATGTTGTTTCAGTTGTAAATACAGTTGTTTTTGTTGCTTTAGAAACTGTTCATCAATCATTCACAACCTCTCTTATTCATCATTATTCTAAGCGTTGGATTAATTCAAAACGTGGACAACTTACGCCATTTTCTAAGCTTACCTGTTCAACAAACATGCTTAATGGTCGAATCCACATGGAGTAATCTCCATATAAACATTGGTATACCACATGTTCTTCCTCAGTTTCACTATGTTTTGCAACTGTAAATACTTGGTAAAGCTGACCTTTATAATGTCGATAGATACCACGTTGTAAAGGCATAAATAAATACTCCAAATTATAGCCAGTTCAATATTGATTTTGATGACATAAAGACATCACGATACTGGCAAAATTGATCGCCAGTTGTGATGGATTTTCCGCATGATACGCCAAGCCAAGACTGACATGTGGCACAGGTGCTTGCAATCGACAATGCTGAATACCCGCCAGTTGCACCTGAATCACGGACTCAGGTACCAAAGAAACACCCAAGTTACCAGAAATTAAAGATAAGATAGACACTAACTGAGGTGCGCTTTGTCCAATTTTCGGGTCAAATCCTGCCTGTAAACACGCTTGTACAATCGCATCATATAAGCCCATTCCTGAAAAAGATTCAGGAATCATAATAAATGGATCATCTTTGAGTACAGTCAAAGCCAAAGCCTGTGCATGTTTTGCTGCAGGATGATGTGATGGCACAACAGCAACCAAAGGTTCATCCATTAAATGCTGAATTTTTAATGCTTCTGGTTGAGGATCTGAAGGTCGGAGGAAAGCAATATCGACTTGTTCATTGAGTAGTTTTTGAATCAATGCTGCTGAATTGGCTTCCTCAATTTTTACTTTCACCTTCGGATAAGTCTTTTGGAACTCACGAATTGCCGTCGGAATCAGTGGGTTTAATGCTGCTGTTCCTGTAAAGCCCAAATTTAACTGTCCAAGTTCACCATTGGCAACTTGTCGTGCGATTTGAATAGCTTCCTCAGCACGTTGCTGCAAAGGCTGTACAGCCTGTAAAAAAGCCTGACCCGCTTCAGTGAGGACGATACCATGTGGATTACGGTGAAATAGGGCTGCCCCAATTTCATTTTCCAAATCGCGAATTTGCATACTTAAAGGTGGCTGACTAATCCCTAAACGCATGGCGGCTTTGGTCAGATTTTTTTCTTCTGCTGCCACTAGGAAGTAGCGTATATGCCGAAGTTCCATATATAAAACATATCAAGGTACATATTTAAATATATTAGAAAAATACCTAGTAAATTGCTAGATTAATCTCGAATAAGTTCCTTATAAAATCTCACCAATTGAGTATTTATCATGTCTAGCGACTCATCATCCAAATCCGTTCAAGTTCCTACAGAAACTTGGACGCATCGCTCATCTTCTCCACGCACCCGCCCCACTACAAAAAATCTCTGGATTCAACAAGGCTCTCAAGACTATTACCGTGCAGGTTTTGCCCTGTTCTTATTGGGCTTTGCCAGCTTCTCCCTGATTTATTGTGTACAGCCGCTTCTTCCTGCATTTTCACATAGTTTTGCAATTAGTCCTGCAACCAGTTCCTTGGCACTGTCCTTAACCACAGGCTTACTGGCATTCTCGATTGTATTAGCCAGCGCATTTTCACAAGCCTTCGGACGGCGTGGCATTATGTTTATTTCAATGGCAGTCGCCTCTGTTTTAAATATCATCGCTGCATTTATGCAAGAGTGGCATGCACTGCTGATTGCTCGGGCGCTTGAAGGATTGGTTCTTGGGGGTGTCCCTGCTGTTGCAATGGCATGGCTGGCTGAAGAAATCGATCCTGCGCATTTGGGTAAAGCCATGGGGCTTTATGTCGGAGGTACAGCCTTCGGTGCAATGATGGGTCGAGTGGGTATGGGACTAATCAGCGAATTTTATTCATGGCGGATTGCCCTTGGTGTACTTGGTATCATTTGTCTCATCTTTTCTTTTGGATTTTTTCAATTACTGCCTAAATCTCGCAACTTTATTGCTCAACCCAGCTTTCGTGTCAGCTTTCATATGCGGACATGGGGCAAACATTTAAAAAACTTGGGTCTTATTCGTCTGTATGCAGTTGGCTTTTGTTTGACCAGTATTTTTGTCACGCTATTTAACTATGCGACTTTCCGCCTATCAGGTGCGCCATATTCATTTAGTCAAACCACCATTAGCCTGATCTTTTTGGTCTATGCATTTGGTGTAGTGTCTTCATCAATCGCAGGAAGCTTAGCCGATCGCTTTGGTAAACGCCCTCTAATGCTGAGTGGTTTTATCATTATGGGTTTAGGGATTTTATGTACTTTGGCAAACCCAATCATTGCAATTATTGCGGGAGTTATTTTAGTCACCACTGGATTCTTTATCACTCACTCTGTGACTAGTGGCTGTGTTGGCCCTACAGCAGGTGAAAATAAAGGACATGCCGCATCTTTATACTTATTATTTTATTATATGGGTTCCAGCATCATTGGCTCAGTGGGTGGCTGGTTTTGGTTACACGGAGGCTGGTCAGCAATTGTCAGTCTCACCCTTGTCTTTGCTGTGATTGGTAGCATTTTATCTTTAGTGCAAGTCAAACATTAATTTAGGTTGTTTATGCTTTCTCCTCGTCCTACCGTCGTTTTTATTCCCGGTTTACTCAATGATAAAAAATTGTGGCAATATCAAACAGATGCTTTGTCACAATACGCAGAAATCATTGTTGCAGACTTGTCACAAGATGACAATTTACCCGCAATGGCAGCACGAATTTTAAATCAGGCACCCGCAAAATTTGCGCTTGTTGGACTGTCTATGGGGGGCTATGTTGCTTTTGAAGTCATGCGTCAAGCACCTGAGCGTGTGACTAAACTTGCACTGTTTGATACCAGTGCCCGCCCTGACAGCGCGACTTCAGCAAAACACCGCCAAGCGACCATACATTCACTCAAAGTCGGTCGATTTATGGGAGTAACCAATAAATTACTTCCTCAAATTATTCATCCATCTCGTGTGCATGAACCCTTCGCTGAAGAAATTAAAGCTATGGCTCAGCGTATTGGTGGCATCGGCTTTATCAATCAGCAAACGGCTATTCTCGCTCGCATAGACTCACGCCCATTATTGGCAGACATTCAAGTTCCAACATTGATTGCAGTGGGTGAAAATGACCTTGTAACGCCTGTAAAACTCGCTCAGGAAATGCATGAAGGGATTGCACATTCACAACTTCATATTTTTAAACAGTGTGGGCATTTACCTCCTATGGAGTGCCCTGAAGAAACAACTCAGTTGTTACGTGACTGGTTACAATAAAAATGAGGCACTGACACTGTTACATTTAGACATTGTGACAGTGTCAAGCAAGATGAAAGTCGTATTGTTCAAATAGTAAAAATGTTTGAGCCTATAATACTCTCGTTAGCAAAATGTAAATTTCACTTTTTCGATTTCAAGAAATCTCTAGACTAAGCTCAAATACAATCATAAATGAGAGGAATTCTTGATGAAACAAATAATTATGCTGAGTAGCATCTGCATTGTCTTAGGTCTAACAGCATGTCAAAAACAGCCAAATCCTGAAACAGGCGCATCGACTGAACAGCATTTAGATAAAGCTGCCGAACAAGCTAAAAATGATTTTAAACAAACAGTAGATACCGTTTCAGCCAAAACCAAACAAGCATCAGACCATGCTGCCAGTGAACTTGATCGTACGATTAATCACACTGAAGACCAAATTCATAAAGCCACAGGGGATCATCAATAATGCTCCCATTTTCATTGTCATATCAAAGTTAATATCTTATGTCTACATTAAATCAGCTCTCATTACAGTACCCAATTTTTCTTGCACCAATGGCAGGTGTATCGACCCCACAACTTGCCGCCGAGGTTTCCAATGCAGGCGGTTTAGGTTCATTAGGTCTAGGTGCAAGCTCAATTGAGAGTTGCCGTGAGCAGATTTTAAAGACGCAGGCATTAACCGATCAGGCATTTCAGGTCAATTTCTTTTGTCATCGTAGTGAAGTGCTTGATCCTGATGTTGCACAGCAATGGATTCAGCATTTACAGCCGTATTTTGCTCAGTTCGGGCACCATGCTCCCGAACAGCTCAACTGTATTTACCCAAGTTTTCTAGATTCTGATGATTATCTTCATCTGATTTTAGAATTACGTCCTGCGGCTGTAAGTTTTCATTTTGGTATTCCACATCCACATCAAATCCAAGCTTTGAAAGAAGCTGGAATTATCACGATGGTGACAGCAACCAATTTAAATGAAGCACAAGCCATCGAACAGGCTGGAATTGATCTAATCATTGCTCAAGGCATTGAAGCAGGTGGACATCGTGGCATTTTCCACCCCCAACGCGATGCAGCATTGAGTACCGCAGAGCTAGTTCAACTTTTACATCAATACTGTAACCTTCCGATTGTTGCGGCTGGTGGCATAATGAATGGTCAGCATGCCCAACATTTACTCGATCTTGGGGCATCGGCCGTCCAACTGGGAACAGCATTTATTCAGTGCTCATCTTCCAATGCCAATACCATGTATCGCGAAGCATTATTTGATGAACCTGTAACACAAATTAGCGCAGCAATTTCGGGTCGTCCTGCACGCGGTATTGTAAATGACTGGCATAAATGGATTGAACAACTTGATCGTCCAGAAATTCCTGTTTACCCTTATAGCTATGATATTGCTAAGCAACTACATCAGCTTGCAGCACAACAACAGCATCAAGGCTTTGCTGCATTTTGGGCAGGAAGTCAAGTTGCTGAAATTCGTCAACTTGAAGCTGCCGAACTCATCTATACCTTGGCAAAAGAAATGCGTTTGGCTTAATGTGTCTCAAGTAAACTGATGGATTCAACTTGCACATCGTCCATATTTTCCCCTTGACCAAGCAATAAATCGAAGTAAGCTTCCACCACTTTCGCTTGTTCAAGGGTCGATTCAACCTTGTACATATTTTGACGAAACTCATTACTTGAATGTAAACCCTTGGTATACCAAGCAATATGTTTACGTGCTATACGACATCCTGAATATTCGCCATAGAACTCATACAGCTCGTTCAAATGTCCAAGCAAAACGGTTTTGACTTCTTCAATACTCGGTGCAGACAAATGTTGTCCTGTTTTTAAATAATGGGCAATTTCACGAAAAATCCACGGTCGACCCTGAGCAGCACGACCAATCATAATCGCATCTGCACCTGTGTAATCGAGTACATATTTAGCTTTTTCAGGACTGTCGATATCACCATTGGCTATCACGGGAATATCAATATGACTTTTCACTTGTTTAATCAGTTCATAACGTGCCGTATTTAAATACATGTCTTCACGGGTACGCCCATGTAGTGCTAACGCTGCAATGCCTGCCTGCTCAGCACGTTTCGCCACCCGCATAATATTTTCATAACCATTCAAATAACCGAGACGTGTTTTTAAAGTCACAGGCACATCGACAGCAGCAACCACAGTATCTAAAATTCGAGCGACCAAATCTTCATCTTGAAGGAGTGCTGAACCTGCCAGTTTGTTGCAGACTTTTTTAGCTGGGCAACCCATATTTATATCGACAATTTGAGCGCCATTCTCAACCTGATAACGTGCAGCCTCTGCCAATTGTTCTGGGTCTGAGCCTGCAATTTGGGCTGAGATTGGGGCAATTTCGCCATCAAAATTGGCGCGATATAAGCTTTTTTTGCTCATGCGAAGTGTTTTGTCAGCAGTCATCATTTCACTGACCGCATGCCCTGCACCAAAGTATTTACATAGTGTTCTGAATGGCCGATCCGTTACACCTGCCATCGGCGCGACCCAAATTTGGTTACGCTTTGTTTTATCGAACAATTCTTCAATAACTTTGTTTTTACTCAATTTTCCAATTCCTATATTCTCAATCATTTTCCAACATTCTGAATCATTCTTTACTATTCATTGCTAAAATAATGCTACAATTTTCTTAATTGTAGCATTATTAAAAAATGTAGCATTCGAATAGGTAAATAAATATGGGAACAATTACAAAACGTCAGAAAATTGATGGGAGGTTTACTTACACAGCACAAATACGCATCAAACGACCAGATAAAACCACATTCAACAAAACAAGAACTTTTGCCAAAGAATCATTAGCCAAAGAATGGATTAAACGAGTTGAAGCAGAAATACTTGTTAATCCCGCTATTTTAAATCCAGAAACTCAAACTGTGTCAAAAACTTTAGATCAGTTTATCGAGAAGTATATCGAAGAAATTGGGAATGAATTTGCCGGGACGAAGAAAGCTGCTTTAAAAAATATTTGTAACTATGATATTTCTCAAAAAGATGTCTATACCCTTTCTCGCCAAGACTTCTCAAATTTTGCTATTGAGCGGCGTAAAGGCAATCCTATGGAAATGATTGATGGTGTTAGTCCATCAACCGCTCTGAAAGACATTTCGCATATCTCGAGTGTTCTAGGCCATGCTGAGCTTGTTTGGGGAGAAGATGTTGCAAACGCCAAAAATGAACTATCTCAAGCAATTATTGGGTTAAAAAAAGCCCGTATCGTTACCAAGTCCAAAGAGCGTGATCGTCTGATTACAACAGAGGAACTTTTCACACTCACAAACCACTTTTATAAAGGCTGGAAGCGCGTCCGTAATGCTATTCCAATGCATTTGGTAATGTGGCTTGCGATCTATACTGGTCGCCGCGAAGGTGAACTGTGTGAAATGCGGCTTGAGGATTTTGATCGTAAAAACAATCAATGGAAGATCCGTGATGTTAAAAATCCTGATGGCTCAAAAGGCAATCATAAATTTGCACATCTGGAGCCTAATGCCCTATTGATCATTGATGAATTACTTGAACCTTCGACACGTAAACGAATGCTAGAGCTTGGTTATAGTGACGAGCTTTTACTGCCTGTTAATGTTCAAACTGTTTCTGACTATTTCCGTAGAGCATGCAGATTGAATAACATCATGGATCTAAGATTCCATGATTTACGGCATGAAGCAGCAACTCGCTATGCCGAAGATGGTTTTACCATTCCCCAACTTCAAACAATCACCCTTCATTCATCTTGGGGTAGCCTTAAACGCTACGTTAATTTAAAGAAACGTGGCAAGCGTATTGAGTACCAAGATGCTATTCAATTTGCAAAAGAACAATTTGGTGAGAATTACTCAAAATTTGCGCTTAAACAGCGTTATATTTCTGCTGCAGATATTGCCGATGCTGAAGAAGCATATTCAGTAATTGAATCACCGAATAACCTCAATACTGACTATCCTTTTGTTAAGGAACTATTAGAAAAGTTCATCAAATCATTTAGACCAACAAAAAGTGTCATTGATTCATATAAGGAGAAATCGAATATTCAAAATATTTTCTCTTGGAATGAGCTGCAGCAAAACTTCGTTGTTCCTTATATTCAGAATGTCTGGGAAAATTGGCTATCAGAAAACTCAGATATTCCATGGGATCTACTCCCTAATGATTCCACACATTTTGGGATCAAAGGATTAGATCTCTTAAGACTAGATGGCAATCGAGTTTACAAATGGGAAAAAGACATTTCTACATGGATCGACATAACTCGTTATTATAGTTATGACCAAACAAACCTTATCCAACGATCTTAACAATTTGCATAGGACAAAAAATGATACCTAAACACCTATCTGATGAAGGATTAACTCAGAAATTGATCCCTGAACGCTTTATCCCTGAAAAGCCAGAAGAGCTAAAAGACAAGAATGTTGTGTACATTTTTGATAGCTCAGACTCTTTCAACTTAACATACGATGAATTGGTTGAAATTGTTAGTAAAGCCCGTGAAGCTGGACCAAGAATGATTCCAGTTTTAGGTACGGTGAAATAGTGAAATACAGCTAACTCACCTCAATTTCAGGAGCACACTAGGGCGTGTCCTCATTTCATTTTATGAGGCAAATTAGCTCTTATTTTATTCAATAAACAATCATATTGTTTGTTAAATATTCAAATATAAGCATAAACATACTCATTTTTGAGCTATTTCCTCAAATGAGGACACACCCTAAAGTAAAAATAAAGAAATTATTACTCACTATCAATTTTCTACTTAAAAGTATCAAGGGGTGTTGTCATTTGGATTTAGATCTAACCAAGATGCAAAAAATTTAAACGATATCTCAATACATCTTAAGTAAATTTCAACTATTTTTGTATTTTTAAAGAGTCGTTTTGACATCATTAATATGATATTTAATGAAAATCAAAAACTTAAAAACATAATTAAAGATCAATTTCTATTTTAAAAATATAAATATATAACAATAACTTAATTCACTTTGTTTCAATATATTTTTAATTATTTCTAAAAGCATAACTTTTTGTTTATAATGACACAAAATGTGAACTAGATAACACTTTATGAAAAAAACGATCATTTCCTCAATCTTAATTCTTTGTTCTGCAAGTAGTTTTTCAGCAACAAAATCAGAGAAAGAAAGTATGTATTGCTATTCTGTACCTCAGAAACAAGGCATCTATATGTGTAAAACTTGGGATGAACTCTCTACAGAAAACACGGATGATGCAGCAAAACTGACAGAATCGAATAAAAACACCCCAAAAACAACCTCGACTGGGATTAACGACTCAAAAAATACTCTTGTCGCCAAAGTTGACAAACCTAAAGACAATACCGTTAAGCCTGACTTAAAAATTAAAGCCGCAATCGTGGCTCAAAAACAGGAAAATGCTGTAGCTCATCCTGAGAAAGCTAAAGTCGGAACTCCATCGGATACTCAGGCGAAAAAAGATCTCAAGCCAGTAGTAAAACCTGCAGATAGTGTAAAAAATAAGCTCACTGATAGCACTGAAAAAAACTGGATGATTCAAGTCGCTTTGGCTGCCAACCAAGAAAAGGCTGATCATATTGTAGATAAGTTAAAGAACAAAGGTTATGCAACAAAAACCAGTGTCACAACAAAAGGCGTTCGTGTTTTAGTTGGTCCAAATGATTATCAAGCTGCAAACGAATTAAAAAGCAAATTGCAAAATGATAACAGTCTAGATGCCCAAGCGGCTTGGCTGCTGAATTGGTCAAAATCAAAACAGTAAGCATAACCTGATGATAATAATAATATGATGCTCAGAAAATACTGATTCTGAGCATCTCAACAATAGTTCTATACAGCAGATTTCCTCGTAAAAATAAGTGAATCTAATTTTAGTTTTTAATCTGTAAATCTGAAAGATACTGGGACAACTGTGCTTGAGTAGTTGTTGCTCCACCACAAACAATTACCAATACATCATCTGTTTCAGCCACACTAATTTTTTGATCATATAAAATCGATAAGGTTGCCCCACAAGCGGGTTCAACTAAAGTACGATGATCATCTAAAAATTTCTGACAAGCCAAAACAGCTTCCCGATCAGAAACAGTCAAGCCTTTTACTTGATAACGCTGGGAAATTTGAAATGCATTTTCGCATACTTGCTTGGCTGCAAGTGTCGTAGCGATACCTGTAACCTGATCTAAAACAATATTTTTCCGCATTTTAATCGAAGTATTTAAAGATGCTGTCCCTTCCGTTTCAATTGCATAAATCGGAATATCAAGTTGATGTTTCAATAGACCTTGCTGTATGCCAGAAATAAGGCTACCACCGCCCACCGATAAAACAACTGCACTTGGTCGAACGCCATCAGCCAGCACCTCATCAATGATTGTAGCAACACCATCCCATAAATATTGATCATCAAACGGATGAATATAAATTGCTTGCGAGGTGACATAGGATAATGCCAATGCATTGGCATCAACCCAAGATGCACCATGCACAATTACTTCAGCATTTTCTTTACGCATCAACTCAATTGCTCTTTGTGATGTTGTTTCAGGAACAACAACGACAACAGGGATATTCAATTGTTTGCCCAAATAAGCAACTGAAATTCCTGCATTTCCACCAGATGAACTAATAAATTTTTTGGCGCCCTGTTTGGCGTACTCTTGACAGGCTTGCCCAATACTGCGCTGTTTAAAGGAGCCTGCGGGTTGCGAAGATTCCATTTTTAACCAGACATTACAGTGATTGAGCTGACTTAAGATACTTGATCGAATTAAGGGCGTTTTTATAGACATGTATTTTAAAAAATCTTGAGTAAAATCTGAAGATTGATACTACCTAATTCAATATTAAGTTTCAAAAAATTATTTTTACTATAGATTTCATGTAACAGACGCTATAGTATATTAATTCCATATTTTTTTTATGGAATTATTTGTTCTCAAGATAACATAAAAAAAACAACCAATTCATGATCAGAATTTTAAAGAGACTCAAGATGGAATGGAATGAAAGTTATAATATTGGAATCGATGTGATTGATCATCAACATCGACAAATTTTAGATTATATTAATGTTTTAGAAGAGATCCGAGTCAATGGTCAGCACGATAAAATCAAAGATGTACTTGATGATTTAATCGACTATACTCAATCTCATTTCAGCTTTGAAGAAAATTTACTGCAACAAGTCTGTTATCAGTACTTACCTTCACACAAAGGCATACACGAATTATTTGTAAAACGATTAGATGACTATCGGCAGCGCTTCAACAATGGAGAGTCGATTGAAAATGATTTGTACCGTTTGTTATCCAAATGGTTAATTAATCATATCCAGCATGATGATCAGGATTATGTAAATTCAGTGCGTGATAATATGTTGCAATATCTACACGCCCAAGAAAAGAAAAAAGGAAAAGGTTGGTTTGCACGGTTTTTTTAGCTGATTTTTCCTGTGATGGCGATCAATCAATTTATATGATTCGTGCTTAATACCATTCAGAGTCACAGCAAATTGTCATATCATGCCCTGCTTTACAATTGACTTACAATTTGCTGTGCTCCTTCTATAAGCGCAAGAATTGGATTTTACTGATAGACCTGATTTGCTAATCTAAAATGAAATCCAATATATCCTGTGTGCAATTATGTCAGCATCTCTAAATTATTCTCGCATTGCAAAAGCAATTGAATATATTCAGCATAATTTTCAACAACAACCCAATTTGGCGGAAATCGCTGCACATGTCCACCTTAGCCCAGCACATTTTCAGCGCTTATTCACTGAATGGGTAGGAATTAGTCCTAAAAAATTCCTGCAATACACCACCATACAACATGCAAAATCCATTCTAAAGCACCCACCTAAGATCACTTTGTTAGATACGACATTCGATGCAGGATTATCTAGCTCAAGTCGCTTACATGATTTATTTATACAAATAGAAGGAATGACTCCCGCTGAATATCGACATGGTGGACAAGCCTTGCAAATTAATTACAGCTTTGCAGAAACGCTTTTTGGCAAAGTACTGATAGCATCAACACTAAAAGGAATTTGTTATTTGGCATTTATAGATAATGAAGAAACTGCACTAATCTCATTGATAGAACAATTTCCCAAAGCCCAGCTAACCGAATACAGTGATGCATTACAACAGCAGGCTTTACAGATTTTTCAGTTCAACCGTGATAATTTATCAAAAATAAAATTACATCTTAAAGCGACTGCTTTTCAGCTTAAGGTTTGGGAAAGTTTGCTTAAAATCCCGATGGGACAGCTCAGTGCCTATGGGGCAGTTGCCAAAGACATTGGTCAAAAAAATGCTGCTCGTGCAGTAGGAACTGCTATAGGTCATAATCCTGTGGCATTTTTGATTCCCTGCCATCGAGTGATTCAAGCCTCTGGAAATTTTGGTGGATATATGTGGGGAACAACCCGAAAAACAGCGATAATTGCGTGGGAAAGTGCCAAAGTCGAACAACTGAGTGATTAAATATCAAATGCAGCTAAGGCAAAACCTTCACAAAGATGAAAATCAGAAAAATTTTCTTAAAAACTTATTTTAATAGCTCTTCATTAAGTTTTAGTAGCCAAGGATCTTTCTTTACCCAATCTAGAAGATCTAATTTCTTACATCTTTCAGACTCATTAATCGATATATACTCACATCAATCCGTTTTGCATTCCCATTGAAGCCATAGCAATACTGAAAAACAATTTTGCCTTTTGGAGAAATTCTGACAGAAAAAAGTCCCTATTAGCAATAACCGCTACTTTTTCTGGTAATTTTCCGTTATTAGACTTTAATCAAGAATCACTAAGTACCATAGTAGTCTTGAAATATTGAAGTGATATACAATTCTAATCCATCAATATATCTGCTTAAATATGTACACAAAAATATTTGGTACATGAATTTCTTAGTTGAACTTTGAAATATTTTGAGAGCCAAGTTTTAAGCAAATACTCTTATTATTCAAAAACTAAAGAAGTTTTTTTATGGAGAGAAATTGAACTTTGAAAAGTTTTAAGGAACCTTAAATGAACAAAACTATCGTCATGTTCGATATGTGCTGTTGATTTTATAAGGTACTGAATTTAATATAAAAATATATAAAATATCAGTATATTTAATTTTTATGTACACTTTTATGTACACTATTTCAAACATCTAATAAAATAGTCAAAGAGCATACTCACATTCAGCTTTTGCATACTGTTCTTGATCTTGCTCGTACAAACCCAGCAGAAATAAAAAAGCAATTCTCAATTGTCGTGGCAAGAACTGTTACGGAGCTGCAAGGTATTTCTTGCATTGAAGTTGAACACACACCACCAAGTAAGAAACAGATTGTGGCCAGTCGCTCTTTTGGATCTCGAGTCACAGAGCTCAACGACTTAAAAGAAGCGATTAGCATGTATGCACAAGATGCCTGCTCTAGATTACGTGCAGGTGAGTTGCTTTGTGGATGTATCGTGGCTTTTGTACAGTCTAATCCCTTTGATCCTAATGTGCCTTTTTATAACAAAGCGATTTCTTATGCTTTTTCTGAACCTACAGACTGTGTCATTGATCTTGTTAAAGCCGCAACTGCGATACTAGATCATATCTACAAAGAAGGCATCAAGTACAAGAAGTGTGGGGTGATGCTAACTGGATTAGAACCTAAAGGTGGCCATACCTTTGATCTTCTCACTGATATGGCCAAGATTGATAGAAATGAAAAGTTAATGTGTGCTTTTGAAAATGTACATGAACGGTTTGGGGAAAAGAAATTAGGTATAGGTGCTTGCTATATACCGAACCGCCCTTGGTCCATGAGTAGAGATAAATTGAGTAGAAATCCATTCACTTGGGATGGATTGATTAGCATTAACTCTTAACTTCAAATTTTTATAAGCTTACAAACAGAAAAGTTATAAGGTAAAATTTTACTAAAAGTTGGTATTGTTATTAGCTGACTACTATGCAACTTATCAGTTGTTTTTACTTCTATAAACCTAACTTCATTATCTTTTACGATTATTAAATCGGGCCAACCATTTCTATATGTATATGGATCCTCAGAAAATTTTCTTGCGACCCTTATAAAAATTTCTAAATCAATAGCATCATACAATGCTTCACAACATTGAAATGATAAATTTGGGTGTTGTGATTTTATAAAAGGCTGCTTAAAAATTTCTCGTAAATTTGATAAATATTTTCCTCTATTAATGCTACGAATCGAATTTATGATCACAGACTCTAGTCCTTTATGAATTGTAAATTGAGCTTCAAGATATCTGCTACAAGCATCATTCCTATCATTAAATGGATTTAGTTGAGTTAATTTATCTAACATCAATGCTTTTAAAACTGTTAGGATTGTATAGCCTTCAATGAATGAGCCAATATAACCCTGTTTTTCATAATATTTTAATAATGCTAATTCCGGTTTAGCATCATAAGCTATTTTAATCTCTTCAAAATCAATCCCAGACTCTATACATTGATCTTTTAATGATAATCTTTTTTTCATATTAATTTCCTATGTACAATAGATTGATATTTTTTATTTTAAGTAAATAACTCAAAGTTAAATTTCATGTATATAATATATCTTAATAAAATTAGTTAATATATGGAATTTTGGAAAAATGAAAATTAGTAAAAAAATAAATTTTATTGGACACAATTATTAATGCAAATATTTGATTTTATTAGTAGAAATAACTCAGCTATAGAAGCTATAGTTGCTATTTTAAATTTAGTTTTGATTGGATTTCTAACATTTAGAGGTTATTTACTCCAAAATAAAGCTCAAACAATGGAGCTTTACTTTAGAATCCAACAAGAATCTTTTTTGTGTATGAATGTTTTCTCCGATTTAGTCATATTTTTTGAAAATATAGAGACTAGCTGCTCTTACTATCTAAGAGACTTACATACTAGAGGGTCAAATGACCCATTCCATGAGGAAAATGTAAAAGTAAATTTATCAAATATTATGATAATCTCTAGAGAGATTTTAATATTAAAAAATAATTTTCAGTCATTTAATGACCGATTAGTCTTAGAAAAAATACCAAATCATATTTTGCAAGATCAAATAATCAAGGTGGTTCATCTTAAAAGTTTATTATTAAATAATAGTCCTAAGAATTCATATGAATCTAATACGAATGGGGCCAAGTCAATTTGGTTGGATGATGAAGTTAATATAGATAATGCATTTAAAGCAACAATCAACTCATTAAAAAGCATCGAAAGCATTATTTCTAATATTATTTAAATAAGCCCTCACTTAGAGGGCTTCACCCCACTTGCGACTACATTTAATTGTTCCTCTAATTTTTCTGCATCAATTTCGTGCCCATCAGCTGCTTTTGCGATTTCTCCACCTCTAGTTGCCAAGTTTTCGAGTACGAGATTGCAGGTTTTGGTGTACTCCGCGATGTCTTCACTGTTGGCGTTGGACAAACGTTGGTTTGCAATACTGATTTGCTCTGACAGCCCGCGATTAGCCAGATCAAGATCATGAGCGGCAACAACCGCATTTTGTATTTTTTGACTCGCATTTTGTTCTACCTGTAAAAGTTGCTCAGCCCATTTCTGTTGCTGTGTGGCAACCGTAGTCTTGGCTGTTTCAATTGCTGTTTTTTGGTCTGCTTTGTATTTATCAAAATCAGCTTGAACCTGATTCACTTTCTCATCACAAACAGCACCAGCTTTATTCAAATCATTAGCCAAACTATTGCTCTGCCACGTCTGGAATACGCCATAAAGCACAAGAACGATAATCAAAGACCAACGCTTATTTGACATGATCCAGATAAAAACCTTGCCTAGAAAATTCCAAATCGCTTTTATGATTAGAACTGCTGTCATGCATTTGCTCCCAAACACTTCTGCATACGTGCATGCTGACGATTCCATACACCTGCACAACCACGGTTTACACGACAATCCACTTTCTTGCCGCCTACACGTGAAAAACGCCATGCCTCCAGTGATTTACAAGCTTGAACGTATTTACCTTGCTTTAAATTGCTCAGCATCTTGGATGATGACCAGGCACCCGTCCCAAACTGATAAGTGAAGTCCATATAAACATCATATTCATCCTGTGAAAGCTTCACGCCTGACAGTGATTTGTTAAAGACTTTCGCATCTTTGGCCATGTGTACTTTTAGGTATTCAAGCCCTTGTTTTTGGGTAATAGGTTGGTCTGTAATCTTGATTTTTGAGCCATCAGGCTTAACTGTTGAGCCAAAACCCTGTGTCACGACTCGGCCCGTGTCATAGTACGGCTTTGAACGCCACCCCTCGTATCCAGATGTCCATAAAACTCCGCCTGAACTGACCATTGATGTAAGCAATACGGCGATTTTAGTCTTGTTCGACATCACGCCCTCCTTTCTCTATTTTTTTCATTTCAAGTGCATGTATCTCTTGGGCGCGTTGGTCTGCTTTGTACTTGTAATACCAAGTCACAACAGAGCCAAAAACACTTACCAAAAGGCCGCTAATTGCAGCAAAAATACTGATTAATAAACCAATATCTAAGCCACCTAGCCACGTAAACACCCCTGTTGCACCACCTGCTACTGCAGTCTTTGCCGCCATTGCTGTCATGCTTGCTGCGGTATCAATTGCTTGCTGATCTGCCACGGTTTCCCCCGATTTTGGCAATAAAAAAAACTCCACGTTTGAACGTAGAGTTTTTAGAAATTGAGGAAATTAAGCGAGGCTTACAGGGGTTGGGTCTTAATTGTCAAAAGCAAAGCGACCTTCATCAAGGATCTCATGATGCTTCCTAGGAATGTAAACACCACTTTCAGCATTATCGATGCGGCGCATACGGTTACGATAGCTTTGCATCGCATTTGGCTTGGTGATACGGCGCGATGGGTTCTTGGCATTGAACTGCTCAATTTCACTCCAAACTTCCGACAATGCTTCTTCATCATCATTCATTTTGGCACGTGAGAATTGTGCAAGTAGCTGAGAACGTCTCGCTTGTAAGCGTGTATTCATTTGATAAATAGCGGATTTCCCCTCAGTCGCTGTACGGACATCAGATGGCGAGAAGCCAAGTGCTTGACCAATCACACCCATGGTACTAACTTCATCCAAAATGCTAATACCTGTCTTATCTTGAGCACCTTCCATTTGATAGCGCATTGACTTTAATGGAGATTTTAAAGCAACTGGCAACATATCTTCCAAACCGCGCCCAAAGTTACCATCGCTAATATTGTTTAATCCTTTTAAAAAGTTTGTGCCAATCCCTGCCACTGGTCCAAGTGCCCCAGCCATTGCGGATTCAGCCCAACGCTGTCCCTCTAAACCCTCCTGAACATCAGGTAAGATCAGACTATTCAAGCCAACACGCCCAGAAATATCCCACGGCGTAGCACGTGATACCCCTTTCGCAATCATATTTGATGCCGTATCACCAAAGAGATCCGCCAGCATGTTACGCAATGCCACCTCAGCATCCCATGGCTCATCATCACTACCACCAATCATGGATGCCCCAGCTAATAACATACCGACTAATGGCAAGCCAAGTACGCCAGATGCTAAGGCATGAGTCGTCAATAGACCTGCTAATGTTTTACGTGCCTGTGCTCGATCTTCTGGCTTTTCTGCCTTAATTGCTTGATATGCTTGGCGTGTCAGCAAATAAACCATGTTTTGGCCAAACTGTTTGAATAGGAAAATAACTTTGGCCACATTGCCTTGCATGAGTCGTGGACGGTTACCTGCACTATAGTCAAAATGACTTTGGTAGGTTACATCTGCTGCCTGATCAAATGCTTCGGTATGGCTTGCTCCACTTTCTTTAGCTAAACGATAACCTGCCATAAAGGTAGCAGATCGGTTAAAGCGTTCCGCGTGGTGAAACAAGAAGCTTGCCCAGCGCATAATCGGGCGTAGTTTCCACATCACACCGCTATCCTCACCTTGAGCAATACCAGCCAAGTCATGTGCCTGAGTGACATCAATCACCCCTCGGCTTACCGCTTCATTGTATGCTTGTAATTCTTCACCAGTAAGAATCTTAGATAGATCATTCTTGGCTTTGACTGCCTGTTCAGATGCCTTTATTAATGCCTGGCTAGATTTCTGATACCCCCACTTTGCGCCCATTACAGGTAAAGTCACTAACGGTGTTTGCAGTAAGTTTACAACTGCTGATGCTGGCGATAGACCAAGGTAATATAGGAATCCGACACTGGTAAGCGTACTCGAGAGTGGATTTGATTTTGGATTCATCAAATTTTCATGTCGCTTTTTCATTTCACCGATGACCCGTTGAGCAGTTGGATGATGATATTCAGCATCTTCCTTGGTCTTGTTATCCGCATACTTTTGCATTTCTAAGAGTTGGTCATCAAGCAAATCTGAATAGCGTAATTTCGCAAGGTATCCAGCACCATGAAGCATGTTCTGAGCAAATGCACGGCGAGCATCTTGGCTAAAGCCAGCAGTCCCTTTGCGGTGAATCCCATGCTTTGCCCAAGATAAGTCAGGCAAAGAAGCTAAATAAAGCTGTCCTAACGTATCTTCTAACTGCGCTTTCTGGCTTGGTGAGATACCTAAATTGTCCAGCTCATTATAGAGATTTGACATAAAGCCACGACCAACCATGTCACTCTTGGCATTGTAATCCTTATCTAAGATGACTTTATCAACCTTACTATCAGGGTATTTCCTGATAAGTTCAGAACGTAATGCGTATGCTTCCGCCTCTGTTTCCGCACGACTCACACTTTCAACTTGATCATTATTGGCATTACGCACAATCACCACATATTTACCAAAACGCGCCAATGGGAAATAGACACCTTTTAATTTGTGGAAAAAGTCTGCATCCATTTGCTGCAATAATTCAGCTTTACGCTCATTACTCATGCTGGCACGTAAGATCCGTTCCCGGATCGCATCACGGATATTTTGATGCTGCTTAGAGTAAGCGTTACGTGCATCGGTATAGACCTTCTGAGCTTCAGGTGACAAGCTTTCAAAACGCTGTCTTAAGGCAACATATTTCAGGTAGTTATCACCGTGCTGGTGAGGTTTAGCTGGGTCAATCTGTGCCAAGGTTGAATCATGCATCAATTCAGCTAATGCATGCTCATCACTCAATTCACCCCATTTACGGGCTAAGGTGTCAGCTTCGGCACCAGCATCGTTTTTATCAGCGTCCATTTGAGCGACTAAATCGCTGTATTTAGTCAACTGCGGTAAAATCTTATGATAGATTTCTGTCAATTGACGGCGACCTAATGCCTGTAATCCGATCTTTGACCAGTCTTTTAGGGTATGCCCCATGCGCCGCTGAATGGATTGTACAGACGCATTTTTAATACTTTCACTGAGTTTATTCAGAGATTCATTAATATCAAAATTACGACTGTATAAAGGATTATCTTGATACTTGACTAAATCTTCATTTGTTTTAATATTAGAACTTGAAAGGTCAGCATCTGATTGTAATTCCTGTGGCAATTGAAGCCCGTTGGTTTTTAGAAATAGCTGGCCTTTTTCTTTATGCCAATATAACAAATCACTATTCAGCGCACGTTGTAGCTGCAACTTAGATCGTCCATAAACACTTACAACATTCACAATTTCAATATCTGAATTGGATTTTTTGACATGTAAAGCTGCAACGACAGGTTTTTCTTTACCAGTTATTGAATCTGTTTCATGCAATTCAGTTAAAACTACATAACCATCACGTGAGGCTGTATCACCAGATTTAAAAATAGCAATTGGATGATTAATTTGCCGAGGCAACTGACGTAATGTTTCAGGTGTTAAATTATGCAAATTACTGTGATTTCCCTGCTCAATACCTAAATGCTCACCCATCACTTTTTCAATGGTTCGGCCATGAATAGTGATCGATGCTCCTGGCATTCCAATCATTTTTAAAACATCAGGTGTTTTACCCAACTTGATAAATTGCTGCGGTGTATGTCCAGCAAGAATACGGTCAATTGCTTTTTGAAATGGCGAGTGTTTGCTTTCATTCAGTGAATACAGAGTGTCGCTGTTCTTCTCAAAGAAATTGACAACATCATCAGGGCTGAGTACACTTTGACCAGAAGCCTTACGGTCTACTACTCCCCGCAATTGGAGCGGGGGAAGCGTCAGATCAGTGAGGCTTTTCTTTTGATTGAAATAAATTACATTCCCTTTCCCATTTTGATTTTTAATCCAAGTCTCAAAATTATTTTTACTATATGCACTGGCAATCTCATTAAAATGATACTTACCTTTTCGCTTATCAAGATGAATTGCGGAAATGAATGGGTTTCCATCTGTATCCTGTAGATTTGTTACGATAACCAATCCACCTGCTGTATCTGATTCCAACACCATTACAGGATTGGTAATTTCACCAAATAGTTGTTTAGCTTGTTCTCTTGTTAATTGATGTGCATAGTCCTGTTTACCATCAACACGCCCCATAATTTTTCTTAAAGTTTGTTTATCCAGTTCTAAAGGTAAATTCTGAATATTCAAACCTTCACGGACAGCATTTAAAGCAAGTAATACTGGTGGCATTTTCATCTTTACAGGCTCTGGATAGCTTTTTATAGACTCAGCCAATCGATCAATTTCTTTAGCCACACGTTGCTGTTCAGCCTCGGAAATTGTAAAAGCATCTGTAAAGACTGACTTATCTTTCTCACTAAAACTGATAGCTTGTTGGTCGGTATGGTTAGCAGATTTGTTAATCATACGCTCAGCCAGTGCCACCATATCATCTTGATTCAAGTTGATATTCATACCAAGACGATCAAAGAGCCAAGCTTTTACATTTGAGATTAAATTGCTGATAAATGATTTCAATGCACCTTTCTGAATCGCATTTCTAATCTGCATGTGACTGGCAAGCGATAGCAAGTAAGGTAGATATTCGAGCTTTTGGGTTGCTGGATCTGACTCACGCTCAGCCAGTCGCTTAGCCTCGGTAAAAACAGGATGGCCACGGCGAACCATCTCATCAAACTGCTTCATCAAGTTTGAATATTGTTCCTGGTTCATCATGTTCTGGAAACCGCCATGACCGCCAAGCTCATGCAGAAATGTCGGGATGATGCTATCTTCGGTCAATGCATCTGCAATTAGAGTGACCTTGCCATTCTGATAAAAACCTTCAATCCCTTGCTGATCATAGGTTTCAAGAATATTTAGCTTACTATCTTGTTCCAATTTTGAAATAATGGCTTCGCCAAATCGTGAAGAAAGCTTATCTCGAATTTGTTCTACCGAAGTGGTAGTACGTGTTTCTGATTGACCACGGCTGAATAATTCATCACCATTATTCTTAGAAATGTCTCGATCTTTATATTTTCCAAAATACTTTTGGTCAACAACCGCTTTACGTGCTTCAGCCAAAAACATCATTAAATCAGCATCGTTATAGCGAGATAATAGTTTTTCAAAGCCGTGATTACGCAACCACTGGCGAAGATAACCCACAACTTCTTTTAATTTCTGTCGAATCAGTGGTTTTTTTTCAGCATTCTGTGCAATGAATGCAAATAACTCCCCTACCAGTGCTTGCTGCACATCTGATTGAGTATAAATGCCATCTTTAGCTGCTTGAGTATACGGTTGGATATATGCACCCTCAAACTGCTGCATATCCACATTATTTTCCTTAGCAATTTTGCGGATACCCTCTAAACCACCAAGTGCATTATAGAGCTGCTGTAACTTGGTCTTATATTCTTGACCAAAGATCTGCTGAACACCCAAATGCCCAATGATTTCATGTGCTAATAATTCCTCATAAGCATCAAATGTAGTAAGCTGCTTGTCACTATCTCCATATACCTGATCGGCAACCACATAGAGTGTGCCATTATGCCAAACACCACTTACATCATAATTTTTGGTATCACCATTTTCATCTTGGTAAGTTGCATCTTGTTGTATTTTCGTTGGAAGTCCATCAAAGCTAGAAATGACTTGAATATTAAAGCCCCCTTTAATTCCAGCAGTTCCAACAGTAATTCGCCCATTCAGAGACGTATCTTGTGTAGCGGACAATTTGAGATGATTAAGAATCGCAAGAACACGCTGAATAGCGGTAGTAGCAGAGAGAGTTCCAAAAATCGTATCCAGTGATGAAACGCCTTTGCGCTCTTGATCAGGTTTTAATCTCTCACGACTAAATTTTTCAATGACTGACGTTCTTTGCTCTACTTCACCCGACTTTCTTGCTTTGATATAAGTTTCTAAATCAACACGATTTTTTAAGAAACGATCTAAAGCACCTGATGAAACAGCTTTTCGAGTACTTCGTTTACCATTAATAACTTCATTTTCACTTTGTTTATGGGCTTTTTGGATTTGTTTATTTAAAAGTTTAAGTGAATTTTCCAAATCTGCTATAGATGCCTTACCGTAAACACCGCTATGTAAATCACTTATGGTTTTTTGACGAATCTTTTCTGCATGAATTTGCTCAATACTTTCTTTTATTGTTTTTGGCTGATTCGACGAACTTTCATTTGATTGGCCAGTTCTTTGTCCTTCTCCTGTTGTGCCGTTCTTTCCAGCATTTGAGTCATTAGCTCTCTGGCTTCTGAAGAGGTTTTGTTGCTGCTTATTTTTTTCTTGGTTGGAGAGTTTTTCATTTACACCTCGAATTAGTTCTTGCCCTGTAAGTTCAGGTTCACCAAATATATTTTCACCAGCTTTAGTTTCTGTAGCTAAACCAACAAAATACTTTAATGCACTCGCAACAGAATCTCGGCCACTTGGACGGTTGTAGTTTTCACCACGGAAAAATAGACGGATAAAATCCTGTGTCACTGGATCAATCTCGCCCTCAAAAATATCACCCTGCTCGATCACTTCTGAAATATGTGTACCAGTCGCACGTGCATGGCGAACTAGCTGTACAGCTTCAACTAAGTTCGGTGTAACATCGACACGGCGCGAAATCGTGCCATTTTCAGATTGTTCACGCATCAATGCCCAATCCCCTGAGACATCGAGCAAAGCATTACCAATCGCTTTAATATCGCTATCGGTATTTTCTAAAATTTCATGCAGTAAGCTTTCATCGCTGTAGGCTTTATACAACAAAGCACCTTGAATTCGACGTACTCCATTTTGTGATAATGAGCCATCATCCAGGATCATATTGCCAGCTTCAGTATGGCCAATCACTTGAGACATGAACTGGCGAACAAAACCTAAATTCTTTGAAAGCGTTAAATCCCCTCCACGATATTGACTCAAAATTGCATCATTCAGTTTTGTTGCATCGCTTTGTGCCTGTTCTGTGGCGCTCAAATTCAATGTATTGGACGTATTTGCTTCTTTGGTAAAGTCCATACGATCTTGCATCGACATCGGTGTCATACGCTCACGAACCAATACAGGATGCTTCATGCCTGTAATGTCATGACCTTCGGATTTCAACCAGTTACGATAATGCTCCGCCTTGCCTTGAGCATACGCTTGGGCAATTGCCAATGTACGACCGTTACCGCTTTCAACAATATTGTCGCTCGATACAATTGGCGCACCATGAGATGCGCTTGGACTTTTCCCTAACAGGTTGGGTTTTAAATCATTGGCAATTGAATTGATCTGATGCAGTGATGCTAGGCGTGTGCGGTCGCGTGGCTGCAACTCTTGAGGGTAAGCCTCGTTGACCGTGCCTGTTGATGTATTAGATGCAATCAGATCCGATGCTTCAACAACTTTTGGGCGTACCTGTAAATCTCGCCCTGCGGCTGTTGTGACTGTTTCGGTCTTATCATCAAACTCTGCTGAAGGTTTTGTGGTATCACCCTCTTTAAGCCACTGTTTAAAACCATTCATGGTCATTGCACGAATGTGGCCAACCTTCCAACCTTTATCGAAATTCGCCTGATATGCCTTGGTTGCCGTGTCCTGATCATTAAAACCAAGCATGACTTTATGCTCATCAAACTTTCCAGTTTTCTGGTCAACCTGGTCTACGACATAAACATGCTGTGATTCAAGATCAGGGCCAATATAGCTATCGACATGATCGCCATCTGCCCCCATGGTCTTTTTAATATAGCCATAGTGGTCAGTCATGGTGTGCCGCCATTCTGTACCGTCTGGACGTTGCCCTGTACGATCAGATCCACGTGGGTTCTCAATCGAAATGTCTAGGCCATGAAATTGGACATGTCCTTTCTTGTAATTTCCAGCCTCCTTTTGTGCCTGTGTCGGCTCAGGCAAATTGTTCTCAGGACTGGTTGCTGCCGTATGTGCTGAAACTTCTAAATCCTTGGCAGCGGATGCAGCTAGATTTGCTTTCAATTCATTAATTTGCTTACGCAGCTTGGTTTTTTGAACAACATTTTTTTCATTAGAAAGCTGATTTTCTAATGCTGTTATTTGATCTTGAGGATCATGTACTTCCTGACCAGCAGCTTGATCAGTAGATTGGTGAGCATTATCCAAAGCTGTTGGGCTTTCACTTGCTGCTTGAGTTTCTGTCTTGCCATTTTGTAGATTGTCTTGCGCGGTTTTTGAGGCATTACTGTTTGTTCCTTCTAAGAAATTATTAAAATCAATCAGTGAACTTGGATATTCACGCTGTTCAATACGGCCTGTTTTTGCGCTGGTGAGTTTTACAATTGCCTTATCACCTGAAGCATTCGGTTCAACCTGAACATTGCTAAATGAAGGGGAGTTTTTGTAGTAGAGAAGATCTGTTGCAGGTCCTTTGCCTGTTAAGGATGATTTAGATTCTTCTAAGGTAGATTTATCACCCTGGTATTGCTGAACAGCCTGTTTCGCAACATCTTGAGCATAGCCAACCGAGCCAACGGCCTGATTGCTGGTGAATGTCGGTTTTACTGAGATTGGAGTAGCAGATTCATTTTGTTGAGGACGTGATTTGCTTGCATTGTCAGCTTGCGTATTTCCTTGCTGTAATGCTGCATTTTCAAAGCCTGTCCCAAAGGATTGTCCATTATTCTGTTCCATTAATTGACGATAATCGCTTGGCACTGCATCACTAAGCGGTGCAACGGTTTGACCTTGTGTTTGCTGCTCTTGTACAAGACTTGTTTGTAATACTGACGAGGCACCTGAATCTAACGCTAAAGCTGCTGCTGATGACATTGGGCCATTATTGGGATCAATACCCATTTGCTCAGACAACTTTTTTTGATTAATTAGAGGTTGTTGAACATCACTAAATGGACTTAGAGTGGGGTAATCAATAAGTGGATTTGGGGTGCTGTGACCATATAAATCATTAAATTCCACTTGTGATTGCAGATCTTTGGTTCTTTTAGAATCAAAATCAATCGAATTATCATAAATTTGGGGGGTGGTAGTATCTAATGACCAATTTGCATGTGCTGGTGTTTGGCTGTAATCAATTCCATTATTTATGTTTTTTTGAAATTCATTTAGATCAGTTTGACTAAGATCAGTTTGTGGTTGCGTGTAATCAACTCCATTTTCATAGCTGAGCGTATCAGGCGGCAGCTTGCCTTTATCGATTACTGGTGCAGGAGGAATACCTGTAAGATCATAAAGTTTACTTTCATCAATAATTGGAGATGAATTATCAAATTGCTCTAAAAATGGAGATTGGATATTACCTGACTGTTCATTAGAAGGTAAGTTTGGTTGCTGTGTTTCTACAGCTGCCTCAGTATTTCCATGACCTGAACGGCGTAATGCTCCACCAGCTCCAGCTAGACCACCACCTAATGCACCCAATGCAGCAGAATCGACATAATCTGTAACTGCTTCTTTACTACCTAAATCTTGTTGTGCACCCCAACGCTCAATTCCTGTCTGAATCCCTTCGGTTGCACCTTCTTTTAACATTCCCATCGGAATAGTTTTTGCAGCACGTTTTAAAATATTGGATGAATTAGAGCCTCCATGTAATACACCCTTTAACATGCTCATATCGGTTAGAGTATCAACACCTGCTGCAGCTAATCCGGCACCTGCAACACGAGCTAAATCACCACCATCAAGTGTACGACCATCTTTCTCAGCTTGCTCTAATGCTTCTGGATAAATTGAACCTGCTTCTTGTACAAAATTACTTGCACCTAAAGCAGTCCCTGCACCATATTTCACACCTTTATTAATTGCTTGTTTTGCTGCTTCCTGTGCTGCAAGACTACCAGCTTCATGCTCTACAGCATTTGCCAATCCTTTTTGTACAATTTTCTTACCAACAAACCCACCAATACCGCCAGTTGCCAGTGCTTGCAGAGCTTGCCCACCAACATAACCCGTACCATAACCAGCCCAATCACCTAGACTAGCATCACCATTTAATACTTTTGTAAATGAGTCACTATCTTTTGAAATATCTTGAATTTTTTGGGACTGATTCTTATAAATATTCATCCCATAGCTTTTGACTGCGTCACTTCCGATTGCATCGCCAGCCAAGCCAATTACACCACCAATCGTTTGTGGCACTTGGCGCATAGCTGTTTCAAAACCACGGCTAAGATTGCCTTGTTCTTCTGATTTTTCATTTTTTTCTTGTGGAATATCAAATTTTAATTTTCCACTTAAAATATCATCAATCTGACCCATGACACACTCCTATCTAGTATGTCATCTATGATTCTTATTTTTGTCTTTTAGGTCATGCCTTAGAGGGGTGGGACTACTAAGCACATCTCAGCGATTAGTTGAATGCCAATAATCTCAAGATGATATAAAATATTAAAAATTAAGTTATTACTTTTTTAAGTCATAGCGTAAATATTTTGAATAAATTCATTTTAAAAAATTATAGATAATGGTTTCACTTATGTTTTGTAATCAATGTGGTCAATCAAATAGTAATGATGCGAAGTTCTGTAGTGGCTGTGGTGCTCGATTAGAAATTTCAAATACTCAAAATACAATTATTGAGCAGCAATCAGTACAAACCCAAATGAAGCAGATTGAACTTTGGAATCCAAATGCTGCTGCAAACTGGAGCCTTTTATTTACACCTATATTTGGCTCATATTTACAATTCAGAAATTGGCAAACTCTAGGCAATAAAGATGAGGCAGACAATGCAAGAAACTGGTTTATTTTTTCAATTTTATTTATTCTTTTTATAAATCTAGGTGCGCCATTTATTTGGGATGATCCTGTTAAATTGGATACATACCCTAGAAGCTTAGGACTTTTATATCTTATTGTTTGGTACTTTTCTTTCGCTAGAATTCAACCTAAATATGTTAAAGAAAAACTCAAAGATACATATGAAAAAAAATCTTGGACAATCCCGTTGTTAAGTGGATTGGTTATTTTATTTGTCAGTGCCTTCATTTTCTTAATTATTGGGGATCTTATAGCAAGCAAAGTTCAATTACAGAAAACTCCAAGCGACTCCACACAAACAACTAGCTCAAAAGAACAACCAGAAAATGGAATTATCCCTCCCATATCTTCCTCTTTAACTTGCAAAGAAGATTCAGGCTCTTCAGCCAAAGGATTAGAATTTTATGGTCCGATCAGCTACAAACTATCTGATAACAACCCAGTAAAAACAGAAATAACATGGGGCGTTAAATATACAGATTTAAATATGCAAAATGATGCACATACAGGGTCATTACGTATACGTCTGTATGCTTTGTCTGAGCCTTATTCTGGGTCTGACTTAAATGGCTATGTTATAGGAGAATACTATCCTCATTTCAATAGCGATGGCTTAGCTTCAGAAAATCAACTTATAGTTAATCATTATGTAGAGAGCATTATTTCTAAAGATGAAAAGCATCTCAAAATACCATCAGGAAAATACTGCACAGTAATTACACTTGAGGAATTTGATCAACAAAATTGCTCAAGTGCTGATAATTTTTGCATTCAGTCGTGGATACAATTTAAGAATCCTTCAACTTTTTTTTAAACAATCACACGATAGATACACTAGGACTTGTCCTCATTTGAGGTAATAGCTCAAATTCGAATATTCAACAAACACTCTGATTATTTCTTAAACAAAATGTAAGCTAATTTGCTTTATTAAATGAAACGAGGATACCGCCCTAAAAGAAAAAGCCGAAAAAATCGGATTGTATTTAAACACGCCACCTTACGGTGGCTTTCCTGTCTTGCTAATTATTTTGATAACCCAAATCAGCAAGCGCCTTTCGCTTACTAGCCTCATCAAGTGATTTATTATTTACAATCGCTTGAGCAGCAGGATTTTGATGGATTGGTATTTGCACTGTTGTATCAACAAATTTCTGCGTCTTCGTATCAAACAATCTTTGTGGCTGAGTAAGTGTCCCTTGAGCTTTATCATCCCACTGCTGTCCACCGCCCACAGTGATATAACGATCTTTACCTGATTCACTCGACTGTTTCACCTGACCACGCAGAGTGGCTAATGCTGCCTCAGCCGCTTGTCGTTCCTCTGGAGTTTTTGCTTGATCATAACGCTGTAAAGCATTTAGCTCAGCACGTTGTTTCATGATCTCTGGTGTATAACGGCTTTGTTCCAATCCAAACTGACGATTTGCCAAATCATTTGTTGCATTGAATTTCTGGGTATCTTGGGCAAGACCAGCAAAGTAACGATTATTTTGCCCACCTTCCTGTAGATCTGCACGATAGTTAGCGCCAGCCTGACCCATTGCTTCACGCTGCAATGCGGCTGCGTTATTTGCATCGGTTTTATAGACATCATTGGCACGATTATCAAACCCATTCTGCAATTCTACAATCTGATTACGTTGGCTTGCTGTCAATCCTTTTGATCCTGGTATTGGTTGACTTACATCATCAATTCTCTTTTGCAATGTATCAGCAGCTTGACTACTATTTCCTAAACTGTAAACACGTGCACCAAATCCACCACCATTTCCAACAGAAGCTTCACGCTGTGCAATTGCATTTTGAATTTGTTGATCATTGGGACCCATTTCACGGGTATTGGCAAGTAAATTAGCCACGCCACGTGGATCACTTGTTCTCCTCATTCCAAACCCAGAATTTTGCAGTTCAGGAATACCTGCTGCATGGGCTTGGGCTGCTGCCGCAGGATTACTATAGCTAAAGCTATTCCCTTTTTGCTGAATCGCATAAGGATTTGACTGAGTGCTTTGCTGGTTTTGCGGCTGATCTTGACCTAAATTAAAAATATTATTAACAGGTGTTTTTGCTGCTGCCTGTTTAGCTGCTGCTTGCTGTGCTGATTTATCGCCAAATGGATTATCTGTCACACCTGTATTGTTATTGGTTGTTGGTACTTTGGGTTTAGGTTGTGCATTTGGTTTGGGTGATGGTGCAGATTGATCTCCACCCGTTCCTAGAAAACCATCAATTGCATTAGCAACTGGTCGCCCAACAGTATCATAAGCCTTTTTACTAACATCGTATGCAGCCGCAGGAACCGCACCCACAACACCACGTACCATCTGCCCTACTCCTTGAGCATAATTTCCCTTACTAATACTGTTTGCAGCAGCATCTCTATTAGTGCGAAGAACATCTGCGGTAAATGAATCATCTGGCACACCACTAGCAGGGGTACCATTCGCAAAAAATAACTCAGGCTTACCACTTTTCCCAATCTTTACATTAGAGCTATTTTGATAGTTTGCCAATGCTTCAGGATTTAAGCCAAGCTGAAGATCATTGCCCTGTCGGGAAGCATATCCAGTACCCTGTTTTAAACCAAAGCCTTGCTGGTCAACTGGTGTATGTGTTGCTTGCTTCATACGATCAAGCACAAAGCCACCTATAGCTTGCAATTGCTGAGGATCAGCTAAATATTCCCCATCTGAAACATTCACACGAACAGATTGGGGACTTCCTAGATTTTTAAGATTTTTTGCACCAATTTTTTGTGTGGAATCTGCTGGCATAATATAACTGCCTACAGGCACATCTTTCTGGATACTATCGGAAGTGCCAGTTCCAGCACCCTGAATCATCCCTGACTCATCTTTCTTTGAGCGTTTTAAACCATACATGTGTTATCACCAAAAATTGCAATACCATGTATGGTTTAGTTTTTGAGCCTTTTTCTCCAGCCTTACAGGGATTAGTAACTATAGCTGTAGCTTGTGCTCGTACTGGTGCTGGTGCTTGTACTCTCGTTGACAGATCCAGAGCCACTAATACTTGCCGAAACATGCATGGCTGACATGGCACCCGAAGCAAGCTGTGCATGCACCTGACCTGTTGCTTTCACTGCTTCAATCGCCAGCTGCGCTTTTTGAATGGCATTCTGCATTTTTGCCTCGTACTCCTTCAGCATCATTTCTGCGTATGCAATATTGGTACGGACGTTCATGTCCATGTACCGTGCCTGTGTTTCAGCGTTGGCAATTTGCGTACGCAAATTCATGTCCACGTATTTAGAGTGCGTTTCAGCATAGGCAATATTGGTTCTGGCATTCATATCCGCATAACGCGCTTGCATATCGGCATTGGCAATATTGGTACGCATCTTCATGTCGATATACTTGTTATAGACATCGGCATTGGCAATCGTGGTGCGTAATGCCAGATCCGCATAATGTTGATGCACCTCAGATACTGCAATCGCTGTACGTGATTTCATATCGGCAAAACGCGCTAAAGCATCCGTATTTGCAATGCCAATACGCATCCGCATCTCTGCGTATCTAGCCTGTGCATCGGCATAAGCAATTTTGGTACGTGATGAGGATTCAATCACGTTGGCCTGAGTGCTGAGCTTTGTTGTTTCTACACTGGCTTTTGCCTTGAATGCTTCAACCTGTGCATTAAATACTGACGTTTGGTTCTGTGCAGCACTCATTTTTGCATCGATGTCAGCTTTGTAGGCTTCGATATTCGCCTGATATTCAGAAAGCCGAATTCTTGCAGCCTCCATGTGCAGATCTGCTTGCTTGCTCTTAATATTGGCTTTGGTTGAAATGCCTTCAACGGTTGAAGCATACATACGCGCCAAGGTGTCATACATTCCAGCCTTGGTCGCTTCCGCCTTAACTTGGGAATCATATACATCGATCTTGAGTTTTTCAGCATTCATCTGTTCAGAATACGCCTGAACTTCGGTTTTATAGACATCAAACTTGGATTGGATTAAAGCGGCTTTGGCAGTTTGCCCTTGCACCATTGCCTTATAAATCTCAACATTAGACTGCACAGCTTCGATCTTGGCTTTAAATAGCTCTACTTTTTGTTGGTTAATTTGACCAATAACCGACTGTGCATCGAGCATGGTCTTATACGCCGTAATCTTAGAGATTGTCCCCTCGATCTTGGTTTTATAGACATTGACCAATGACTCAAACGCCGTATTCTGTGCATTGAATAAGCTGATCTGAGCATTCAAAATACTGATCTTGCTATCAACCTGAAACTTGGCTAACTGCATCACATTGCCAACATAAGCCAGCCAAAGATCCTGCTTCATCTTCTCAAGTGCAATGCCCTGTTCAGTCAGGAAGCGGATATGTTCAAGCTGCTTATCGAATGCTTGAACCATGATGTCACGATTCAACTCAGCCGCTTTCAGGCGACCTTGCTCACGGACGACGGCGATCTGCTTATCTAATGCACCCTGCGGCAATGAAAAGCCACGACTAGCCCATGTTTCAGTAATCTCCTGAACCGCCTTTTCCGTTTCCGCATTGTCACGCTCACGCGCTCGGTTAAATAACGCATCTTCGACCGCTTGCGGCAATCCCAAACCAACGTGCGAACCATCTAGCCACTGGCGGATCTCAAGGACTAGCGGCTTAATGGCACTGTCCACATTTGCCTTGTAGTAGTCCTGACTAACTATGCTTTTGGTGTCTGCCAGAATCACATCTAAATTATCAGGCATCGTCACACTAAAAGTGGGTGCAACCCCATCAAAAATAGGCACTTCCTCATACTGAAATGTTGGCAAGTTGATTTTTTCCAATACATCCATATCAGGAAGTACTAGAGTTGGCGCATCAGGAATGATCACATCATCATTAACCACTGGTCGATCAGGTGCATCAAACTGCGTTAAGCTTGGTACTGTTGGTAAATTTAAGATAGGTGATGCTGGTGCATCAGGAATATCCAAATCACTTAAATCTAACGATGTCAGTAGATTATCTAAATTTACTTTGTCAGGCAGATTACCAGTATCAATATTACTTGCAGCAAAAGCTGGTAATGTTGGTAAATTAATAGTGGTATCAATGTCTGGAATCTGACTTACATCCAAAAATGCTGGGGTACTGAGATCATTGCTTAAGATCGGTGCATCAGGGATATCAATGTTTAAGCCATTGAATGTAGGTGCAACCATATCTGTTGGTGCTTGAATATCAACATTGATCGTTGGTGCTGTGGGGAGATTGGCATTAAGATCAGGAATCGTAATGCTTGGCATCGCAGTAAAGTTACTACTGCTTGGCGTAGGTAAATCTTGAGGCTCATCAACCGCATCGACCTGAATGTTCGTCAAACTAGCCAGAACTGTTGATACTTCTGAAACAAACCCATTTGCCAACTGCTCAAAATAAGCCATCTTATCTTGAACTTGAGTGATCGACTCTTGATATGCATTTTGATATTCACTATCTGCCATGACTTATACTCTCCGCTTCGTTGCGGCAAGGTCAATATTCAAGTCATTGATATAACCGTGCTCACCACTAATATTGATTTCAAAACTAAAATGACGGCCACGTAAGCCACGCCCAAAGAGCACTCGCCCATTGGTTAAATAGTCTGCTGTTTCTGTAGGTAGTTGATAAAAATACGTCTGCTTGACACCCGATTGGGTTGTTCCAACTCCGACTTGGATCTGCTTTGAGCTGCCCGATAATTCATATTCAAGATAGGCTGCTACAGGATGAACCAATTGACCACGCCCTAAATCAATCTTGCCTGTGGTCAACTTTCCTTGTACTGGCATTTCAGCATTCAAGCGATACACACCATCTTCACCCAAACCATAAAGCACACCATCAATGACAGCCAAATCCTGATAGTTATAACCGTCATAGCGGCTCATGGCCCAAGTATCAGCATTGGCAGTCCAAGCATAGCCAGTCGTTGGTTGATTTAGGATGAGATCATCAATAAAGATATGGTCTTGAATATACTGTTTTGCAGTTAAACTCCCTTTGGCCACATCGTGAATGATCAGTTTTTCTGTAATATGCTGCGAAAAAGTGATTGATGATTGGAGTTGATCCGAAATCACAGCTTGTTCACGAATAGCCTCAGTTGCTCGTACACGCGCATTTACTGTATCTGAAACTCGCAAAGCATCCATGACTGTATCAGCATGAACACGTATGCTTCTGTCAGTCACATGAATCTTTTCTTTGACTGTGACATTTGCTTGCTTGTAGCTTCTATCGTAGTCAGCAACATGTACTTGATCCACTATTATTGTGCGACTCTGATCAAGTACAACATCTGTAGCAGTGAACTGCTCTGTAATCACATCAGAACGACTCAAATGATCATTTATAGTATCTGTAATTGAACATTGGTCTACGATTAACTGAGTACGATTCACCACCTGTACCACTTGATCTGCAATGGTACATTGTTCTGTAACAAGGTGAACGGCGTTAATTTCTTGACTTATATCATCGCTGACCGCAATGCTGTCTTTAACAACTTGTAAGACACAATATGTCGTATTTTCAGAAATATAAATTGAGTCTGCAACAAGATCAGTCGTCACGACTGAAGAAGCATTATCATCACTTTGAAAATTAAAGTTAATTAAATCGTCAGAAGTTATAGATGTGCTTGCTAGTTCTGAAAATTTAAAATTAATTAAACCTGAATCATTACTTCCGTGCTTGAAACTAAAATTGATCGAGTCATTAGACGTTACAGATGTGCTTGCCAGTTCTGAAAATTTAAAATTTTGGTTATCATCACTCATTGATTACTCCAATAAAGTGCTGTGCTGTTTCATTGTTGGCAAAAATCGTACTGCCCCATGACTTTCGATCATCAGCACTACTGCTTAGCCCAATATTGACATACTGTTGAGTGCCAAATACAACCCTACAGCCATCAACATAGCGACTAGAATAAAGACCTTGTGAATTGCTTAACTGGACTGCATTATCAAGCGGTGTACCGTGGATCGTATATTCTTGAGTCCAGACACCCCCATCACCTGATTCACCTATTACAGGAGTGTAGTAAGTTGTGGTTGTGGGTGGATAATTTGAGGCTGATTCACCTGTACTGGCCCATGATCCCCCATCATGAACGATCTTGGTTCCATCTGTGGAATATGTAGCTTCCTCGCTAATTACATAGCCTTCAGAAGTTGCTTCATATTTATAGCTATACTGATCCTGTATTTCGCTGGTAAAAGTTTGCTGGTATGAAACCTCAGGAGAGGTGGCAGCATATTTATAGACAAGTCCTGTATTTCGTTGGAACCATGGGATAACAGCAAAACTATTTAAAATACTATAAGTCTTTAATGTATCTATAACATCGAACCCAAAAAGGTACGATCTTGATAGAACTCCATAGCCACCAATCGCGTTATATGCCCCATAGGTTTGATACATTTTGGCCATCTTTGCGCTAACAGATTCAGTTAATCCGAAAACTGAATAAGCCCCATTCAATCTAAAATCCAAATCAGTCGTATAGAAAACACCATTGTTTGTATAGTATTTAAGATCATACGTTCTTTGATAGGTGGATAAACTATTGGGTGGTAACGTCCGATCTACAGGATCGTCTGGTTTATCCCAATTAATATAATATTTAATAACTTTTAGCGTATCGCCAACATAATATCCATAAACAATAGTGTCGCAATTTTTCCGTTTTTCTCTAATCTCATTCTCATCGGTCAAACTCAACCCTGCTGGTGAAATCACATCAAAACTATGATCACTCGCTACATTGGGAAAATAAATCTCTGGATAGGCAAAATAACTCCAAATGTAAACACTCTGCGTGGACGAGGGATTAAGGTAAAATGATGCACCCGATACACCAAGCTTCTTATATTTAAATGAGGATTGATTGAAATCCAGCGTATCGTAATACAGATAACCCTCACCAACTTTGCTCAACACACCAATATGACTTGCTATCGGATCAAGTTCAAGTTCATTCCAGTAATCCACTTCACTATCATTTAGTGTGCTGCCATTGCCTGCTCGTTCAATAATTAAATCAAGTGAACGGCGTAGCTTATACTGAATTGCATTCGCCTTAGCTGTACCCTTGTCCATCAATGCTGATAACTGACCGATATAGCTTGCAACGGAAGCGGCGTTATCCGTAGGCACTGTAATTTTACTAATCCAACCATGTGTCGTTGTCGCTGCATTCAGCGTAAGCGTTAGACCGTAAGCATAACCAACCTTATAACCATCACTATCAGTGGCATAACACGTATTAAAGCCACTACTTCCAGTTGTATTAAACGTCCAACCGCATGAGTCACTATAGGCAGTCTTGGCGTAAAAAGTGCTCATATCGCAAAGCTTAATAATTACACCTGCTCGCTGCCATGCTGCAAAATCATCAGAATCAGTAGGAAAAGACTCACCACTCGGTAATGCTCCAAACCGATTCAAGATGGCCAGTAATTCTGTATCCTCTTTTTCAGTCACATAATCTTTAAATTCACTAGTCGCTGTGGCTGGTATGATCGGTAAAGGCATGGCATACAAACCTGAGCTTGTGATTTGTAATAACCATGGTTCATTATTGGTATCAAAGCCAACAGCGTGAGTCTGAGAGGACTTATAATCATACTGAAATTGTCCATTGCTGGATGGCAAGCCTGTATATCCTGGTAAACGCACTCCATCGAGCTTTTCCTGTATCTGCTCAATGGTTTTATCAGGCATGGTAAATCTAACTGTTTCTAAGATGTTTTCATCTTCATCTGAATTGGTATTTTTCGTGAGCTGCTTGCCATACCCCCCAACAATCTGCATCACCTCAGCCATCGCGCCGCTATACCAGGTTGGGCGTTGTAATACATATTGATGGGATGCGCTGGCAAACTCAGGCACAATCGTTGTGTTTACGGATACGTTGAACCGTTTTAAGGCAAGTGTTTGCTCAGGTAGATCCGCATCATCGTCATAATGCACAAGCCTTTTTTGAGTCAGTGAGCTTACAGTGACCGATACTGTAGCCTCAGTATCGGCAGTATCTACAGCATCGCTACTAATCCCACCACAAAACAGCATTGGGATATACAGTTTTGCTAGGCCGTCCGTAGTGTTGGCAACATCACTTGGCTGCTTGTAGATCATGACTTTAAAGATGCCACCCATGTGCTGCACAATAAAACGCCCACCATCAGGCAGGTCGTAATATTTTCGCATAGTATCTAAGCCGCATGTGTCTTTAAAATTTAAAAAGCTGCGTACTACAGCACTCACATACGCATCATCGCTGGAAGTTAGACTACCACCACCTTCGATGACAAGACCATGCGGTTTAGGGCTATACATAACATTAAACCGAGAGATCTAGCTCATAACCAAGTTGGTACACATCCCCATTTTGGAAAGTACGAGCAGATGCAAACTTAGTTGCAGATACAAGCACTCCGCTTGTTCCACCACGGGTACTATTGGTGAGTAATGCTGCACCTGTGACGCTTAGGGTTGCTGCTGTTGCAATTGTTAAAGATGCTGTTGCTGACAGATTACTAATTGAACCACCTGAAGCTTCGCTTGGTGTCCATGCTGGACGAGTAGCATTGGTGTAGCCTTCAGTTGTACTTGTGATTTCAGATGCAACCGATGGGAAATTTGAGGCAGTCCAATTGGCTGCTGGTGCTGTTGCCCCACCAAACAGCGCCAAGTAATACCCTGCTGGCTTAGCAGTACTACCTAGAGCAACATTTAAGATATGAGTGAGACCTTCAGTAACCACAAGGTTCTTAGTACACGACCATTCTCCATCATTAACACGGTCAAAGTATTTACCTGTGACTTGGATGCCTTGTCGTGGGAAATACAAGCCATCTTCGGTAAGATCATATTGTTCTTGATCAAGAGAGCGTTTAAGTTCTTTGCGTAGTCCGTTGTTCATGTTTGCAACCTAAGTCAGCAATAAAATTGCCCTTAGGTTACTGTGGTTATGATCCTTCGCCCTAGCCTTACAGACCTACTGAGTTTTGCGGTAATGCCTTGAAGCTTGCCAGCTTGGTACTGGATGATCTGCCCTGTTGCTGTACCTAATACATAGCCATTCTCTGCTAGCCATAAAGCCGCATTTGAGTTTTGGGAAACATCATCCCCGACCAAATCCGCATCCACCAATATACAGCTATCGTAAATCGGTGCTTGAGTTGATTTTCGGGTGTAAGTCATATCCTTTGGTTGAGATCCTGTTAGAAATGCAACATGATCGGTTTGGCCAACCCAAATCCCACCATCGACAGGCTGAATGAAGGTAATCCGCTGCGGCATCATCATATAGCCATGGCGTTCATCATAGAGGTGATATGCCATCGGCTCAGAAAATTTGATTACATTACGATCTGCGGTAATCAGGCGACCATTCCAGTACTTCATAAACTTGCCACTTGGCATAGGTGAAAGGTGCTGAAACTGTGCCATTTTTCTTAATCGCCCAATTTCATGGATAGAGACTTGGTTGGTCGATACTGGATAAGTCCCAAACTTGTATAACTCACCGCCATTGCGTTGTGTCACATAGATGGCAACGTCTGTCACGGTATCATCAAGACAAAAAGGCAAAGTCACATTGATGCTCAAGTCATTGGTCTGGTCATAATTGCTCTGGCCAGACAATTCAATATGAGTCATTGCCGATACTGCTGATTCAACCGCATTGCGAAGCCATGAGATAGCGACACCGTATTGACCTGTTTTAAGCGTACCATTGCCATCTTGCTGCAATAACGGCGAAGCTGGTGTATCAATCGTTAAAGGGCTGACCGCTAAACCATTATAAGAAAATAGACCTCTTGAGCTGTTGATATAAACTAAGTTGTTGATCACTTCAAACCGAACATTCTGACCAACATAGATCAAATTCTCAAAAGTCCATGTTTGAGGGTTCACCTTGACCAACTCCCCCTCAACAATAGCGAATACATCTTGATGCAATGGGCTTTGCCATAAAGACTCAAATTTTAACGGCGTGACAAGCTTTCCACCTTTGCGTAAATGCAACTTACCTGTCGGTGAAATATCAACATTCAGGGCATCACGCACAAATAATGTAGGTGCATCACCTCCGCGCTTTAAGGCATCATCATCCTGAACATTGTTCATACCAGCCAGTGGAAATAGTTTCTCTGCCATTGTTGCACTTTCCATCTTTCTGAAATTAAAATTATGAGTAAATTCAGGGCTATTATTAACCCTGAATTTAGTTGCTTGCTATTACGCGATTACGCTTCACCACGTGGGCAAGTACCCCAAACAGGATAATGGTTACTGGTCAATGGGCTACCTACGGCAAATTGATCTGGTAGTGTATTTATATGAGTCACACACCATAACGACAAGTCTTGATTAAATGCTGCTGTGTTATAGAACATTGCATTCATATTGCTTGCGCTCTGCACAGACCATCCAGAAATATTTTGATTAAACGTGCTATTACCTTCAAACATCGACCAGAACATTGTGCCATTCGAGACATCCCAAGAAGCCAATGATTGATTAAATGCCGAATAGGCAAACGTCCCTGTGAAATTACCGACCTGACTCACGTCCCAATTAAGCGGCTGGTTAAAGGCGGTTGCCCCAAAAAAGATGTAAGCTAAAGACTGAACTTGTGAAACGTCCCAATTGGAAATATTCGGATCATTCAAGATTTCACAGCCTGAGAACATCGATTCAAGACTCCGTACATTCGGGCCTTGCTCAGGAACATGGGTCAAATGAATTGATTTATAAGCAGGCAGATATTGGGTTGCAGATGAACCTGCATGCCAGATACGGTTTAAAGCACGGCTTGGATAGGACACAATTTCAGCCAGTGCTGTGCCACCCAGACGCACATCACTGTCTTGATTACTATCAGGTTTGAGAATACATAAGGCTAAACCTGCACGTTCGGCTGAGATATTGGTCAGCCCTGTATTCAGGTTGAGAAGATCACCATTGGCAAACTGGATTTGCTGGATATTCTCACTGACCAGCATGCCTTCAATCAATTGAGCCTGAATGGTATTTTCCGCATCAGACTGAATCTGAACATCGGATAAGGAATTCAGACACACCGTATAATTGCCATATCTGGCATTGGCATTCTGATCCAGTTGTCCGACGGTTGGGTTGTAACCATCATCTGAGTTCATCATCAAACTGACCTCAGCATACTCACTACCTGTCAGTGTTGTTGAATCTGAGCTGGTGCGAAGCTGTAATCGTAATGCTTGATCCGAGATATTCTCTAGTAAAAAGACAAAATTCGGATCATATGAGATATTTGGATCAAGTGCCTGATAATCACGTACTTGCAAGTAATCACTAAGATTCTGGCTGATATAGTCACGAACAGTGTCATGGAAGCGTTGTCCTGCAATCGCATCAATTCGATAGCTTTGCTGGTTTAAGGTAATTTCGGTATATAAACCATCCACTACATCATCTGCATCTACAAAAACAGCGACTTGATGAGTTGCTCCATCACAACTAATCACCGTAGCAGCAGCCACAATCGCGATTCGATCACGAACAAGCCCCTCAAAATCTGGTGAATCATCGTTATCAAGGCAAACCATAAATACCTTTTCACTATTCTCTGCGGTATGGGTGAGTTCATAGTCACCATTCTGATCACTAATGGCACTACCGAGTAAAGCGCCATCAGTCCGCCGATACATAAACAACTGGCAGTTTGCCATGATGTTGCCATCAGGATCGACAATACTGCCTTTAACAGTTCCACTCATGTGTTACCTCGACAAGATGAATATTTAAAAATTAAGGCATAAATGGGATGACGTGATGCGGCACATCTTCGCGTGTAATACGGCGTAGATCGCTATCTGGACGTTGGCCAAAGTATTCCGTAAATGCCTGTTCAGCCATTGCCGCACGATTCGCATCAAAAAACTCTGCATCGGGTACGCTAAATGCCTGAGCTAAAGCCCACTGAATTAAGTGAACATGATGTAAGCTGTTAATCTCAGGCTCATCGGTATCATCCTTCATATTCACCAATGGCACACGATAGCCTTCTAAGCGAATTTTGTAGTCTTTGTCGGGTACGGGTGATAAGTGAAAATTGGTATCGCTCTGAATGATGTACTTAGGCTCGCCTGTCATTGTTCGCCAATCAAGGGAGCAGCCGTTGTAGATACGATCCAATGTTTCAGGTGATACCAACAGTAAGTTTGCTGGTCGATAACTCGGTAAATCTAATAAACGTGCTGATGAAATTTCATATAATGATTCGTGTAATTTATATTGATTTTGCCCAGATAGAACATCAACTTCACAAACATCACTATTAATCCATTCACGAATTAAACGTCCACGAATACACGCTTCTTTGACTGCATCGTTCAGCCACGCGATTACGTCCTCATCATCATTGAAATAAGGTTCAACCTTGTCATTGGCTTGAACACGAAAACGGCGAATCAGATCCTCCAGTTGCATTACACCACTCCAAATTGATGAATAAACTCAGCAACCTGTGTGCGTAAAGTTGCAACATTATTTTGCTTATTGAGTTTTTGCTGATACTTGTTGTAGGCATATTCAATCAAAGCATCTTTGGTCATTTGATTGACGACATCAATTTCATCAAGGACGGCGGTTTGTTCCTGGTCTTTCTTTTCTTGCTCCAGTTGAGCATTGGCAAGGACTGCCGCCGTATCATCAACAGCCTGTTCTGACTCGGTAGAGTCATCACTTTCAGCCACATAAAGCTTAAACTCAGGATGCTTTAACAAATTGGTTGCCAAATCACTGGTTACGTTACGCACCTGCCCTGTGGTGAAGGTCAATGCTGAGTTATAAAGATGGTCTTTAAACAGTGACTTGTTGCCAACGTATTGAATAGCAACTCCACTTGATGTCGTGGTTGTAGCTACTGTAGCAATCGCAGTATTCTTCTGATCTGCTGCCTTCTGACGTAAGCTGATCACTTCCGCACTTAATGCCAGGTAATCTTCGGAGTCAGGCAGATTCTTAACGAGATGTACTGTAGAGCGGAACAAGTAATCTTTGGCTTTTTGCGCTTGTGGTAATTCATCATAAGGCAAGAAACATGGATGCAGTTTATTTTCAACGTCTTTCACTTCGCCGTATGCCCAGCCTTCAGCTTCTTTTTGCTTATACCAAGCTTCGTGGCTTTGCTCTGGTGTTGCGTCAGGATTGGCAATGTGCATTTCTACACCTGCAATAATGCTTTGCTTTTGAGAGTCTGGTGCATCGTCCCATGTCGGTTGACTGGTATCACCCAAAGATAAGCAGTAAGCAGCATTAATTCCGTGGCAAATCATTGCAATCGCTAGAGTTTTCATCTTCTCATCCTTATTATTTTGAATAAAAAAAGGTGATGTAAGCGGCTCTGAAACCTACATCACCAAAAGTGCCAATTATTTAGGACCAGTCAATTCACCTGTTACGGTGAACTTAATGTCACTGGCTTTGTCGTTTTCTGCACCACCAATAGTTAAAATCAAACGTGCTGGCTTGGGTAATGTCACCAGTGTTGAACCATCTGCACGTTTGCGCCCTGCGGCTGCCAGTGATGCGGCTGCCCAAAAGTAGTCATCATCTTGTGGTACTGCTTCAACATCGACATCATCGCTATATTTGAAGCCGAGCTTACCTGTGACCGATGCTGTCATTGGTATGGTAATGAGTGCCTGAGCATCATCGAGACGCATACCTTCAGGGAGTTCACCAAGATCAATCACATCACCACTCGCAAGTGCTGCTGTAGCATCTGAATCAATGACTTGGCCAGTCGCATTGGTTGCTAATAAAAAGGTTAATACCGTTAAGTTGCCATACGGCGATAAGCCACCGAACTGCCCGTAACGTGATGCTGTACGCTTAATCATTGCCATGTTTTAAATTCCTTCCATCAAATTGTAAAAATCGCCTAAACCCTTATGGATTTAGACGAAATTGAATTACTTACCACGACCTAAGCACGGTACAGCCGTATCCACGACAGTTACGCCGTAATCGGTGAACTCATTGCTATCCCCATTATTCACATCAAAGCGGATCTTCGATGTACCCATGATTGAACCAATCAACAATTCCCATTTGTCGCCGTGATCCATCTCTTTCTCAGACCAGAAGAACGGTACACCTGACTTGTCACTTGCAGCCAAAGCTTGAGCAAGCGCCTGTCCACCTAAAATCACAGAACGATCAATCGCAAAGTTTTTACCGTTCTGACTAAAGCTATTAGGCACAACGACACTTGATTCGACTTCACTGTTATATGAAGCGCAGTATTTGATGGTGTCGCCTGCATAGAAACGGATTGGACGTGGCATTTTGCGGATAATAAATCCATTCCACAAACCAACGTCACCTAAGAACAATGGATGTTGTTTCGCTTGGCTTGCTCGCGCAAGTGACGCAGATTGGAATGAACGGAAACCTGGTTGTGCTGCAAATTTGTTGTATTGCGCTGGAGAAACTAACCACACGCGGATTGGGCTATCTTCGGCGGCTGCATCACCTTCAAACTTACAAATCGGTGGTGGTAATGGCATTTCATCCATAACCGACTTCATTGAATCCACGGTATCCATGGTGAAAAAGTCAGTTGTTGAAAGATCAATTTCACCTGAGTTAGTGTTAAAAAGCTGAACACCAGAACCATCTACGATGTAGTGGCGGTTCTTGGTAGGCGCTTTAACACGGTTAATCATGATCTCTTTGAAGTCTTTATGGGAATCAACAGGGACAACCCATTCAATGTTGTCGTGAAAACCACGCGCACCACACATATGCACAAGTGAAGATTGATCCATGTAGCGATCCATCAAGTTCTGTGCAACGGGACGGCCAAGCTTACGCAGATCCGCAGGGCTACGAATCTGTGACATGACGTTGCCCAGATCCACAGGGAAACGTGCCTGATTAACACGTAAGCGGTCTTCATTCAAAGACATACCCACGCCACGACCTTCAGCATAGGCACTGCCCATAATCGGATACGCGCCTACAGGGTTCAGTAAGTGGAAAGTGACTTCATCACCCTTACCTTTCCCAAGATCCTGCACACGGACAATTGGCATATCTGAGCTGGTTTGTTTACGCAGTGTATTTTCAGCACCAGCTTCACCTTTAGGCATTTTCCCTGCCAATCGGTTTAAGGTGCTATTACGTTGCATGTTGGTTGTGAACAGGGCAACGGCCTGTGTCGTCATATTGGTTTTATCGCCGAACGAGGCATTGGTTTTTGTCATGTTTATTACTCTCTACACGTTTGTTTTACACACGGCGATCCATGAATTGCTCAACCTGTTCAGGTGTCCAGTTGCTCATTTCTTCGAGCATTTGCGCTGGTGACATTGCTGCCACGCGCTCATCACGAGAAACGCCTGCTGGTGAACCTGCTGGCAAATCAGTAAGGCTATGTGGTACTGGTGTTTGAGCTTGTTTTACAGCTTGTTGCGCTGCTGCCATGACCGCATCATTATTTGGCTGGGCAGCTTGAGTTGATTGGGTTTCGGCTTTGTATAATCCTAAAAGTTCTACGACCTGAGCCGCATTACCTTGATTAAGAACTGTTTCATACGCAGATTGAACAAAGCTAGGTTGCTTATTAATCCAGTTACCGAACTCTTGTGATTCCACAATAGATTCAGCATCAGGGTGCGCCGTAAAGATTTCATTAAAGTGTGCTTGCTCTGCACTGATCTGCTGCTGTTGGTGCATCGGTGATAGTGCTGCATTCACACGTTGATCAACAAGCTTTTGAATACCTGCTGCCAAGTCCTTTTCACTGAAATCACCAAAGATTGCAGGATCTACACCCTGATCAATCGCTTGCTGAGCGAGATTCGCTTGGTTATCTTGTAGCGTTGCTGCTTGACCTTCTTCTTGACGTTGCTGTGCTTCAGCTCGAAGATGCGCTAATTGTTGCTGCGCCTCATCAAACTTCTGCTTCCACTCCTGACCTTGTGAACGTGCTTCTACAAGCTTTTCAAAAGGAATGGTATGTTTTCCATCTTTTGCCATTACCACGGCGTTTTCAGCATTTAATTGACTTTCATCAACTGGCTGCTGTTGTGCCTGTGCTCCAGCATTCTGCGTATTGCCTTCGCCTTCGATTGGAGGTATTGCTTCTGTCTGTACTTGGGTAGCTACTGGCTGGCCACCTTCTTCCGCATTTGCGGTATCGCCATTTAACGCTTGCTCTAAAAGCTGCGCTGCAAGTTCAGGTGATGCTTTACCACCGTTAGCTTCAATCAACTCGTTTTGTTGCTCTGTAATATCCATGTCTTTCCTACTACTTATCGCTGTAGCCGCTAAGGTCTGAATGGCTAGAGTTATCTAGCGTTTAGCTGCTGATTGCTCAACATGAGGAAAGTTTCAGGGATTTAATACAGAGGGCGTTAGCCTTACAGGGGGAGATAAAAATGAAGATTTGAAATTAAACTTGGTATATTTAATCAGCATTAAAAAAAATTATTGGGTAAATCCACTAGTCATTAATTCTATGATAGTATTAAAAAAACTATTTAATTTAGTAATATGCCTAGCTATAAAACACGTCATTTTAATACAGCTCAAGAGCTATGGAACGCTATTCGACCAGAAGAAATTGGTCATCATATTGGTCATCATAACTACCCAATTTATAGGGGACAGGCTGATTCTGATTGGAAGCTTTTGCCTAATGCATCAAGAGGAATCAAAAATAAAACTGTCCTTGAGCAAGCCCAATATGAAATAGAGCTAATTCTTCATTTTCTTGATTACTGTGATAAAACAGGGATACAAGTACCTGGTGATATACCACAGACTCGTTTAGCTTTAAAAAAGGCTTTGAATTCAGTTAATAGAGCAGATAAATTCAATTGGCCTCATCCAAAATTTTATGAAATTTTAGCATTTGCACAACATTTTGGAGTTTCCACTAAATTATTGGATTGGAGTAGAAGGTCATTTGTAGCTGCATATTTTAGCTCTAGTGAGGCTGTAAAATTAATCACAAATTGTATTCAAAATGGAAAAAAAGTAGATTGGAATAAGAATCTAGCAATTTGGATTTTGGAAACAGGGATTATTAATGCAGTTAATAACAAGGGATTATATAGTTTAGAATATAATGCAGATGAAGAACACAAATTACCTCTCAATATCGTAAATATTCCAAGCGGAGTAAATCCCCATATTGCTGCACAACAAGGGTGTTTTACTATATTTCGATACATAGAAGATAATTCTAATTCAACAGAGATTTTGGATGTATTTAATCCTAAATTTTCCAGTGAAAAAACTATAGATACATCATCAGATATGTACTTCATCAACTACTTACACAAATGGTCATTACCATATAAAGAAGCTCACAAATTGTTATATTTATGTGAACAATATAACGTAAATGCAGCATCTATATATCCTACCGCAACTGGAGCTGGTTATGCTGTTAGAGACCGAATGAATATTGAAGTAATTAAAAAATATTTAAAACAATTTCAATATTATGAACCCAATATCAAGTATTTAATTATGAATTACAAATCACTTAAACTAAAATAATTTAGAAGTTAGTTGTGCCTAGTAATCACTCTAAAGATGAACAACAAATAAAAAACCAACATCCTTGATGTTGGTTTTTTATTGACAAAGAATTAACGTGAGTAAGAATCTTTACTTCCGATAAAAACTGTTAAATCTTATCCACCAATTCAGATAGTTTGGCACGTGCTTTATCTGTCACAACACCACCAACATTCGTTGTCCGTAAAATTTCTAGCAATAATTCTATGGTACGGTGGTTTGAATTCCCATACGAAGCACTACCTAAGCATGACTTAGCTTCACCTACAGATCCAGATGATTCCCCACAATTAACAGCAGTTGGCACTGGTGGTTCACCATCAAGACCTTGGCTTGTCATTTGCACACTATTCCCATATGCCATAATTTTTAATTCTTCCAAAGTTACTGCTTGGTTCTTATGATTTGTGAAATAGCTAAATGCAGTATTTGGGCTAGATAAATCAGCGCCTTCAGCATCAAAGAAATCAGCAAAAATGCGCCCATCTGAGTGTGAATATAGGTACGGGGCCGTACAAGGTACATTGGAACCCCATTGATAACCCAATTTCATAAAAGCATCACATGCTTCTAAAAATTGAGCATGGTTGCCAAGTTTAATTTTTAAATCTTTTAACATGTGATTCACTCCAAGATAGTCCAGTCTTCAGCAAATAGATCGCCTGTACTTGGTGTCCAACCCATAGCTAATGTGTCTTGAGCCGTCTTGAGTGTACAATACGGCGCAACATCAATAAAACCACCTAGCTTTTCAGCATGTGCTTTGTTGTGGGGATTCCAGATATAGGTTGATTCAATTTGCTTGGATTCACCTTGAGCGACCACATATTGCAAATCATTCCAACATGAACGAGCTACCTTTTTGCCTTGTTTTAATGCCATCAGCGCATCACCAAAATTCAGGCTTCCATTTTGACGATAGGCATTATCAAAGACTTCTTGAGGTGACATGGTGATATATCCAGCATGACGTTCGTCATTCGGCTTACCGCCGTCCGTGTATTCAACGAGATATACTGGTTCGTTTGGGTCTTCACCTTCTGGAATATTCCAGCCACGATATTCGCAATATTCACCACGACTCATAGGTGTTGCCAATATTGACTTAGTACCGATATATGCAACCATTGCTACAGCTAATGCTTTTTTCATTATTTCTTTCCATAAAAAAGACGATCATTTGATCGCCTTCATTATTTCTATCTACATACTAATGGTCATGCCTTACAGGGGTACATTAATAGATTATGATTGATTACATTTCTTTACATAGTGAATTTCAGGAAACCCCTTTTAAATCCATTGCTTAGCCAATCAAAACTTTAATAACGATTTGTTTTTTATTGCTTTTTTATTGCAGCCATGAAAACATCCAATTATAAACAATAGCCAATTGGAGCTGCTTAATATGAAGAAAAGAAAGACGATGTTATTCGTAGTGGTTTGTTTGTTTATGCCTCATGTGGAGATAAAGCCACATGTATTCGATGTGAGTATTTCAATGAGTTCACCCCTCGTTGAAATCAACAAAGAGGTGAACATTTACAACTAACACTATGGGGTGATGAGGGTCGGCAAACTATCATCACCCTAGCCTTATAATAATTCAAATCAGAAAGATTGCATACTTCTATGCCAACTAGCTTTCAATCACCTTAACCTGAACAATGCTCAAAGGCACACGATTACGGCGCGAAATTTCATTGCTAATATCGTCAGGATGTTCGCCGTGTAACGCAAGCATAGACTGTGCTATATCCTCATCAGTAATATACCCACATCCCCACGATGTGCCTGTACCTCGAATATTCTTTTCGACATCCAATATGGTGTAATAACCTTTACCAAATAGTTTGGTTGTGCAAATCACAAAAGGATGGCGAACAGCTTTAACCGCATACCAAATATTTTCATTATCAAATTTTACTTTTTGACATTCTTTCAGTTGTTTAGGATCAATATTGCTCATTTTGGTTCCAATAAAAAAGACAAGCGATCATGCTTGCCTTGATTATTGGTGAATATAACAAACCACTCATGCCTTACAGGGTTGGGTAACTTGCCTGTGTATCACCCCAAATTATCACTCGTCCTTTCTGTTTCAATCCCCTGCATTCCTGTACCTGCATGTTGCGGTACTGGTGGATTCATGGGGCTGGTATTCTCATGCACCTGTGGCATCTGCTGATTAGGTGCAGCCTGTACGTTTGCTGGCGTAGGATAGTTTGGATCGTCACCCATTGGATTAGGACGTTGATACCCTGCTCCTTTCATCACCACATCAGCAACAGGAGCAACTCCTGGCATCTGGACGACCTGAGCACCTGCTTGCATTGCGCTAAAGGAAGACTGAACACCTGTTTGTACGGTTTTGGCATCAATAAGCTTAATATCGCTATCTGTTTTGCGCTCTCTAAGCTCCAGCTCACGCAATTTAATCTCATTACCTGCATTTGCAAGGGCTTGTTTAACGGCTTCTTGGATCTGCTGTTGAATTTGCTCAGGTGTCTGTGCTTGGCTGGCCTGTTTAATCGAATCAATAATTTCCTTCTTGTATGGAATATCCGTAAGCGCCATAAGATAAGGAAGTACTGCAACTTGAATATTGGCAGGTAATGATTTGATAACTTCAGACAATGAATTAAGCTGCTGCTCTTTGAATGTGCTAGTACTTGGTACATCATCAAGAACGACTTTCAAGCGAACGCGCTGCACATCATTTGAAACATAAGGATAACCAAACTCGTCCACTTCGGGCTTATTGATCATAATCTCACGCTCATCACGTACCGCATCACCTTTAATCTTTATGGTATGTGGACGTGTACCAAAATCTTCAACAATCATAGATAAAAGCATTTCACCCATTAACGTCCGTGCTTCGCGAAAATTATCCATGATCTTCATCAAGGTTTGATTCGATTGCTCAATCTGCAGCTGCTCTTGCTTGCCTGAATTAGCATTGCCCTTCTTACCCTGAAAACCTGATGTGATATTGCTGACACGCTCGATAGCTGCACGGTTGTCATTGAGTAATTGGAAATGCTGCTGAGATAAATCAAAGTCACGCTTCACCTCAAAACGTGCACCTGATTTCTGCATATGATTTGCATCAAGAATAATATCGGCATCTGGACGTGCAACCTGACGGCGTAATTGCTCATCTGTCATCGCTACAGCACCTTTGGTACGCTCAACACGGGTAACACTCATGCCCCAACGTAACTTAGAGATACCACTATTGATGCTATCCTGGTTGTACTTCATACGGCGTACAAAGCCATAAGGAATACCAGTGTTATCTTCTTTAAATCCCCAAAATGGAACGTATGGGAAATAATGATGCGAATATGGTGAAGGACTATCATGCAAACAATGTGGACCAAGCCAATATGAACGCCGTACCTTAGATACTGTTGCCTGTTCTACAGTAGCCATACCCTGAACAATCGCGATTGCATGAGCAATATTGCCATCATCGTACTCAACAACACGACCATCTTGGAACCGTAATACAGGTACATTCACCCAACGGCGATACCAAACCTCTGCAATATTCATTTCCTTGGATGTCGGGTTATACCAGTATTGCTCACTGATCGTATATGAACGTGCTTCAAGCCATGCATTGTTTAGATTGGTACTCATACCGCCACCATCCAATACAGATAGATCTTGCTGCCACCATGAGCCACCATAGCGCCCAACGGTTTGTATCAACTCTTTATGCATCGGAAATGCAGAAATAAGCCGTTTAGGATGAACCCAGCGTGTACGGCGTAACCAGCGCGCATCACTTAAATCAGGTTCATTGGCTTTCATATCCCAGTGAATCTCGTTGCGGCGCACAACAACACAGCGATATGGAAATTTAAACGGATCTTTCTCACGCTTAACCTCAACCCAACCAAGACCACAAGCAATCTGTGTATGAAACGCATCACTACAGGCTTTATCTGCTTTGGACTGCTTCTCAGCCAAGTTCAGCTTATAGTTCAGTGCATCAGCAACGTCATCACCATCATCACCATTGGCTTTGACACGCCAATCTGTACGTGTCTGTAGCTCATAGCCTTCAACCGATAAAAGTGCTGGACCAATCATGTCCTCAATCGCTGGCGGTATGCCAATCTGCTGCATACGTTTCAGCAATTCACTATCAAGTTGGTTGCCGTCAGCATAATCCATTTCTTTATCTGCAATAGATCGCCATGCTGGTTGCTCTTGGATCTCATGCATAATCTCAGTCAATTCATCGACTGTGAGCAGATCCTCAACATCATCCTGATCTTGTGTGCCTTGTTGTTCTTCAATCATGCTAAAAATCTCTCTAAAGTCGCCAATCGGGTGCAGGTGCTTCTACATAACCATGCTGTTTGGTTTGGTTGTTGCTATTTGTACTTTGGCCATAAGGATTTTGGCTAGCCGTATAGACGTAATCGTCCAATAGTCCTGATTCTTTGGCTTGTGCATGCTGACGTAGTGCATCTGCGCCTTCAGAACAGCCATTGGCTTTGTTGGGTTCATCAATAAAGCGTTTTTCAGATTTAGAAAATTTCTTCTGATAGCCTTCGATACGTTTAATACCCAAGTCACACCGCTTTTCATCAAACCAGTAGTTTTTCATGCACTTGCGAGTTAATTGAATGCCTGTATTCAACAGTGTGATTCGAGGAACAATCACAAAATTATGACCAGGTAATAAATCCTCTAATTGTTCTAGTGTAGATTTATTGAAATCACCTAAACGTCGATGTGCTGCATCATGCGGTAAATAATGGGTACCAAATACATATCCATGACTGGTAAGCTCTGCCACATAATGCTGTAGGTTTTCGCCGTGTGCCTCGTAACAGTTAATAAAACGATCTTGTTGATTCATTAATTGGTGATACCAGATAAAACAGCCATCACTGTTCCCTATATCCCAAAAGGTGTTTACTGGTATATCTAGGACTTCAACAGCACACACACCGCCACGCTTTCTTAGCTTCAGCATATCTTTGGCATAGTAGTTGCCGTCTTTGGCCACTTGGAAAGCTTCTTCAGGGAATGAAGGATATTCCTGCCACATTTTCGCTTGATCGCCTTTCAGGTCGTTATCGCGAGTAATGACGTACCAAGCACGTTGATCAGGATCAAGATGGCATTCAATGCCCATCTCTTGCTTAACTTTTTCCTCTATCTCATCAAAGTTTTGGTGATCTTCATGCGAAATATGAACACTGGACGCATCGAGACGATACTTAGGTTCTTGCCACCAGGCATAGAAATGGAAGCGATAGTCTTTAAGACCTAGTTTTTTACGCGCTGCATAGTTTGCTTGGGCGATTTGAACCATCTGATAGAACGAACCGTTACGACCTTCCGCCGTTGATTCGATGACCAAAACGCCGTTGGTCGGTACGGTTGGGATAGAACCAGTAATCACCTCGTCATCTTTGGCTGGATCTGTGGCACAGATCTTCCCGAACTCAGAAATATGCAGACGGTGAATGGTACCCGAACGGAATGAGGTTGCTACGCGGATGGTTGAACCGTTGTGAGCAAATTCCATTTCTGATTTATTGCAGGTTTTAAGTGGAAAACGCTCACGGATCTCAGGCGGTAAACTATCGTACGCAAATTTGATCTTATCTTTAAAGATATTGAATACGGTTGGAAGATCTTGAGCGATGATGCCGCAATTCTGATTGGCATTAAATAAGGCATGATCAAGCCATAGAATACAAATCAGTGTTGTGAAACCTAGCTGACGTGCTTTCAGAATAATATTGCGGTACCACAACCGATCTAAGAATCGAATCTGTGCATCATTCGGCTGAAACGGCAATTCAAACGTATCAGCCGTTTGTAGTTCGCCGTACTCATCCCGAAAGTCATCACCTTTAATTTTGATCTTGTACAGGCAACCACTAAAAATACGCCACTTAGGATCAGCCAAACAGCGTTCTAATTCTTGCTCATTGGTTGGTAAGGGTTTGAGGTCTGTATTATAAATAACGCCAGTCATGCTATTTCATCCCATTTTGTGCGAAATAGAGGTGAAATAGGCGCGTGTACGTGCATGAAATTGTTTTGAGCAAGGTAATCATGCGTCAGATTCACGTACATGTGCTTAATTCGCATAGTCTTTATCCTCCGCAACTGGTGAAAATGCAGAGTTATTATTTTGAGCAATGCGATTAAGTAGCGATTGAAGCGGATCGACTGCAGTATTTTCTTTGTCGTCTAATCCAAATGCCTGACGTTCTAACGCGATTAAGGTTCTAAGCGTATCGCTCAGATCCTTCATGGACTTCACACGACCAGGCAATGAAATGATCTTGTGGTAAATGTCATTGAGTTTATCTTGACCTTTTTCATCCTCATCACGCATTAGTTCACCAAGATCTTCCAGTAGCTCTACATTCACAACACCGACTTGATGTTCGAGCTCATCAAATAACTGCATAGCAATGGAACGTGAACGCTGGATGTCTTTACGTTGAGAGAGTCTTACGGCGGCTTGTTGATGTGCATTAGCATCAATCGTTTCTTTTTCTGAAATAGCGGTTTGGGTGCGTACTTCACTGCGTACCAACTCTTTGCGTACCAAATCCTCCGCTTTTGCATTAATTTTTGCGGATAAATCACGGGACCAATCATCGCGCTTTGCTCGTTTACGAATTGCACCATCTGAAATGTCATGTTCAGCTGCAATTTCGCGCAACGACTTTACACCAGCCCGATAATCAAGCTCGATTTTTTCCCAATCAATTACTTTCTTTTCTGACATGATCACTAAACCTCATTTGGGTTTAATGATCATTGATTTATGGCACGGCGGTCTAACCTTAGAGGGGTGGGAAAAGAAAGGCCCTCAATCGAGAGCTTTTTTAAACTATGCTTGCAATCAAACTGAGTGGATTTTAATTCCACGCTCTTTTTTTAAGTCATAAAAACTATTCCCACCAAGCTGCTTACGCTGCTGTGCATTAAAAAACTCTACATATTCCCTTTTGGTTAATATCTTGTACTCAAATATGTCTTGGATAATGACAGGCATACCATATAAGACAGCAACCACTTTTTCCATAGGGCAAGAATTATCAAAAAGGTTTATAGCTTTTGATTGAACCAGCATATTAAATTTTTCTTGAGAAAGAAGAATAGCATAAGGATCATCTTCGCTAGTCTCAGGTTCTTCAAATTGTGCAACATGAGTCATCAATTGCTCATACGTTAAGGGCTTAACACTATCAATGGACGGCGCTGTACCTGTACTCAAACCATTTAATACTGTATCCGTACTCAAATGATCCAATATTGATTTTTGAATGACATCAATCATGTTCATAGAGTAATTCTCCTTGTGTCCCCTTGCCCACCAAGCCCTCAACTTGCCGTTTAAGTTTCCGTACCTGACCTGATACTTCACTCTGAAGTATGGCCATATGATGGCCCATTTCAATATTCGCGTACTGCATAGCCTCTGCAACCATAAGATTGCCAAGAGTACGCGCTTCACGTGGCGTTAATGTCAAAATCTGGTCATCCCCAATATCAATTTTCACAGTACCGTCAGGAAGTAGTGTTTTTGACATAAGACGTGCTGGACGGTGCTTTGGTGCTGGAACAAACACACCGCGCTGTACGCGAACAATGTAACCAGAATCAACCAAATAGCTCAGGCGGTCATCAATGATTGAAAGTTTCAGGTTTGTTAGCTGTGACAAAGTCTCTCTCGTCACAATCTGCTCTTGATTATGTAGATCCTTAATCGCCTCAAGAATTAAATCTGCATTGCTTTTATTGCTCATACACTCACCTGACCCTTAACAACTTTAACTTTTAATTTTCCGCCTTTAAAAACAGGCTGTTTCATCATGAAAAATTTAGAGATCTGAGAATCGTCACAGATCAATTGCGCTTTCATCAAAGCATCAAATATCGGCTTTACCACGTTATCAGCATCACGTTTCACCTTATCTGGTACGTGATACTCCATAAAAACTTGTACTTCGCCCAAATAATTGAGAGGTTTCACAAAACGCTGAATCACGGCGCGGAAGTGATGTGCTCGATGACTCAGATATTTACGTCCACGATACCCAGCTTCAACCCAATAGTGGTTTACGGTAGGTGGAGTCATCAATATCTCAAACTCAATAAGCACATCATCCGATGAATCAAATACGGTACCTTGAATCTGCTCGGCTGGAATTTTAGGTTCAGGGTTAGGATCTGCCTTCTTTTTTTCCTTTTGAACCTTCTTGTTACGGCGTTGCATCAAGCGATTAAACTCAGCGTTTGAGACGAAGTAAGTCATTGATCCCCCTTACATAGGCTATCGATCTTAATCACCACGGTAGACCCTCCTTTTGAATGGTTGCCCCAAGCCAAATCAGAAAAAATGCAGTAATTCCTATATAAAGAAGTGCTCTATCACTCATGATCTGACTCCAAGTATTTTTTAATACGCTCACCAATCCATTTCATAACCGGGACAGCCATTGAATTGCCTAAAGCCTTATAACGATGTGTTGCTGCTGCTTTTGGAATGTTGGTGTAGTTGTCTGGAAAACCTTGTAGGCGTTCACATTCAATCTCTGTGAGATAACGTGCAGCATGAAAAATATGAGATGGTAAATATTGAAATATTGCCTGATTGATTGCCCCACCAGCCTTGCCACCTGTTCTCAATGTTGGTGAAACATTCAAGGCAAGATCTCGCAAGTAATCATTTTTCGTACCACAATATAAAACGCCGTGACGATCCATACCTGTTAATGTGGGTGCTTGCTCACTCTTAAATCCAAGTCCATTACCACCTGCATTAATTGATCGACCAATGATGTTGCCTTGAATACCGTAAGTAATGAGATAGCCTCTATCGCAGGTCGCCAATATAGTGGGATAGGTTTCATGCGAAATTGCTGCATTAGCTGTCATCCCACCAATACCTATTACATGCTTAATGTAGTAATCACCGCAAAATGCTTCTTGATTACCTAGCCACTTTTTTTGGCCATGCGATGCTAAAAGTGGTGGAGTGTAGGTTTTTCCGCTAACAGTTGTGCTTGCATTTCTAGTGTGGCTCTCACAACTTCTGGCAAGACTTTCCCCCTTGCTTCCGCCCTTCTCAATATTCCCAAACATGCCTTGGGACTCAAAAAGTACTTCTCGGATACATTTTGTTCGAGCACTTGCGACAACAAACACTCGCTTGCGCCGTTGGGCGAGTCCAAAATATTGAGCATCAAGGACTCTCCAATAGACTTGTCTTTGTGGTCCAAACACACAACCAGCGTTTGACCATTTTCGCCCTGTCGGTTTAAGTTCACTCCCCGAACCTGACAAAGCTCCCAAAAAGCAGCCAAATGCGTTGTCTTTGGTGTTGAGTACTCCTGGCACATTTTCCCAAACGATAACGGCTGGCTTAGATCCTCGAATAGATCTTGTTGTATCAATTTCATTTGCCAATCTCACAAATTCAAGGGTTAATTGCCCTCGATCATCACTTAAAGAATTCCGTAAGCCCGCAATGGAGAATGCTTGACATGGTGTTCCACCAACAAGAATCTCAGGTGCTTCAACCTGCTGGTTTTTGATTTGCTCTGCAATTGCGGTCATATCTCCAAGATTGACCACTTCTGGGTAGTGATGATCTAAGACCTGACTAGGAAATTTTTCAATTTCTGAATACCAAGCAGCATCAAAACCTAATGAATGCCAAGCAACTGTGGCAGCCTCAATACCTGAGCAAACTGAACCGTAACAGTATTTCATGCCGCACCTCACTCACATAAACCATAAACAGAAGAACAAGAGGTTGTATCTTCTGTGAGAGGTATTAAATCGTAATGCTTTCCCCCTCTCGTAGTTTTTGACCACTCGACTAGCTCACGGATTCCATGACCTCGCTTATCACTGGTGAGCAGCGTCGCGGATCCTCTCCGCGACGCTGCTCCAACCATGCGTTCCCAGCTTTCAATTCGATCAATTTCTTTAGGAAAACGGTCAGCAATCTGTCGTAATTCAGCCTTATTACAATGAATACAAGGCATACAACCAACTCGTCCCATTCCCATTTTGTAAAGCGGATTAGGATCAATATTGTGTTTCTTATGCATGTCAAAACAGTCAGCAGCAGACCATTTAAGAATCGGTCGATAATTTGTTACACCATCACCAATGTGGTCAGACATTGGCAGTTTTGACCGATCCAAAGACTCATCAGCACGAACGCCTTGCCATGAGATAATTTTGAATCCTTGATCAATAAGCGGAAATTGAAGTTTGTAGAGAATTACTTCACGTTTAAGTTCTGTTGAACAAAATCGTGCTTTAGTTGAAGGGAAGCGCCCTTTCCAAATGCACAAATCTAGAAATGAATTACCTGTGGCATGGGTATGTTTTAATGCCCGAATAGCGCGACGACGCGTCCATTTGCCACGCACAAATTCGCCACGAATTACCTTAAATAAGCGATTACGTTTATTTTCAATTTGTTTTGAAAAATCAGCTTTTAGCCATGTAATTGGCACACCAGTTTGACATTCCAAATATCGAACATAATCATAAGTAACTTGATGTTCATTTCCAGTATCGGCAAAAACAGCCATAAGATTAGGTGCATTGCATTCAATTGCACGTAATAGAGTTGCTGCACTATCCTTGCCACCTGAGACAGAAACAATATTCAAGACTGGAAAGAATGGAGCCTTAAAATATGCATTAATGATTGGAATTAATTTCATGCTGCCATCTCCCCTAAAGCAAGAACACCGTCAAAACCAACACGGCGCAGGTGCTTCTCAAGTTTTAGAGCCTCAGAAGGGTTTTCAAGCTTACGAGCAATACGGGCTGCAAACTGTTCACGGCTTTCACCGACTTCAGCAAACTTACTGGCATATTCAGAATCGTGAGAAAGTCGGGTTGCAAACATGGCAATTTGCTTCGGTTGTAAGCCAACGGTTTGATGCTGCGTTGATGCTTGTGATGCAGTTTTTGGTTTAGATGCTGGACGACGTGTTAATCGCTCATATTTGAAATAAGCGGTAATCATCCAGTTTGCAAAAAACTTGAGCATTTCATCATCCGAGTGTCCACGTGTTTTGTTGTACTCAGTGAAATTGGAAAGCTCTTGATTAAACCAGGTGGCGGTTTTGATTTCATTGAACTCGATATGTTCGTTGATTGAACAAATCAAAGATTCCAATTTTTTAAAATCAAGCCACGTGTTTTTTTTATTTTGAGAGTGTTTTTTGATAGTTGTATTTTGTGTGTTAAATTTTTTAACTAGCAGCAGTAAAAAATTTTTACTAGACTGGTTAAATTTTTTAACTAGCACTGATTTTTTGTCAGCAAAGTTTAAGTGAATACCGCTTACTTTATAGCCTGAATTAATGCCTGTTTTCTCTTGAATTTGAGGGTAGTTAAAATTTTTAACTAGGTTGTTTTTAGGTTCAAAATCTTTCAGCAAAGCCTTTTTATTGCGAGGGAACTTAATAATTTTCCCTAGGTTGTAATCATCAATCAGTGAATAGACGTTACCGTATTTAGATAGATGGTGTTTCTTCACCAAGCCCACTTTTGCAAGCTCTTTTAAACAGCGTACAACTGTTGGACGACTCTTTTTAGAAAGTTCCTCAAGCAGCGAAATAGAAAGAGCATCAAAATCTTTCGTCCAGCCGCGAGTTTTACGAACAATCAATAGGTAAATTTTGACTGCTGCATCGCTAATTTTATCCATCGCTTCATCAACAAATGCGTTAGCAACCATGAAGCTATTGGGAATAAATCGACTCATGCTTTTTCTCCCGATTCTTTAATGTGCTGTGCCCAGCCTTTACACGGCTTCATACGTTTACGATCTTCGCTGGTCGGGCAATCAAGGTTTTCAATATCCTTGTGGCAATAGAAGACCTTTTCATTTTTAATGGCGTATGCTAGATCTGCCTGAGTGGTAAGAGAGTGATTAGCTAACGTGCCGCAACGGTAGGCACAACTCTCACAAAGAACAGCTTGCTTAGGTGCTTTCTGAGCTAAGATCAACCCATGTAATGCACCCTGAAAACTTGGCATATTCAGTTTTTCAACGGTATAAGGATGAATGTCGCCCGTTGTGACTAGATGCAAATGAAGTGTTTCGTCACAAGATGCGGCGTAATCAACACCCGTCCAAAAAACGGAATGAAATGCAGCTAACACTTCATCCTTTGATTTATCTGCAAAAATAGCTTGAATGGCGTTCAGGCGCTCCGCTTTAGGCTTTTGAACAATATCGGTTAGAGCGAGAATTAAGGTGGTATCCATCATGATTCACCACCTTCAACTACACGAAAGTCAATTACCCAAACCCACGGATTTTGAGACCAGGTATCTGGTCCATGGATCTGCTCCCATTGCTCAATAAACTTGGGCTTTTTACAGTCACGCAGTAAAGCTGAGCCGATTCCCTCTTTTACACAATCTGCTTCGGAAATCTCATTGAGGCGTTCAATGCGAACATTGGTAATTTCAAGCAAAATACGGGATGCCCAACGTGGCATTTGGACTGGTGGCTTCCAGGAACCCTCTTTACCGTCAAGCAAGTCGTCAGCCCAAGCTGCAAATGAATATTTCTCTAGACGCGGATCGTCATAATTTATTAATCCATCCTCGCCCTGGAAGCTTTCATTCTCTACAACACGTATCACTTCACTATCTGCTTTATAGGCAAGTGCAATTTCACCGTATAGATTTACTCCAGCCCAAGTTTCACGAACCCAAAGATGATCCCCAACCTTTCCAAATGGACAATTAGCTAAAGCAAGTGTTCGATATCCCATTAAGCCAAACCACTGGTCTTCTTGCTCGCGCCACTCAATTACATCTTTAAGTGCAAGCTGATCAACCCACATTTCCGCAGGACAATCTCCGCCTTGTTTAGCCTTGAGGATTCGGCGCAATTGAATCTTACGCCCTTCCAAGACGGCTGTTATTTCTTGGGATTTTAGGAGAATTGGACGTGCTTTCATGAAACCTCCCCTTGTGCTTCAAGTGCCCGTTGGTGATGCTTTTCAACATCGGGTAGAAGGCGCTTTTTAGCCTTTAGTTCAGCAGTAGTTGCACGGCGTAAAATAGTGAATCCAAAAAGATCCTTGTTTCCGCTTGAATCTTCCACACACGCGCATGGGTATAAAAAGTGCGGTTTACTCACAACCGCCGTGACCACAAAAAGATCATCGGCGAATCTTGGGTCAACAATGACCACAACATCATCAACTACAAAGTTTTCATGAATAAGCGGCATTGAAGTTAGACCGCAGGTTTCAATTTGCTGAACAAGGCATGTGCCACATGATTCAGTTTTAAATTCGGTGCATTTCCCCAGGCATGGATGCTCGATTGGGTGTTCTAATTGCTGTAATTTCACGTTATTTCCCCTGTTTTCTTTTGGCAAAGCCTCTGCCAACACATTCCAGTACACTTTCAGCAATGAGGCTTCTTTCGATTTCTTTCGCTATGCTCCAGTGAAGGCGAAAATCCCATTCAAGTTTTTTTCTAAAATCTTCACGGCATACTGCCGCGTTGCTGACGGTGTAATTTCGTTTGGCCAGATTGTTCTGAGCCTCTTTAAACATTTCGTCAAAGACACACATTGCTGCTGTGTGCCATTGTCTGAGTTGCTTGATTCGGTCTAAGTTTGGTTTTGCTGGGCGTTCGTCATGCATTTTTTCCCTCAACCAAGTTAGTGATTACCTCTAGCAATGCCTGGTCAAATTCACCTGAAGCAATAAAGCGGTCAATCAGGTTTGGTGATGGCAGCAGATCCGCAAGATGTTGGTCGGTCTTACAGTTTGGACAGCCATCGAAGTACTCTCCTGTTTCTTCATCAAACAGGTCTTTAGCAAGCTGCTGTTCTGTAAATAACTGGTTGCACCAAGTGCATTGGATCGTTGGTTTCAAAACGGACTCGCAAAAGCTGTTAAAAGCACTGGAATTGCCAGTGCTAGGTTGTTGTGTTAAATTCGTCATAAGTCTTCGTTCAGTTAATTGCTGAATGGCAAGAGAAGCTCAGTTGGTCGTAACAACTGAGCTTTTTTTGTGTTTGGATCTCGTGGGGTAACATCACGAATTGGTGGTGAAGGCATAAGCTCAAAGCCACCAGTATTCTTTGTATCTTCGGTAACTGTGGTCAGATCAATTGGCATTTGTAGACAATTAAGCATCTCCTCAACCTCCGAGACGATCTCAATGGCTGCTATACGCATAAGCTCTGATGAGCCATTCAATTTCCTTGAACGAGCAATACGCTCTAATTTGATCTTTAATTCATCCGTACATTTAAACGTGACGCTTGATGTTAATTTTTCAGACATAAGCCACCTACATAAATGGTTTGTGTTTAAGTGCTTTTTTCTAAAATTCAGTGGTTATGCAATTAAGTCTTGGAACTCTTTAAGTGATGGGCAAAGGTCAACTGCTTTAAATTTTCCTGATGTTGCTTTTTCAGCTCGGAAAGCTACTTTCTCAGACATATTCCAACGTCCTGAAACGTACCCACTAATCGTTGATTGACTAACAGTTAATGCCGAAGCTGTAGCAATTTGACCACCAAAATGATCAACTAAATTTTGATAAATCGTTTCCATAGGTGTCTCAAAATATAAGTAACACCTGAAATATTATTAGTATTCTAATATTAAATCAATAAGTATTCTAATTTGATTTAATATTAGTTGACTAATATATTTAACTTAGATATTAGGAGTAAGTATTGATGCTTAAGGATCGTCTTAAACAAGCACGGAAAAATGCTCAAAAATCACAAGTAGATGTTGTGAATGCTGTTGGCATTACACAGTCAGCGTATAGTCAGCTTGAAACTGGGAGAGTAGCATCCTCATCATTCTTACCAGCTATCGCAAATTTTTTAGGTGTTGATGCATATTGGCTATCTACAGGTAAATCGCCCGACAAAGTAGATAGCGACATAAAAATCGCTCCGATTGAATTTAGAGCTGGGGAGCGTAAGTCTACAAATGTAAGAATCCCTGTTTATAAAGACATCAAAGCTTCTTGTGGTTCTGGCATCGAACACTTTTTGGAAGATGTAAGTGAATATCTAGATATAGATCCATATATCTTAAAAATTATGGGTATTCAAACTAAACCTGAAAACCTAAGAATCATTTATTCGGCTGAATACAGTATGTGGCCTACCGTTGCACCTGATAGTCCTTTATTTGTTGATATATCAGATAAAGACCCAGATAGTCTTAAGAATGGAAATGTTTATATCTTTACTCATAATAATGAGTTAAGAATGAAAAGAATTTTTGTAAGTTATTCAGGTGAAAAAACTGTGAGATTAGCAAGTGATAATCCTGATAAAACAAGATACCCAGATGAGTTCATTACAAATGAAGAATTAAACTCAATCAATTTTGTTGGTCGCTTAGAAATTGCGTTAGTAAAACCATAATCCTTAGTGCTACAAAGGTAGGGTTCATACAACTATTAAACTGGGTAAAATGAATCATGTATAAAGTCATCGATAATTTCTAACATAGCAGATAATAATACCAAATCAATTGGATTAATGCTTGATTTAGAAAAGATCATTAATATTATTTAATAATTAACATTATCTTAATATAGGTTTATCATGTTTGATGTTCATATTGCATTTACTGCTATAGCAGTTTTTATTATTATCAGTTTTGGGATTTATTACTTAATTAAATTCACACCCAATAATGCTGTTTATTCTCCCACTATATTAACAACACTTGGTATCTTTTTTACTTTTTTTGGAATAGCTTTGGGACTATGGAATTTTGATTCAACGAATATAGAAGCAAGTATACCATCACTACTGGCAAGCTTAAGAACTGCTTTCTGGGCATCTGTATTTGGTGTTGGTGGTGCTGTAATAATTAAATTAAGGCACTTCAATTACATGCAAAATGCATCTAAAGAAGCAGAAGTAACGCCTAATGACATGCTAAAAGAATTACAAAATATTGATAATAGTATTAAAGGCAAAGATAACAGTGATCTCATCAGAGCGCTTGAGAATTTTACTAAATCACTTGGCGAAGATATCAGCACAAATATTGCTGAGCAAGTTGCTCTATTTAAGGATGAAAATAAAAACCAATTTGATAGATTAATTGAAGTTCAAGAGAATGCACTTGATCAAATTAGAGAAGGTGCTACAGCAGAGTTAATCGATGCTTTAAGAGAGGTTCTTCAAGACTTTCAAATCACAATTACAGACCATATTGCAGATAACTTCAAAGACCTTGCAGATGCTGTGAACCATTTAATTACTTGGCAAAAACAGTATGAAGTTCAGATTCAGAAAAGTACTGATTCTATGGAAGTCGCAGCAAATCGATACGTTTCTTTGGTTGAACATGCTGAAATTTTCCATACAACCTCAGAAGCACTGAATGAGCAATTGAATTTATTTCAAGAGCAATTGTATGCACTAAAGTCTCTACTCACGGATCTTAATAGCTTGGTGACAGTAACATCAAAAGAAATACCTGAAATTGAGCATAAAATTATAAATATTAGCGAACAGATTTCTAAGTCATCACAAAAATTTAATGAAACTATTGATAGCTCAATTGCTAAAACAGCAAGCCAAACTGAAATTCTAACCGCTGGTATTGAAAAAGCCATTAGTGTATCTATTGAATCTCTTGGGAAAAATGCAGCAACACTTATGGAACAGATGATTAAAGACCATAAATCATTAAATGAATCTTTAATTAATACCTATAAAACTGTCAATGGAAACAATAGGTAATCAAATGTTTTTTAAAAATAAAGCTGAATCGGATGAAAGCCATTGGATACCCCTAGCTGACCTAATGACTGGTTTGATGATGATATTTATGCTCATTGCCATTCTTTATATGTCTCGAATTAATCACATTGCTAATGATTATCAAGATGTTAAAAATAATCTAGGAAGAACATTATGTGGTGAATTTGCGAAAAATTTAAGCGAATGGCATGCTGAATGTGATCCACAAGCACTTGTAGTACGCTTTAACTCTCCAGATGTTTTATTTGACACAGGCGAGTCTGTATTAAAGCCAAAATTTGTTTCAATTTTAAATGATTTCTTCCCAAGATACCTTAATATTATTTACTCCGATAAATTCAAAAATAGTATTGAAGAAATACGTATTGAAGGTCACACATCAAGTAGATGGGGACAAGGGCTTACTTCAGAAAATGCATATTTTGCAAACATGCAATTATCTCAAGCTCGAACTCAAACTGTACTAGAACACGTACTTACTATGCCAAATATTCATCATAAAGATTGGCTAAAAAAGCATGTTACAGCAAATGGATTATCCTCATCACATCCTATTCTTAATAAAGATGGTAGTGAAAACGCGATAGCATCCCAACGTGTTGAAATTAGAATTAAAACTAATGCTGATAATCGATTAAATGAGATGTTTAAGGTGACACAATAATGAGTATTGAACTACCTGACTTCAATTTTGATGAGAAAATTAAAAAGTTAAGGCAAGAATTAAAAATACCAGATGGCTATTTTGCTAAATATGGAAATACGCCATCGTTAGCTATTCCTCAAGACATCGTAATTAAAGCATTATCAAAATCAGATGTTAAAATTTCTAAATCAAATCTTTTATATAAAGAATATCCTGATGGTCGACGAGATTTAGTTTTAATTCATATTTTTAGTTTTAGTGACTATGAACCAAAATTCCATTTTGCTAACTGCAAGACACTAATCGATCAACGAAAAAACAAAGGCTTTAACCGTTATGTTGAAACTCATCGTGTAGATGGGCTATTTGATGTTGATTACGTTGGGTCATCTATAGGCATTAAAAAAGGTAAACAAGTTAAAGAGCTTAAAGTATGTCAAAACTGTTTGCTTTGTATTAATTATAAAGGATTTGGCTCCTATAACGTGAGTTCATCTACGGACAAAGCAAAAGCAGTAGAAGAATTTAATATTGAGGAATTTTTCAGGACATATATAGTTTCTTTATTTATAGAGAGAGCTACGCCCTTTTATCAGGCTCAGAGTAATAAGTATCCGACTAATTGGTCATCTATCAGTAAACAAACTCGAATAAAAGCAAACTGGCAGTGTTCATTGTGCCAGATTGATCTATCTCATCCTAATTATCATCAGTTTTTAGATGTACACCATATTGATCGTCAAAAATTCAATAATACTGAGAATAACCTACAAGTACTTTGTATTGGATGCCACTCATTACAACCAGGTCATGAGCGTATGAGAGGATCACCTAGATATAATTCCTTTTTAGCCCTACTTGATCATCGGTAATTATCCTTACTTTGAAAGCCTCACATTTGTGAGGCTTTTATCTTTGATAGTATTAGATTAGAAAACTAATAAAATATAAGTAAATTATTGACTGTTTATATTAGTATGCTAATATTTGATCACAAGCAACAAAAAAGCCCTGAGATCTTGGCGGACACAGGGCTTTACAAATAACTTTGCGAGGTCATTATGTCTCAACGCGTATCACACAGTCAAACCCCAAAATTCGACTCTAACAAAAGTCAAACAACCGAACTGTTATATCGTGAGCCAACAGCTCAAGAACAACGCCCTAGTCGTATCAAAATTGCGTTAGTCAACGCGAAAGAATTTGCATTGTTTGCTGCCATCGGTACGATCTGTTACGCCGTGATTACTTTTGTGATCTATAGCTTGTTTGGGAGATAAGGCAATGAATGCTTATTTTGACCCAACACTTGCTCCAGCACCAATTGCACTCAACATTGTAGAAGGTATGAGTAATGCTCAATACCATGCTCGTCCTGAGTATAGTTCTAGCCAGCTTAAAGATATGATCCGTTCTGCGGCTCACTTCTACTCATACAATATTGCCAAAGAACATGAGAAAGAGCGTAAAGCCTGTATGGACTTTGGCACACTGGCACATACCCTTTTTCTTGAGCCTGAGCAATTTTTAAATGAGTTTGTGATTGCTCCTGTGTTTGATCGCCGTACTAAAGCTGGTAAAGAGGAAGCTGCAGCGTGGGAACAATCCAATGAAGGTAAAACCCTAGTCACAGAAGAACAAGTACAAGGCGCTAAACGTATCGTTAAGAACCTTCAAACCTTGAGCATGTACGGCGTTATGCAAAATAACTACGGTATGGCTGAGGCAAGTTTCTTTTTTACAGACCCTATCTTTTGTTTAGAGCTACGTGTACGCCCCGACTGGCATGTTGTGCCCTGCTCTGCTTTCCCCAATGGTCTAATCCTTGACCTAAAAACCACCAGTGATGCACGTGCTATCGCATTTCAAAGACAATGCGGCAACTTTGCCTACGACCTTTCTGCGGCCATGTACCGCGAAGGATTTCAGCAAGTTTATGGTACCGAAAATAAGCCCGACTTCATTTTCTTGGTTGCCGAAAATACCGCTCCATTCAACGTCAAACAGTACAAAGCTTCAAGCCTGTTTCTATCGGTTGGTGAACAACGCTATTACCGCGCTAAAGAGCTGCTTAACGAGTCGCTTGTACTACAGGAGTGGGATGGTTACTCCAAAGAACTGGAAGAAATCAATCTACCGTCATACATGCTGAAACAAGCACTACAACACGAATTTAACTAATTTTTTGGATAATAATTATGAATACTGAACAACAACACACCAATCAAGTTACTCCAACTGCCCGTCTTAACCAGTTTATTCAAAAGCACAAAGCTCAATTGGAATTAGCTTTGCCAAAACATCTTAATGCTGATCGTATGGTGCGTTTAACTTTAACAGCATTCAGCCAAAACAAGGATCTGCAACAATGCGATCAAAACTCTATTTTTGCCAGCATCATCATTGCCTCTCAACTTGGGTTAGAACCTGGTGTAAATGGTCAAGGCTATTTAATTCCATACAGAGGCAAATGTACATTTGTTCCCGGTTGGAAAGGACTTGTTGATCTAGCACAACGTGGTGGTCGTGCATCCGTTTGGACGGGTGCGGTATATGAAGGCGATTATTTCGATTACATGCTGGGTGACTCTCCATATTGCCATCATCGTCCGTGTGGTGAATTTGATGAAGAAAAACTAACCCATGTTTATGCTATTGGTCGTGTTAAAGACTCGGAAATGCCTGTTATTGAAGTGTGGCCAATCCGAAAGGTTCACGCACATTTCAAAAAAACTGTAGTAGCAGCACTTCAACCAAACCACTACAGTAAAAAACACTTTGAGGCGTATGCAAAGAAAGTTGCTTTGCTTCAAGTTTTGAAATACATGCCTCAATCAATTGAGCTATCTACGGCGCTTGATGTTTCTAGTGCCAATGAGCAAGGCAAAGGTATCACCATTGATGGTGATTTTATTACGGTAGACAACGGATCTGATGATTCATCATCGGACGTTCAGCCTCAAGATTTAGACCAGCGCGTGAATAATGAGGTTCAACCTCAGCAAGCGGTAGAAGAACAATCTCAAGCATTATCTGTTGCAAATGTTAACTCTCAAGATGATTACCATCGCTTAAAAAATCAGATATTGCGTTGTAAAACACTAGATCAACTTGATTTTATTGAAGAAGAAGTACTAGAGGTTGTTGATCTTAATCAGCGTAAAGCTTTGGTACACATGGTTAAAGCACAACGAGTGAATATAACCAAAACAACTACGGTTGTTGAGGATGAAAAAGACCCTCAGAGTACAACCAAAAAGACACGTACACGTAAAGCCAACACTCAAGCTGATCAGGTTGCTGTTGAAGAATCAACAGTTAGCGAAACCACCTCTCACTCTCCAGCTAGAGAAGTTTCTGCTCCACAAAAAAGCTCAGATGAAGTTCGTAAGCAATATAGTGCTGAACTGCATAAAGCCCAATCTTTAATTGAAGTTAATGATTTTGTTGGTCAATTTGAAAGTGATAATCGCCTGACCGATCAACATAAATTTTACCTACATGAAGTTGTACATCAATGTGCAGCAAAATTTGAACAAGAAGCTACAGCACAGCAACCTATTAATGAAATCAAAAGCAGATCGTCTCGAGACGGCATTGAAAAAATGATCAAAGATGCAAACGATCTTGGTTATTTGGAAACGACTGTGGCTAATACGATTAGCGGTTATAAATCTAGGCTAACTACTCAAGATTTTCAGGCTGTTACGAATCTATACGCACAGCGCAAAACTTTATTTAGTCAACAGAACATGTTTGAAGCCAATCAGTCTGAGAACCTACCTTTTGTAGATTCAATGATCCTAAAGATTCAACATGCTAAATCTGTCGATGAGCTAGTTGTAATCATCACCGACCCAGACGTAACAAGAGCAAATGACAAGCGCATCAATGATGCGTATGACAGCCGACTGGCTGAACTCAAAGATTAACAAATATGGGATACAGGAATTCCTGTATCCCATTATTTGGAGGATATAGCACATGAACTCGGCTAGAGAGTTAAAAAATCATAATGCAGCATCAGACTTTGATAAAGCCAAAAATAAGGTTTTACAGGCTTTAAATGCTGATCCATTTGGCCTAACTATTTCCCAGCTAATGACTGTCTGTCGCCTAAGCCAAAAAACGCTTAAACAGATTATTCCTACCCTAAATTTAGAGGAAGAAAACGGCGTTTATAAGCTGTCTTTAAGTGAAAAAAAGAAATTGCCTTTAGAAAGCAAGGCTGCTTCCGAAAATATGAATTCTGAGGAAGAAGCGCCGAAACCTGTAAGAGATCCCAAAATGAAAGTTGTAAAAAGAGCTACTGTTAATCCACCATCAACGAAAGTTAGTGGTCGCTTCACTTCACATGAAATCAAGGCACTGGCAAAAAGAGAAGATCGTCTTTATGCCGTTATTAAACAGCATGACGGATTGTCACATGGAATGATGGTTGATCTTGTTGGGGACTCTATAGAAGAAATTATTTCATTTGCATGCGTTGTTAAAAAGCACAGTGACAGTATTGAGGATGCTAAAGCTGCTGGTGAATTTATTGATAGCCTTGGCGGTAAATACCAGAACATTATTCAGAAATATTTTGATCCGTCTAACCCTGAATATAAACCACGTGAAAATGAATATTTACCCGTAAAAAATGAATGCAAATCACCTAAAAGTGAATATAAATTGCCTGAAGGTGAAATTTTCATGCAAAAAAATGAAGATATGCCATCAAACATGCAACCTGAGCAAGTTGCTATTCCTTCGCTAGAAAGCTGTAAATCGCTAATCAAGACAACAACTTTTAAAACACACAATCTCTTTTTAGATAAAGATCAAATTGACGATCTTCTTAAAGGTGCATTTGGCCTAGAGACAGTGGTTTGGAGAACACAGGGCAGTAAGATCCTGGGCGTTCAAATGAGTCGTACAGAAAGTATTGAGGGTTAAGTAATGAGTATGGCCATCCCTCAAAAACTCAGCCAAGAAATTGAATCTGAGTTAAAGGCATTTTGCCAGGAGCATGCTCTAGATCAGCAACAGTATCAGCGTCTCTGTGACATTGTTGATAAAGGGTACTTACTGGCTGAGCACGTTACTCAAGCTGCACTTAAAAATCAGTTCAACTAAACACTTGAGCAGATATTTGCACTTTTACTTAAGAATTTTAAATTTATGTGCATATTTTTGCTCAAAAAAAGAATTAGTGATTCATTCCCCATAGTCGAAACTAAATTTACAAAGAGCTCATGTATGGCGATATATATCTCAACTTCGGAAATTTTAGAAAGGTACCAAATAACTAAAGGTACATTAATCAATATGCGAAATCGCAACAGAGATCCTTTCCCTGAACCTATGTTCAGGGGTCATGGAAGAGCGACTAATCTTTATGGGATTAAAGCGGTTGCTGATTGGGAATCAAGAAATGGTTTTATTGACTCCCTTGGCATTGAGCCATTATCAAATCGATCATAATCACTCAGAATGGCACAAAGCTTATCAAACCACTTAGCATAAGCTTTTGCCTGAGGTTCTACATACTCATTCAGGTCATAAGTTCCCCAAATTTGCGGTAAAGCATGACCAAGCATGATTTCACATATATGTGGAGGTGCAAATTCAGCGATATGCGTTCTCATTGTTCGTCTTAAATCATGTGTGACCCAATCAGGCATTGATACTCCAAAGAACTCTTTAACTTTCTCCGTGATGTATGGCGGTATCGTAGTTTGAAAGCCTTTCTTAACCATCCCATATCTATCAGCCCTCATCTCTGGAAAGGCATATAAGCAATCCTTTGGAGATAAAGCAAAGACTTGCTTTAATAATTCTTCAACCTGAGGAATCAGTGGTCGAATGATTGCCTTTCTTGAACGATGCCCTGTTTTATGCTGCTCTGGAGGGATCGTCCAAATATGTCGAAGAAAGTCAAAATCAGATTTCCTTGCGGTACGTAATTCACTTACACGACAACCAAAGATCAATAGTAGTAAGTACAGTGCCTTATTTTTTGGAGTCAGTTTTGATTGCATCATTGAGTGAACAACCCAAAAGATCTCTTGTTCAGTTAGATATCGAGTCCCTACATTTTTCTTAACATTCAGATCCACGGCTCTTAGGTGCTGCAAAGTTGTGTACTTGAGCTTTCCATGTATTGAGCCCCATCTCATAATCATTTTAAGATTGCCTAAAATTTTGACTGATACGGTTTTTGCATAGCCTGCAATTGTGAAAAGCAATTTGGACCACTCTTGGAGTGTGACTTCATCACAAATTCTTTTACCTAATCTGGGATAAACATGTATTTCAAATGCACGTTTATCCCCTTCAACCGATACTTTATCTTTAGCGATAACAGCAAACCATTCATCACTAATCTGCTTCACTGTAGGCTGGGCAATATATGTTACTTCTTCCTTAAGTTTGAGCTGCAAAGGATCTTTACCCTGATCCAGCTCAGTCTGATAGTTAATGATCTGGTTTCTAGCATCTTTCAGACTCATTAATGGATATGTGCCCACATCAATCCGTTTTGCCTTCCCATTGAAGCGATAGCGATACTGAAAAACAATTTTGCCTTTTGGAGAAATTCTGACAGACAAGGAGTCTCTATCAGCAACAACCTCTACTTTATCTCGTAATTTTCCGTTATTAGACTTTAACCAAGCGTCACTAAGTGCCATAGTAATTTTGAAATATTGAAGTGATATACAATTCTAATCCATCAATATATCTGCTTAAATATGTACATAAATATGTACACAAAAATATTTGGTACATGAATTTCTTAGTTGAACTTTGAAATATTTTGAGAGTTAAGTTTTAAGCAAATACTCTTATTATTCAAAAACTAAAGAAGTTTTTATGGAGAGAAATTGAACTTTGAAAAGTTTTAAGGAACCTTAAATGAACGAAACTATCGTCATGTTCGACATGGATGGAACACTGTTAGATTTAGCATTTGACCAATTTATATGGAATGAACATCTACCTCAGCATTATGCACACCAACATCAATGCTCACTCGCAGATAGCCAAGAAAAGCTTTTCCAGTTTTACCAAAAACATCAGCACACCTTACAATGGTATTCTTCAAAATTTTGGTCAGAAATCGTAGGTAGCGATGTACTACAACTTCAGCATCAATTTCGCCATAAAATTCAAGCGAGATCAGGCTGTCATGAACTGCTACGTGCCTTAAAGCAACATAAACAACAGTGTTGGATTGTAACCAATGCCGACATTGCAAGCCTAGCTCTAAAAATGCAAATGACAGGTCTGAGCAAATATTTTGAACAGATTATTAGCAGTGAAAGTATTGGATATCCAAAAGAACATCCAGAATTTTGGACAACACTACAACAACGTTACCCATTTGACCCTAAACAGTCTGTATTTATTGATGATACTGCTCGTGTTCTTGATAGCGCTAAACGCTTTGGAATTCAGCAGCTTTATACCATTGCCCAGCCCTCTAGCCTTGAGCCTGCACGAGATAGTGCTAAACTAGATTATCCAGTGGTTGAAGAACTCACCGACCTACTGGAGTTACTTTCATTGAATAGACCATATAAGGATATCCATGACAAAACAGCATGACACCCCTCCTGCTGATCATATGCGTGTTGACAAATGGCTATGGGTCGCTCGTTTCTTTAAAACTCGCTCTCTAGCCAAAGCTGCGATTGAGGGCGGAAAAGTCCACCATCAAGGTGAACGGGTAAAAGTTTCCAAAGAAATTCGGGCAGGTATGGAGCTCACCATTCAGCAAGGTTTTGATAAAAAAACGGTCATGATTATTGGGCTAACAGAAACACGCGGCCCCGCCCCCATTGCACAACAACTCTATGAAGAAACCGTGGTCAGTGTCGCTCGTCGGGAACTGATTGCAACACAACGAAAAATGAATAACCTAGCAAGACCTGAGTATCGACCAAGCAAAAAAGATCGACGCCAAATTGGCAAATTTAAACAAGAAAACGACCAACAGTATGCTGAATATTGGTCATATCATGATGATGCTTAGCACGACATATCATGTCGCAGAACAGCAATTTTATATAGCTAATCGAAATCAATTCTGTCACTATGAACATCGTGGACATGCAACAAACCTAGACATCCACTTTGAGTATAGTGACACATTTACATCGTTTTTGAGGTTGTGAGATGGATGAGAATAAAAGCAAAGCGCTCAATGCCGCTTTAAGTCAAATTGAAAAACAATTCGGTAAAAATACCGTAATGCGCCTTGGTGACAATACCGTACAAGCTGTCGAAGCCATTTCAACAGGTTCACTGACTTTAGATATTGCCCTAGGAATTGGTGGTTTACCGAAAGGGCGAATCATCGAAATTTACGGTCCTGAATCATCAGGTAAAACCACCATGACCTTACAAGCGATTGCCCAATGTCAACGCGCTGGCGGTACCTGTGCCTTTATCGATGCAGAACATGCTTTAGATCCACAATATGCCCGTAAGCTTGGTGTAGACATTGACAACCTCTTAGTCTCCCAACCTGATCATGGTGAACAAGCTCTTGAAATTGCAGATATGCTCGTCCGTTCAGGCGCAATCGACCTGATTGTTGTCGATTCGGTTGCAGCACTGACACCACGTGCTGAAATTGAAGGTGAAATGGGCGACTCTCATATGGGCTTACAAGCACGTCTAATGAGCCAAGCCTTACGTAAAATCACTGGTAATGCGAAACGCTCTAACTGTATGGTGATCTTCATTAACCAAATTCGTATGAAGATTGGCGTGATGTTTGGTAGCCCAGAAACCACAACAGGTGGTAATGCACTGAAATTCTATGCTTCTGTACGCCTAGACATTCGCCGTGTTGGACAAGTCAAAGAAGGCGATGAAATCATTGGCTCAGAAACCAAAGTCAAAGTCGTCAAAAACAAAATGGCGCCTCCATTTAAAGAAGCACTTTTCCAAATTTTATATGGCAAAGGTGTAAACCAGTTAGGTGAACTCGTTGATCTTGCTGTTCAACAAGAAATTGTACAAAAAGCAGGAGCTTGGTATTCGTATCAGGGCAGTAAAATTGGTCAAGGTAAAAATAACGTCATTCGCTATTTAGAAGAAAATACTGCCATGGCTCAAGAAGTTGAACGCATGATTCGTGAACAATTATTAACAACTTCAAATGCAGCTTCAAATCAAGAGAATGAAGAACCTGCTGAATTTTTAGAAAGTTAATATAAACTCCACTAAAACGCCCTACGGGGCGTTTTTTGATTTTTATGGAATCCTTAAATGCGCAATTTCAACCCAGATCATCCGCCACAAAAAACCATGAAAGGCGCCCGTCTACGTAGCTATGCCTATGCTTTGTTGTGTAAACGCGAATACTCCAAAGCTGAATTAAGAACTAAACTGAATCAGTATGCCGAAGACAACAATGAAGTTGAGCAACTGATTGAAGAACTCAGTCAATATCAGTATCAAAGTGATCAACGTGTTGCTGAGCAAGTCCTGTCTAGCCAAATACGCAAAGGCAAAGGCCCACGACGTATTTATCAAACTTTACAGCAAAAAGAGGTCGATCAAGACTATATACAAGAACAAGTACAAGAAACTGATTGGTTAGAACATGCTTATCGGCTTAAAGTAAAAAAATATGGAACTCAAGTCGAAAAAGATCCAAAATTACAAGCAAAGCAAATTCGCTTTTTGCAATATCGAGGATATGATATGGATGTGATCTTGAAAGCTGTACGAAGAAGTGTACAAGAAGAATAATGGTGGCAGCCCTACTAGCGAAACTTCGGCACATCATAGATCTGTTACCGTTGCTACCTTCCGGTCCTGGCGGGGTTCACAGAGTATAATTGCGAGGCTACCAGCAGGGCTACCATTACAACGACAAGTATAGAGATTTTTAATTAACATGCAATATAAAATCAGTCAATTTCCACAAAATCCGAACCGTTTGATTATTAAAGAATCATATTGTTTTTTATTTTAGCCAAAAATGATGTGTCTCTTGAATCTCTCACAAAGAAATGCTGAAAAATTGTAAAGCTTGCTTGCTTTAAATCCAGTAAAATTGATAAATAAACGCTAAAATCTTAGCAAGCATTTTTGCTTTGCCTTCTTATTTTGATTTATTCAGGTTCTTCATATGAAGCTTAAAAAGTTAGCATGTGCCCTGCTAGCAGCCACCACTACCGCTGCAGTCTTGGCTGCACCGATTGAAAATGTTTCATTGAGTCAAAATAATAGTAGCGGCTCAACCAATATGACAACAACGAATTCTTCAAGTAGCAATGTTCCTACCAATGTGAACTGGGAACTCATGCAGCGTATTGATCAACTTGAAAATCAGGTACGTAGTATGCGAGGCATGATTGAAGAGCAACAACATACGATTGATCAGCAGCGCCAAGACCTAGACAATCATTACAATGACTTAGACCAGCGTTTACAACTCCTTCAACAAAAAGTCGATGGAGATGATGGTTCAGGAGCTTCAGAAGATGCCACCAGTGACGATAGTAGTGCATCAGATGCAACTCCAAGCAACAACTCAACAGCACCAAACAGCACATCTACAACTCCTCCTCCTGTAGCCAAACCAACAACAGATGCAGGAGTACCCCCAGCAAAAAAGCCGCTGAGTGAAAAGGATGCTTATACCTTAGCACTCGATGCCTACAAACAAGGTGGTGCTAAGCAAGCCATCAAACCCATGCAGGATTTTATTAAGAATTACCCAGACAGCATTTATATTGGCAATGCACACTTTTGGCTCGCTGAATTTTATTTGGCAATAGAACCTGCCAATTATAATAATGCTAAAAAGAACTATGAAATTGTGTTTAAACAATTCCCTCAGTCAGCCAAGGCGCCTCGTGCTTTATATCAACTTTATAGCATTGCTAAAAATGTTGATCATAACAATGTTTCTGCCAACCTTTATCGACAACAACTGCTGAAACAATTTCCAAAATCTACGGAAGCAGGCTATCTAAAAAAACCATAAGCTCTATCAATTATCATAAAAAATCCAGTCAATGTGACTGGATTTTTTCTCTAAAGCAATTATGAATTCTTAGACTTCCAATATTTTAACTTAGAAGTCTGTCCAATCCCGACATTGAAGCTATTGGTTGGATCAAGCTTCTGATAATGCTGTTTCAAGGCAGGCTTAGCGACATATAAATGTCCGACATTATGCTCTGCTGGATACTCAGCACCCCGATGGTCGAGCAGTTTCCACATCTGATGTTCCATATCTAAAGTATCAACGCCTTTTTTCACGATATAGTCTTGATGGAACACATGGCATAAGAAATGCCCATAATAAAGTTTATGGATAATTTTCTCATCTATCTCTTTCGGTAAGGTTTCTAGCCAATCACGGTCATTACGGCGTAACGCAATGTCCAATGGCACAATGTCTTCGACTTCGCTACGATGGGTATCCCGATAACGAATCGCAGCACCCGCAACCGCAAAACGGTGCAAGAATGCTTTACGCCCTTCATCGGCATCACATAAGAAGTAGTTACCAGTTTCACGATGCTCAGCAAAGTAACCTGCCAAAAACTGCTGAACCTGAGCCACATCCTGATCTTCAATACGCAAGATCAAATGATGCTCGTATAAATCACGGAACTGGTTCATACGTTTCGGCAAATGATTTGGCAACAAATGAGTCATGATTTGCAAGACCTTATCGGTCAAGCCACGTATCCCAAATTTTTCCAAGAAACCATCCACCTTATCTTTCATGGCAAAGGCTTGTGGCACTTTGGCTGTACCAAACTTCTCAATAAAGACAAAGGTATCTTTACCGTACTCAGCACCGATGTCATACGCCACTCGGTGAATATATTCACCTGCAATCGGAATGCGAGGTAAATCTTGCAACAAGAAACGACGAATTGCTGTCAAATCATTAATGGAATTTGAACCTACATAAAACACCTGACTTTTGATTTTTTCAAAGGTGTCTAGACGTACTGCAAAAATACACACTTTACCTGCCGAGCCTGAAGCCTCAAACAAGCGACTTGGATCAGCATTAAAACGTGCAGGTGTTGCTTCATCGACCTGACAAACATCATGGGCATAATGATGATCTGACGCACAGCGATGTTCCGAATTCTCGACATCACCCGATTGATATTGATTTTGCTGCAGGCGTGTCAAAATTTCTTCAGGGGTTTGACCCAAGTTGATACCTAGATGGTTGACCAACTCAAGCTTGCCCTGCTCTGTCACACGCGCATAAAGTGCCAACTCAGTATAAGCAGGCCCACGGCGTACCAAAGCCCCACCCGAGTTATTACATACACCACCCAAAACTGATGCACCAATACATGATGAACCAATCACAGAATGTGGTTCACGGTTATATTGCGCCAATTCACGCTCAAGAGCATCCAGTGTAGCACCTGGTAAACAAATCACTTGCTTACCGTCATTAATGACTTGGATACCCGCCAAGCGACGTGTGCTGATTAACACCACAGGACGATCATAGTCATCGCCATACGGTGTTGAGCCACCTGTTAAACCTGTATTGGCAGCCTGCATAATCACGATACAATCCGCATCTACCGCAGCTTGTAAGACCTGCCATTGCTCCAACAAATTTGCTGGCACAACCACTGCTAAAACTTTACCTTCACCGAAACGGCGTCCTTGACGATACAAACGCGTATGCTGATCATCAGTCAGGACATGTTGTTCACCCACGATTTTTTTTAACTGCTGAATCGTTTGAGCGTGATTTGCGTGTGACATAAGTATTCTCTTATTTTGCTAGACGGTCTAAATTCACAAGGCAATCTGAATTGATGTCTTGAATGGTTTTCGCACCCGTTAAGGTCATTGCGACTCGCATTTCCTTGTCAATCAGTTCCAGTAAGTTAGATACACCCTGCCCACCTTCTGCGCCGAGTGCATAGACAAATGCACGTCCTAACATACACAGATCGGCACCCATGGCTAGCATACGTACGACATCCAAGCCATTACGAATACCTGAATCCACCAAAATTTTTAAATCACCTTTCACGGCATCTGCAATCGCAGGTAAAGCACGTGTTGTCGAAAGCACGCCATCGAGCTGACGACCACCATGATTGGAGACCACAATCCCATCTGCACCAAAACGTACCGCATCTTTGGCATCTTCTGGGTCTAAAATGCCTTTAATCACCATTGGGCCATCCCAGAAATCACGAATCCACTCTAGATCTTTCCATGAAATAGATGGGTCAAAGTTTGCACCTAACCAGCCAATATAATCTTCCAGACCTGTTGGTTTACCCAAATATTTAGAGATATTACCTAAGTCATGCGGACGACCAAGCAAGCCGACATTCCATGCCCAATGTGGATGTGCAAAAGACTGTAAATAACGGCGCATCGCTGCATTTGGCCCACTCATACCCGAATGAGCATCACGGTAACGCGCCCCTGGTACGGGCATATCCACCGTAAAGACCAATGTTGAGCAACCTGCCGCTTTAGCACGTTCCAAAGCATTTTTCATAAAGCCACGGTCACGCAGTACATACAACTGAAACCACATTGGGCGTTGAATCGCTGGGGTAACTTCTTCAATCGGGCAAACAGAAACTGTTGATAAGGTAAATGGAATGCCTTTTTTATCGGCAGCAACTGCAGCTTGCACTTCACCACGGCGGGCATACATGCCTGTCAAACCCACAGGTGACAACGCCACAGGCATCGATAATGTTTCATCAAAAATCTTGGTTTCAAGACTCAGTTGAGACATATCATTGAGTACACGCTGACGCAGTGCAATTTGAGATAAATCTTCGACGTTTCGCTTTAAAGTATATTCTGCATAAGCCCCACCATCGATATAGTGGAACAAAAATGGCGGCAAACGACGTCGTGCCGCTTCGCGGTAGTCATTTGAGGAAGAAATGATCATTTTAAATCGATCCTTTTTAAGCGAGATGAGCGTTTTAGACGAGCTTCTGCTTCGTCAATCGCACGCACCTGTTGAATAATAAATTCGATATGCCCACACACCGATGAACGTGCCAACTCAGGATCTTGTTTATCAATGGCATCCATCACCTGAAAGTGCTGCAAGTGTAATTGTCCAAATTGGTGAGGATCGGTATAAATCTTTTTACGACCCAAAACGACGTTGTATTGCAATAAGTCAAACAGACTCCGCATCATTTGCGTCAATACAATATTGTGAGAGGCTTCAGCAATCGCCAAATGAAAGTTAGCATCGGATGCTGAGGCTTTATCTGCATCACCAATCGACTGGAAATGTAACACCTGATCATAATAATGATGAATCTTGGCACGATCTTCTTCAGTTGAACGCTGCGCTGCATACCAAGCTGTTCCACCTTCTAAAATCAGGCGTGCTTCCTGAACATCGAAACGATATAGCGGGTCTTGATCAATCAGATCACTGAGCGGCTGAATAATAAATTGGTCAGACCAATCACTTTGAGGGCGTTTTGCCAAATAGGTTCCAGCACCTACACGACTTGCGATCACCCCTTGACTTGAGAGTTTTTGCAGTGCTTCACGCAATGAAGAGCGTGAAACACTGAGTTGTTCACACAGTTGACGTTCTGAAGGTAGCCGATCACCCACCTGCATACTCTGTTTTTCTATCAGGTCATACAGGCTTTGTACTACACGATCGGCTATTTTCATCTTACTTCCCTTCGGTCAATCTGCAACTCATGGAATCATCCATGGAAAAACATAGGCTTGAAGGGTAATGATAATACCAATCATCACAGTAAATGCGATACTGTGCTTCACAGTGAAACGGAATAAATCAGATTCTTTACCCACCAAACCGACCGCAGCACACGCAATGGCGATTGATTGCGGTGAAATCATCTTACCTGTTACACCACCTGAAGTGTTTGCAGCAACAAGCAATACGTCTGGCACGCCAATTTGATGTGCGGTAGTCGCTTGCAATGCACTGAACAAGGCATTTGCAGAAGTATCTGAACCTGTCAAGAACACACCCATCCAACCTAAGAATGGCGAGAAGAAGGTAAATGCTTGACCAGTATGCGCCAAAGCCAATGCCAATGTTGCTGACATGCCTGAGTAGTTCGCAATGAAGGCAAATGAAAGTACCATGCCAATCGAATAGATCGGTGTTTTTAACTCTTTCACGGTTTCAGCAAAAGTTGCCACTGCCGCAGCAGGACGCATTTTCAATACAACAATCGAAATGATCGCTGCAAAAATGATTGCTGTACCTGTCGCAGAGAACCAGTCAAATTTAAAGATCGCATCATAATCAGTCGGTTTGCCTACCACTGGTGGCATTTTTTGTACCAATTGATGCAAATATGGGACTTTGATGGCAATTACCCAATCATGTAATGCACCATCTTTGGCAAACAAGCTCTTGAATGGCTTGATGCTCCACAATGTGACCATTGCGGTCAAAATCATAAATGGAGACCAAGCTTTAAAGATTTGACCCGCAGTATGTTTTTGCTTTTGCTGTTCTAAAATTGTGTTATCAACCACACCATCTTCATTCGAGAAACGGAAAATATGTTTTGGTTTCCAGAATTTAAGTAGAAGAGTTAAGCTTACCAAAGATGCAATTGCTGCAGTAATGTCTGGAAGTTCTGGGCCAACAAAGTTTGAAGTCAGGTATTGCGCTAAAGCAAATGCACCACCACCGACCAAGATCGCAGGCCATGTTTCTTTCACACCACGCCAGCCATCCATAATCGCCATAATCCAGATCAGAACAATCGGCACAACAAATGGTAATTGACGACCGACCATTTGGCTAATGGCATGAGTTTCAACACCTGAAACCTGACCCGCCACAATAATTGGAATCCCCATCGCACCAAATGCCACAGGCGCAGTATTCACAATCAGGCACAAACCTGCGGCATACAATGGTTTAAAGCCAAGCCCTACCAACAATGCAGCAGTAATAGCCACTGGCGCACCAAAGCCCGCAGCACCTTCAAGGAAAGTACCAAAAGCAAAGCCCACCAAAAGCATTTGTAAACGCTGATCTTCTGTAATCGACAGAATACTTGAACGAATTACATCGAATTGCCCAGTTTTTACCGAAACTTTGTAGAGGAACACCGCACCAATAATGATCCAAGAAATCGGCCAAAGCCCATAAAAGAAACCATAAACGATAGATGCAAAAGCCATACTGGTTGGCATTTGGTATGCAAATAACGATACCAGCAATGCCAGAACAACAGTAATTGTTCCTGCTACGCTGCCTTTCAGACGAAATACAGCCAAAGCAAGGAAAAAGAAAATAATAGGGATCAGGGCAATCAGGCTAGATAGCCAGACATTACCCATAGGATCATAAATTTGTTGCCATTGTTGTAGCATTCTCTTCTCCTTGAAATGCTTCGGCGATATCTATAAATGAACATTGAATGCTTTAAATTGGTCATACCAATTTTATTTAAAAACATCAATTTGTTGCCGAATAGTAATTATTCACACCCAAAAGATCAAGATTGGTCTAAATATTTTATATATTGGTCTGACCAATATAAATAGAAATTTATTTCACTTTTCTTTTAAAGTGATCATTTAAAAATTTATAATTCATTTTAATAATCATAAAGATAGTCAAAAAAATTGGCTGTTTTAGCGCACACAAAAAATAGTTTGCAACTTTAGTCTAAGAAGGGGCTTAATTGCGCTCATTTATTAGTCTTCATAGAATTTATCTGGAAACTCAAGATTCACAAATCCAATTCGATATCACAACTTTTTCAGTTAGTATGCAGTGATACTTTCCAAGACTTTTGGCACGATGACCGATTCAGCAGAATACCTTGATCATATTTTCCAACAACAAAAAAAGGCTTTTTTAACCGCCCAATATCCAACGCTAGAACAACGCCGCACTCGACTCAAACAATTAAAAACTTTATTGCTCAAACACCAAGATGCCATCATTGCTGCGATTTCTGCCGATTTTGGGCATCGCAGCAGCGATGAAACCAAACTGGTGGAAATGCTGCCGAGCATTATGGGCATTCAGCACAGTCTGAAACATCTTAAAAAATGGATGAAACCGAATCGCCGTCAAGTCAGTATTTTGTTTCAACCTGCTCAGGCTTATGTGCTGTATCAACCTTTGGGTGTGGTTGGCATCATTGTGCCGTGGAATTACCCTTTGTTTCTAGCGATTGGCCCACTTTGCCAAGCCCTAGCCGCAGGCAATCGAGCGATGCTGAAAATGAGTGAATTTACCCCCAATTTCTCAGCTTTATTTAAAACCATATTGGCTGAAGTTTTCCCTGAAGATTTGGTGTGCGTGATCACTGGAGATCATCACATCGCTGCCAAGTTTTCAGCACTGCCCTTCGATCACTTACTGTTTACAGGTGCAACCTCGATTGGTCGACAAGTCATGCGAGCCGCATCGGAACACTTAACCCCTGTCACTTTAGAGTTAGGTGGTAAATCACCAAGCATTTTAGGTAAAGATGCGCCGTTTGAAGAATCTGTACGTCGAATTGCGTTTGGCAAAGCCATCAATGCTGGGCAAACCTGTGTCGCACCTGATTATGTTTTTGTTCCCGAAGACTTGCTCAATCGCTTTATTGAAACCTATCAAAATGTCATTCGGGAATTTTATCCAGAACTCGCTCACAATTCTGATTGCAGTCAAATTATCAATGCACGTCAAACCCATCGTCTACAAAGCTATTTAGATGATGCACAAGCACAAGGCGCAAAGATTACCTCGCTTTACCCTGCAACCGAGCAGCATTTTGGTCATTATCTGGTACAAAATGTACATGATGATATGTTGCTGATGCAAAATGAAATTTTTGGTTCGATTTTGCCAATTTTAACTTATCGGCATATTGATGAAGTGATCGACTATATCAATCAGCGTCCACGTCCATTAGCGCTGTATTATTTTGGTTACGACAAAAATGAGCAGCAGCACTTTATCAAGCACACACATAGCGGTGGGGTCTGTTTAAATGAAACCTTGGTTCACGTTGCACAGGACGACTTACCTTTTGGTGGTATTGGGGCTTCAGGGCTTGGGCATTATCATGGACATGAAGGTTTCTTGACTTTTAGCCATGCCAAGTCCGTCTTTGTCCGTCCAAAATTCAGTTTGATGAAACTGATCTACCCACCGTATGGCACATGGCTACAAAAACTGATTTTCCCTCTATTTTTACGTTAATCATGCATCAACCAAGCTGTTGCATCACACGTTGCAATACCTGATAAATCCGTTGATCTGCTGACTGCGCCACATTGAAACGTAAAAACTGGTCAGCAGATTGGCGAACACTAAACACATTTCCAGGCGCTAAAATAATACCTTCTTGCAAACACAGCTTAGAAATTTGCTGTGCCGAATACCCTTCTGGCAACTGACACCACAAGAACATTCCCGATTGAGGAATCAGCCAAGGACGAATGCCTAAAGGGGCCAATTTCTGTATGGTTTTACTCATTGCCAATGCCAATTGCTGCTTTAACCACTCCACATGTTTTCGGTAAGCATTGTCGGTTAATGCATGATAAATTAGTTCTGTACTGAGCTGATTATTGTTAAAACTGGTCGCAATTTTCAGATCAATCAATTGCTCAATCCACTGTTGTTGCGTCACAATATAACCACAACGCATTGAAGCAGAAAGTGTTTTAGAAAAACTCCCAATTTGGATCACCTGAGCAAAACCGTTCAATGCCGCATAGCGTGGTGCAGGCATATATTCAAAGTCTGCAAAAATATCATCTTCCACAATAATTAAATCGGTTTGCTCGACCATTTTCAGAACTTGATAAGCTGTTGCAAGTGACAACTGACCACCCGTTGGATTATGAATACCTGAATTAGTGATATAAAGTCTCGGTTTATGTGCTAAAGCCTCTCGAAACTGTTCCAGATCTGGACCTGTCGCCGTCCAAGGAATCGAAATGGTTTTGACCTGATGCGTTTTTAGCAAAGCATGAAAATTAAAATAACAAGGGTCATCAATCAGTACAACATCATTGGGATTGAGAAAAAGTCGACAAACTAAATCAATGGCATGTGTACCACTATCGGTCAATAAAATTTGATCAGGATGCGCCGTTACCCCAGTGGTCTGCATGCGCTGAGCAATTAAATGTCGAAGCTCGGCAAAACCCAAGGGTTGACCATAACTCACCAAATGCGATGTTGTTGATCGTGAAACAGTTCGTAAAGACTTACGAATCAGATCTTCTGTCATCCAGTGTTCAGGAAGCCAACCACAGCCTGGTTTTAAATGACTTGCATCAGCCTCTAAAGACTGCCGAGAAATCCATAATGGATCGACATCACGATCTAAACGGGGTGCGATTGCCGTAAAGGCATAAGATGCACGAATGCCAGTGACAAAATAACCAGACCCCGCTCTAGCCTCAATCCGTTGCTCCGTGACCAAACGCGCATAAGCTTCTATGACCGTTGAAATAGATACATCCAACTGCTCTGCAAGTTGCCTGAGGGATGGCAAACGCGAGCCTGCAACCAAAATTCGGTTTTCAATTTGTTGATGAATATGGGCTTTTACCCGTTCAATTTTACTCGATGTAGTTAACTCATCCATAACAGTTGTAATTTTTATACCCTAACAGTTTTATTCAATTGTATGGCTTTGTGGCTGTTTCAACAAGCCTCTCATTTTATACATTCAGATCATTGGATGGAGAGTCTCTCAATGTTGAATATTTCACGTGGTTGGTTAAGTGGATTTTGTGGCGTGTGTATTTTTGCAGGTTCGCTGCCTGCAACACGTTTGGCTGTTGTCGGATTTAGCCCTGAGTTTTTAACGTCAATCCGCGCACTGATTGCGGGTATCTTGGCTTTATGTACCGTACTTTGCTTTAAACAGCGTTTACCCTCTATCACTCAGTTTAGATCACTCATACTGGTCGCCATTGGGGTCGTATTGGGCTTTCCTTTATTTACAGCATTAGCGCTCAAACAAATGAGTGCATCTTATTCAATTGTATTCGTTGGATTATTACCTTTAGCAACTGCTATTTTTGCCATCCTATTGGGTGAAAAGAAACCACCTTATCAATTTTGGCTGTTTGCAGTGCTTGGCAGTTGTAGCATTATTGCTTTCATCTATATGTCACCGCAGACACAACACCCGATTTCTGCGGATTTGTATATGCTGGCAGCGATTTTACTTTGTGGACTAGGTTATGCCGAAGGTGGTCGTTTATCGAAAGATTTGGGTGGTTTACATGTTATTTCTTGGGCGCTGATCTTAACACTTCCCTTTATGTTATTTGGCAGCATCTATTATTTCCCTCAGAGCTTTAGTCATGTCACATTCAGCGCATCTTTAGGATTACTTTATGTGTCTCTATTTAGCATGTTTATTGGATTTATTTTTTGGTATCACGGCTTAGCCACAGGCGGTGTCGTTGCAGTGGGGCAATTACAATTACTACAGCCTTTTTTGGGTCTGGGTTTATCCGCAATTATTTTGCATGAATCTGTCGGCTGGTCAATGTTTTTAACCAGTTTACTGGTAGTTGGCTGTGTAAGCTTTGCCAAGAAATTTTCTGTTCGCTAAATACATCTCTCGGTAAGTCATTTACGGCTTACCAAGCTTGGTTCTATTTAAGTACTTAAATCCAGATCCATGAGAAAATCATTTAAAAATCATATTCAAATATCAGTTATTTAGATAATGAAAATGATACCTATCCTACATGTAACAACTTATTGCACATTCTATAAACACTTACACTGCTGTTTTATCACTCAACATACGTTCAATCTGAACAAAATGGTCAATGCCTTTTAGTTTATGAGGACAATTTAGTTCAGACAAAAGTACACTTTCTGCAAGTTTTGTTTAGGACTCAAAGTCTTTTTCAATAAAATACTTAGGCTATTACGCCTAATCAAGGGATTAATTTTGTCAACATCATGCTCAATAAATCGTGTTAAAAATCTTGAAAATTATAAAATTTACTTAATTTATTCATATATTTAATTATTTAAAATCCTATAAATCGCTTAAAATAAAAGTGACCATAAAACCTAACTTTGTTATAAATTCCACCATTCCAATTGTTTTTATTTAGTGTTAGTGTAAACAAGCATAAGAGTTCAAAACATTCCAAAAAATTAAAGATACATACAAGTTTTATGTTTTCAAAATGGCACTTTTTAACATTGTTAATTTTCCCAAAAATTTACAAGATATACGCATAATTTGATTTGTTTATTCTGTATAGATAAGTACAACTTGCAAAATAATTACAGAATTCAAAGCAAAAACCCGCCAACTTTGTAAAGATCTTGCAAAAAATGATTGCAATTTCTGACTGGAGCGCACTCTATGACTTCACGTATTTTGGTCATTCACGGACCAAATTTAAATTTGCTAGGAAAGCGCGAACCTGAAGTATATGGGCACCTCACCTTAAACGACATTAATCAAAGCCTGATTGAACAAGCCAAACAACTAGATTGCTCTTTAGATACATTTCAAAGCAACCATGAAGGCGCAATTGTCGACCGTATTCATTTAGCACAAGAACAAGGTGTGCAATTTATCATTATTAACCCAGCAGCATATACACATACATCGGTTGCATTACGTGATGCGCTGCTTGGGGTCAATATTCCATTTATTGAAGTGCATTTATCCAATGTGCATGCCCGTGAAGCCTTTCGTCATCACTCATACCTCAGCGATAAAGCCGTTGGTGTGATTTGTGGCCTAGGTGCGAAAGGCTATCACTTTGCACTCAATTATGCGATTTCTCAACTTTAACCTTCTCATTAATCTTCATAAGGAATACGAACACCATGGATATTCGTAAAATCAAAAAACTCATCGACTTGATGATTGAATCTGATCTTCACGCGATTGAAGTAAAAGAAGGTGATCAATCGATTGCTTTAACTCGCCGTAGCCCTGCACCAATCCAAATGGGCGTTGCTGCAATGCCAGCACCTGCTGCTGAAGCTGCTGCTCCAAAAGCAAAAGCACCACGTGGTGTTGTTGAAACTGCACCGATGGTTGGCGTGTTCTATGCAGCGTCAAGCCCAGGCGAAGCACCATTTGTTCAAGTAGGTCAAACAGTTTCTGCGGGTGATACACTCGGTATTATCGAAGCAATGAAAATCATGAACCCAATTGAAGCAACTCAAAGCGGTGTAATTGAAGAAATCTTGGTAAAAAATGGCGAAGTGATTGAGTTTGGTCAACCGTTATTCCGTTACCGCGCATAATTACGGGGACTCACAATGTTGCAAAAAGTTCTGATTGCAAACCGTGGTGAGATCGCCTTGCGAATCACCCGCGCTTGTAAAGCCTTAGGCATTAAAACCGTTGGTGTGTATTCTAGCGCCGACAAAGACTTGATGCATTTGCGTTTTGTCGATGAAGCTGTATGTATCGGTCCTGGTACAACCAGCGAAAGTTATCTTAATATTCCAGCATTATTAACTGCTGCTGAAGTTACAGGTGCAGATGCCATTCACCCTGGTTATGGCTTCTTGTCTGAAAATGCTGAATTTGCAGAAATGGTTGAAACTTCGGGCTATATCTTTATTGGTCCACGCCCAGAACACATCCGTTTAATGGGTAACAAAGTTTCGGCAATTACCGCAATGCGTAAAGCTGGCGTACCCACAGTACCAGGCTCTCAACACGCAGTAACACCTGCCAATGCAAAAGAAGAAGCAGCGAAAATCGGTTTCCCACTGATTGTTAAAGCCGCTTCTGGTGGTGGTGGTCGTGGTATGCGTATTGTTGAACGCATCGACACTTTGCTTGAGTCTGTACAAGCAGCTCAACGTGATGCTGAAATGTGGTTTGGTGATGACACGGTCTATATGGAACGTTTCTTACAAAAACCTCGCCACGTTGAAGTTCAAATCTTGGCAGATGGTCAAGGTCATGCGATTCACCTGTACGATCGTGACTGTTCTTTACAACGCCGTCACCAGAAAGTGCTTGAAGAAGCGCCTGCACCAGACTTGCCTGAGCAAGCACGTGCTGACATTCTTGAAGCTTGTGTACATGCATGTAAACTTATGCAGTACCGTGGCGCAGGTACGTTTGAATTCTTATTTGAAGATGGCGAGTTCTTCTTCATTGAGATGAACACACGTGTTCAAGTTGAGCACCCTGTGACTGAAATGGTCACTGGCGTTGACATCATTGAACAGCAAATTCGTATCGCATCTGGTTTAGGTTTAACCCTAAAACAAGAAGACATCGAAGTTAAAGGTCATGCGATTGAATGCCGTATCAATGCTGAAGATCCAACAACGTTCCTACCATCTCCAGGTCGTATCGAACACTTCTATGCGCCAGGCGGTGCTGGTATCCGTTTAGACTCTCATATCTATTCTGGTTATAGCATTCCACCTTATTACGATTCTATGATCGCGAAATTGATCGCACATGGTAAAGACCGTCATACTGCGATTGCTCGTATGCGCCAAGCCTTAGATGAAATGATTTTAACAGGTGTGAAAACCAATATTCCATTACATAAAGATTTGATCTTACAAGACAAAGCTTTCTGTGAAACAGCGATGGATATTCACTATCTAGAAAATCATTTGCTTAAACAGCTTGAACAACCTGTTGAAGAAAAAAAATCTGCTTAATAACCTGAGTTAATTTGCAGTAAAAAAGCCCAATACAATGTACTGGGCTTTTTGTTTTTCTTAGCATATCAGGATCTAAATCTTAACCTACTTTTTTCAGCAAGACTGTCCCAACCGAATAACCTGCACCAAATGAACTTAAAATTGCATATTCATCCACACCAACTTCATGTGCCGTTTTATGCATGGCAATAATCACACCTGCTGAAGAAGTATTGGCAAATTCATCTAAAATAATCGGGGCACGTTCAGCTTCTGCATGTTTACCTGCGACATATTTCAAAATCAGTTCATTCATGTTGGCATTGGCTTGGTGTAACCAAAAGCGTTTGACCTGATCGGCAAGCAACTGGTTTTTCTCAAGTTGTTGATTAATCATCTGCGCGACCAATGGACAGACTTCTTTAAATACCTTACGTCCATCTTGATTAAACAATAAAGCATCGCCAAAGGCATCTTCACAACGGTTTAAAAAGCCAAAGTTATTGCGAATATTGTTCGAAAACTGGGTTTGCAAACTGATATCAACCAGTTCAAAACCTGCTTTGTCTGAACTTTCTTCAATAATCGTCGCTGTCGCAACATCACCAAAAATAAAATGACAATCGCGTGATTTAAAGTTGAGATGTGCCGAGGTAATTTCGACATTCACCATCAAAACACGGCGCGCACCTGCCTGAATGGCATCATGCGCCTGTTTCAAACCAAAAGTCGCCGAAGAACACGCCACATTCATATCATAAGCATAGCCTTTGATGCCCAATGCCGACTGAATCTCAATCGACACGGCAGGGTAAGCACGCTGCATGTTGGAACATGCCAAGATCACCACATCAATCTCGTCAGCCGTCACACCCGCTTGCTGCATGGCCTGCTTGGCAGCAATGACGCCCCACTCCGCTTGTAATGACAATTCATCATTACTGCGTTCAGCCAAACGTGGATACATACGGTTGATATCTAAAATGCCTGATTTTTCGACCACATAACGGCTTTTAATGCCCGATGCTTTTTCAATAAACTCTGCACTTGAGCCATGCAGTTCCGCAAGTTCACCTGCGGCAATTTGCTCAGCATGGGCTTGGTTGTAGCGTTCTACATAAGCATTCAAGCTTGCGACCAGTTCCTGATTACTGATTGCTTCGGCTGGATGAAATAACCCTGTCCCTGTAATACGAATGCTCATGTCAAATTCCTCAATTATTCAAAAATCAAATCAAAGACCCAACTGTTGCCAGTGTTTTTGCAAACGATTTTCGGAAATTGGCATCTTGGTTTTCATTGGCTGCGAAAATAATGAAATTCGCTGCTCTTCGACCATGGTGTACAATTCTCGCAATCTTGGGTCATTTTTATATTTGAATAATTTTTCCATCCAAGCATCGATCTGATCAATGGCAGCAGTATCTCTTTGCAAGTTATTTGGTAGACGCTCCAGTCGCATCATGAGTGCCTTCAAATAGCGTGGGAACTCTTGCCATAAGCTCAAAGGTTGTGTATAGACGAAATTATCCAGTTGCATCAAGTCTAACTGGTCTTCAATATCATCCATATTCTTGCCAAAAATGCTTTGATCAAGCGTAAGTAATTGACGGCGAATGTTTTGCCACGGAATAAGAACGTCATTGAGCACGCTTAAAATGTGCTGACCATGCGTCAAAAACTGTTTTTTGACCTGAGCCAGCAATTCTGCAAACGCTTTAGCATCGACTGGCAATTCATTAATTGCTTCATCCAGAGTGGCATAAATCAACATTTGTTCCAGTTTGGCTTTATCACCAAGTGGCGAATAGGCCAAAGCCAGTGGCTTAGAAATCTGTTTTTTCAACTGACGAATCGCATCGCCCAATTGTAAATGAATCAGACGAATCACCCCTTGCTTATGCTGATGCATTGCTTCGGCTTGATCATTAAAGGTCTGAATCACCACACCCGATTCATCTTTAGCATCGAGTTTAGAAAAAGCTTTGGTCGGAACCAGTGCCTGAAACTGCTTGACCACCACGCCCGTAACTTTTTGAGCAGCTTCAAACACAAATTGCTCAGGGAAAATTTGAAACTCGCCTTTGGACTGTTTGACTGGTCGATGGGTTTCAGTACGACAACGTGCCTTCAGTTCAGACAGATCACGTCCTTTTTCAATAGTGCGACCTTTTTCATCCACCACCACAATAAATGGCAAGAGGTACGGATCAACACGCTCAAATGAAAAATCTTTTTCAGTAATTTGCTCACCACGTAGCGTAAATGCTAGATACTTAAAAATGTGCTCACGTAAATGCACCGCATCTACGCCACTGAGTAATTTTTTGGCGGTATCGGGAATCGGCACGATATTACGGCGTTTATCTTTTGGCAAAGCTTTCAGTAAAGCTTCAATCAAATCCAGACGCCAACCCGGAATTCCCCACGACCAGATATTTTCATCGACCTGTGGCAAGGCTTGGACAGGAATTTTAACGGTTGCCCCATCCTGATCATGGCTTGGGTCAAAACGGTAACTGGTCGCAAGACGTAGCTCGCCATTGTGCAAATAATCAGGGAATTGCTGCGTGGTTGGACGGTCACTTTGCCAAAGTGCATCATCTTCCACAAACAGATAACGTGGCTGTTTCGGTTCAACCGTTGCACGCCAATCTTCAAACGTTCGGCGACTGGCAATGTCCTCAGGCACACGCGCGGCATAGAACTGGTAAATGGTTTCTTCATCCACCACCAAATCGCGACGGCGCAATTTATCTTCAACACGCTCAACTTCTTCAAGTTTGAGTAAATTGTGCTTTAAGAATGGTGGTGTAATCCCCAATTGACCTGTCGTTAAAGCATCACGCAGGAAAATTTCATGCGCAGCCGCATGATCCACTTTTTCAAAATTAATTTGGCGTTTTGGCTCAATAATTAAACCAAACAATGAAATTTGTGCATACGCATTCACAATGCCTGACTTCTTCGACCAATGCGGCTCAAAGTAGTGGTATTTCAGCAAATCACGCGCTGCAAGCAAAATCCATTCAGGATCAATCTTCGCCAAGGTGCGCAAATATACCTGCGAGGTTTCGACCATTTCAAAGGCCATCACCCACGAAGTGCCTGCTTTATGCAAACTACTGGCAGGGAAAATTCGGGCTTTTTGCTGACGCACGGCCATATAAACATTGCGTTCATCGGTTTTATTGGCAATAAACGATAACAACCCTGTCAATAAAGCACGATGCAGATTTTCATAACTGGCAGGCTTGTCATTCCACGACAGTTTGAGACCTTCTGCCAGTTCAACCAACTGCTGATGAGTTTGTCGCCATTCACGTAAACGTAACCAACTTAAAAAATGCTGACGAGCGAAATTACGGCGTTTATTTTCGGTCATCGCTTCGCGATTGCTTTGCAGTGTGTCCCAAAGTTTTAAATAAAACAGAAAATCAGAATCTGCTTCTTTAAATAACGCATGTTTCTGGTCTGCTTGGGTTTGCTTATCGGCAGGACGTTCCCGTGGATCTTGCACCGCCAATGCACTGACCACCACCAGAATTTCTTTGAGCACTCCAAAATGCGAACCTGCAACGATCATACGTGCCAGACGCGGGTCGATTGGCATTTTTGCCATCATTTGTCCGACTTTGGTCAGAGAATCTCCCCCAACCCCTCTTTTAGAAAGAGGGGCTTGTTCAAAGGAGGATTTAGGAGGATTCTTCTCTGTCAGCGCACCAAGTTCAATCAGAAGCTTACGCCCATCATTCACTAGACGGTGATCAGGCGGTTCAATAAAATCAAAGTCTTCGAGATTACCGAGCCCCAAACTTTGCATCTGTAAAATCACCGATGCCAAGTTGGTTCGTTTAATCTCAGGTTCGGTAAATTCTGGACGACTCTGGAAATCTTCTTCGCTATACAAACGAATACAGACACCCGCAGCAATACGACCACAACGACCTTTACGCTGATTGGCAGCCGCTTGTGACACCGCCTCAATTGGCAAACGCTGCACCCGTGAACGATAGCTATAACGCGAAATACGTGCAAAACCACTGTCAATGACGTAGCGAATATTCGGTACAGTCAATGCAGTTTCAGCGACGTTGGTGGCAATAATAATGCGTCGACCTGCACCACCGGGATTAAAAATCCTTTGCTGTTCAGACAGTGCTAAACGTGCATAAAGTGGCAAAATTTCGGTATGGCGTGGGCCGTATTTCTGTAAAGTTTCTTGCAGTTCGCGAATTTCTTGCTCGGTACTGGCAAAAATCAAAATATCAGCGTGTTCAGGATGCCCTTTTTCTACGGCATCGGCAAAACATTCTTCAACAGCCTGAACGACGGCGCGCGGCAAATTTTCTTCAAAATCATCAAAGGCATCATCATCACTACCGCCAATATTCATTTCAGAAATTGGACGATAACGCACTTCTACAGGGAAGCTACGACCTTCGACTTCAAAAATTGGCGCTTGACGGAAGTATTCACTAAAACGGTTAACGTCTAATGTCGCCGAAGTAATGATGACTTTTAAATCTGGGCGTTTTGGCAATAACTGCTTCAAATAACCCATGATGAAGTCAATATTGAGCGAACGCTCGTGTGCTTCATCGATAATAATCGTATCGTATTTATTTAAAAATCGGTCATTTGACAGTTCTGCCAATAAAATCCCGTCCGTCATTAAACGGACGATCGAATCATTGGAACCTTGTTCATTAAAACGGACTTTAAAACCAATCGACTCGCCCAGTTTTTCACCGACTTCTTCAGCGATACGCTGTGACACACTGCGCGCAGCCAAACGACGTGGCTGGGTATGCCCGATCATGCCTGTCAAGCCACGCCCTGCAAGCATGGCAATTTGTGGTAATTGTGTTGTTTTCCCCGAGCCTGTTTCACCCGCAACAATAATCACCTGATGCTGTTGAATCGCGGCAATCAGACGCTCAGCATATTGAGTAACAGGTAAATCTTGATTCAGCTTAATTTTTGGTAAACGCTGAAAACGTGCTTTGACTTGCGCATTGGATTTTTCAAATAATGCTTGGTACTGCTGTTGATCCGCATCCTTTGTCTTGCCTAGTCGATTTAAACGATGTCGGTCACGCACCATAACCAATTGATCTATATTTAAATCACTTTGCACCGAATGCTATCCTCATACATAAAAGAGGCTAGTTTACTCGACTCTGATCTTGATAGAAAGAATTACATTTCCAAGTTTTTTCAACAAAGCCCTTGAATTTAAAGCTGTCTATCTTCATATTTAGTCACAGTGATGCGAAATAGGATTGTGACTGTCATCACCATGCAATAGATGACCCTAACAATCCTACTTGTAATAGGTGAAAGGTGTTGCAAAAATCAATGATTTATTTTTCCGATTTATTGCATTAAAAAATACTATTTTACCAATGATGTTTTTTTTCTTATTCTAAATTTCGTAAACAGATTACTACTTCCATCCATCTTACGGAGATAATGATGAGCTTAATTAATACTGAAGTTAAACCATTTAAAGCAACTGCATACCACAACGGTCAATTTATCGACATCACTGAAGCTGATCTTAAAGGCAAATGGTCTGTATTCTTCTTCTATCCAGCAGACTTCACTTTCGTTTGCCCAACTGAACTTGGCGACCTTGCTGACAACTACGCTGAATTCAAAAAATTAGGCGTTGAAATCTTTGCAGTTTCTACTGACACGCACTTCACACACAAAGCTTGGCACGATTCTTCTGCTGAAATCAAAAAAATCGAATACCCAATGGTTGGCGATCCAACTTGGACACTTGCTAAAAACTTTGAAGTGTTAATTGAAGAAGCGGGTCTTGCTGACCGTGGTACTTTCGTAATCGACCCAGAAGGTAAAATCCAAATCGTTGAAATCAACGCGGGTGGTATCGGTCGTGATGCTCAAGAACTTCTTCGCAAAGTTAAAGCTGCTCAATACGTTCACGCTCACCCAGGTGAAGTTTGCCCAGCTAAATGGAAAGAAGGTGACGCAACACTTGCTCCATCTATCGACCTAGTAGGTAAAATCTAATCTTCTGATTAGCTAATATCTAAAAGAAGAACCTCCTCATTTGAGGGGGTTCTTCTTATTGGGTATTCAATCGTGAATATTTTTATACTACTTCAAACATCACTTTTAAAAATTTATCCCCTTTAAAGTATCAACCAAGCAATGACTAGCAAGTTATCTTGTTAAAAATAGTCAACTGTATTCACAAAACTGAGGGGTACTCATTTAAAGAAATAGCTCAAAAATGAGTATGTTTATGCTTAAATTCGAGCATTTAATAAACAATTTGATTATTTTTTGAATAAAATAAGAGCCAATTTGCCTTATAAAATGAAATGAGGACATGCGATTGGCAGCATGGCTTTGATTTACTCAATGGTGAGATTATCGCTGTATATTGTGAGATCACCACCACAGTTATGCACTAAAATACCGTATTTTCCGACGAAATAAGTGTGAGTATTTTCAACTTCAAGATTGTAAACAGTCGTGGTTGCATAGTCTTCGTCTTTCCAAACAATCTCATTTGGGTCTTTACGTTCTTGCGTTCTAAAACCATGGAAATCTGCTGGCACACCATCAGGCACACCAAAGGTCTCCCGAAGTTCCTGCTCATAATTAGGAATAAAGCTTGCAAACTTATCTAAAAATGGGTGTTCTCCTAATTCAAAACTTTTAAGTTCCTCTCCAGTGGTAAGGTTAATTTCTATAGCACGGATATTCGCTCCTGTATAACTTGGATATACACCAATATTTGGCTTATCAGTGCTATAGATAGTCGCATACTGTGTTTTATCACCTAGTTGATTGACATCATAAAGATTGCCTAATGTATCAACAACTCTATCTTTAGCCGAAAGATTGATAGCTTCCACCCAACCTTTCCCTACTACCCAAAATGGATGATTTGCTGTTACGAGTAGGTCAGCTCTAGGTTCTTCGCCATATTTTTCTTTAATTTCATCAAGTCTATCTAATCGTTTCATTATAGATAGACTTTCATTAATCCAGTATCTGAAACTAACTCTAATTACTCGTTGCTGTTCAGTTTTTATAACATTTTTGACCGTTTGATAGTTGATTGTCTTATCATTTTCATTTTTCGATAAGACTTTATCACCTACTTGTACTTCTTGGATTGGGATTATTCCTCGCTCAGTATGTACCAGTGTACCGCCCACGAAACAGACATGGTTAGACTCTAAGCTATTACAATCTTCAAGTGACTGTTGCAGTCCACCTGTCATTTTCATGGTCATAAACTCTGGAGAATTGACAAAGTCACGTTTTGGATTGCCGATATCACGGGCTAATTTAATTTTCCCTTCATTTTTTAATTGAGTTCGAGTCACATTCACCATTTTAAAATTTCCATTCTGATCGTTTAGACTTATCCAATCTTCGGGAGTGGATCTTTTGCTAAAGTTAGCTCCCTGTTTGTGGCAAAACTTCCACTTTGTTATATAGGATTTTTTTCGCTTGGGTGCGGTTGGTATCTTTAGGACAGTTGGTGTTATGCACCCAAATACCATGTTCACCGACAAAATAAGTATGAGTATCCGCTACCTCAAAGTTATATACCGTGGTTGTTGCCAATGGCTGACTGGTTGGGTCAATGACCTCATCCGTCTTAAAGCCAAAGAACTCTGCGGGTACCCCGTCTGGTACACCAAAGGTTTCTCGAAGTTCTGCTTCGGATTCAGGGTTGGTACGGTTAAAGCGACTTAGTATCGGGTCATCATATTTTGCACTACCTAACTCTTGCCCTGTTTCCAAATCAACATAATAACCGCCAAAAATATTGGAATAGCTTGGTATAAAACCAACATTAGACTGATCTGTCTGATAGACGTGTGCTCTCACAGACTCGTGATAACCTGGATTACCTAGATAAAAACGGTTGCCTTCCTTGTCCACAATAATATCTTTATCGGTCAATAAGCCTGCTGCTACCCAACCTTTACCTACTACCCAAAATGGGTGATTATCCGTCACATATAAATCGAATTTAGGTATTTCACCATTATATTTTTCTCGAATTTTCTCTCGTAAAACTCTAGTTTCTGAACGTGGTAAACTCGTATCATACCAATAGCTTAAATTAATTTTTACTATTGGAATATTTTCGGTTTTGACGGTACGGACGACAGGTTTATAGACCAATTCCCCTTCACCACTTTCATCTTTTGACAGTACTCGGTCACCGACTTTGATTTGTTCAATTGGTACAAGTCCGTTCTCAGTATGAATCAATGTACCTGCCAAGAAACAAGCAAATTGGAACATTGGACGATTATCAAAATCTGCGTTATAGTCCACCTCATCAATCTGACGCTGGACGACACGTTCTAAATCACTATATTTGAGCGACCGTCCTCCGTCATCTGCTTGCTTAATTGCATGAACAACTGCAGTAATGCTATCAATAGTGCGAGCCATCGTGGCATCAAAACCATCTTGGGTTTTAAGTAAATCTTTTGATAAATAGATAGTCATCTCTTTGGTAACCTAAGTTAAATATTTTTATAACGTATCGTTTATAAATATAAAAATTTGAAACATAAGGCTTCTCTATAGATCATATTACCGAATTACTTTATATCTTGGATGATTTTTGAAAAATATTGAATGAATCTTTAGAGAAATTCCTAATTTCTAATCAAAATCACTCAAGACAAAAAATCAGCTTTAAGCCTATCTAAAATCATGAGAATTATGCCCTTATTTTATGAGAGTTATTACTCGCAAGACGTTACAAGTTCTTTAAATGTTTTATTGTCACTATAGTCGTTCCTTTTTGAAAATCAGCTTTCCATAAACTTAATTATAACTTTTTTATTGAAGTTATCCCTCGTTGTTTACAAGCATTAAGCTGTTTCTTTCATTAAATCAAAGTAATGGATACAGAACTATTAAAATTTCTTTTTATATCATCAAACATTGATTCGTTTGCTCTTGGCAAGTTTAAGACCAGAATTTAATCGCTAGACATTATAATTTACGTCATTGATTTCATCAGCATAAGCTGAAAAGGATGCTGCTGTTGCGTTGATTTTTCTGCTGTTTTCTCACGAAATAATGCACCTGTACGATATTTTGCAGTATTTGATAAAATAATACGGGCATCATCATTGGTGACTACCGCAATTTGATCGAGCATTTTAAGCTTTGGCAATACCAATTGATCCAGTGTCGATACCAGTAAATCAATCACAATGACCCCAACAAATTGCTGATCAACCATCACAGGATGCGAAAAGGTAATCGTATAAGCATGATTACAAATATAATCGACATAAGGCCCTTCAACATAGGGCTGCTTATTTTCGGCGGGATGATTAAACCAATCAAATAAGCGAAAATCTAGACGCTGCTGCATTTCTTGATAACTTTCAAGCTCTGCTTGCTGAATTTTCTGATCTTTTTTGTACCACCACTCTAGTGTCCAATAGCCCTGTTGCTGATCAGTCGCAGCAGAATAACTCGCAAACCCCATACCATGACTATACTGACTCTGCTCCAAAGCAGTTTGAATATAAGTTTGCAAGCGATTTCGGTCAGATTCAGTTAACTTCACACCCCCTTGTGTGAGAATCGAATCTGACGAAAGCACTTGACTGGCTTGTGTTGCCAAATGTTGCGCCGCTTGAGTAATTTCTATTACCACTTGGTTCAACATGGTCTGAATCTGTTCAATTTGCATTTCACTCATGCTTTTCTTCCTTAACTACACTTTTTATCTTGCTCAAACAGAATCAGAATTGTGTTTTGGCATTACAATGTGAGCTTATACTCAAGCATTTCATCTGTTAATCCATAAAGCAAATTCTGTGCCTGTTGGGCAGCAGCTTCAGCATCCTGCTGTTGCAAACATGCAAATAGCTTTAGGTATTGTGCAACAGTTTGCAGATGAATTTTATCGTTTTTATACAATGTCGCAACCAATGGCAACCATTCTGTTTGAATAGCAAGCTCATGATTGGCTAGTCTTGACGATTGAGCATATGCAACAAGCGTCAACAAGCAACGCATGTCTGTTTGGGCTCGTATGTCTGGCTGCTCTGCATTTTGGAAAACCAAAATCAGTTCATGCAGTTTGGTCAATTGTTGCGAGGTTGTTCGCTGAGTCGCAAGTTTGGCACTATGCGATAAAATCGCACTGTGAAACTCCGATAAATCGGCGAGGTATTCGTTACTGACTTGGCGTAAAGGTTGTTGCTGTAACACTTGATTTGCAGAAAGCTCACAAACGAAGCTACCTCCATTTCTTCCACGGCGTGTATCAATGAGTCCTTTTACACGCAATGTATTCAGTGCTTCACGCACAGTTACAGGTGACACTCCCATAAGACGCGATAAATCAGCTTCATTCGGAAGCTGTTCATTTGCTTCAAGCAGCCCTGCAATAATTGCATTACCTAATCGTTCTACGACCTGTTCAGAACGTGTCGCTTGACCGATTGGTGCATATATAACGGTATGTGCTGTCATCGCTAGTTCTCGTCTAAATCAAGCTTCATGCTTGATACGGTAGGCTAAAAAATAAAAGCTCTCCATAAAACCAGTCATCCCTATTCTTTCTAGTCAATCTCTAAAATCAGATATTGCTGAAATTCCATTTCTGATTTTGATGTATTGGGCATTGATCTGTTTTCCAGATCATTCTTCGCTCAATTAATCATCAACTATTGTTTTACGGATGCAGGGATTATAACAAATCGCTTTTCAATTGATGTTGTTTCTTGAAAAATCAACGATAATTTTGACAAATTAAAATGATTGGCTGCATTAATCTCATAAAAACCCCCTGAATATCTGAAAATGAGAGCAATTATTTATCTAATTTATAATTTTTTCCACTTTTTTTATTATATAGTTTTTAATTCATATTAAATATAAGTTATTGTTTAATATAATTAATTGAAATAAAAAAATGACATATAATTTATTATACAAAATGCAATTGGATATAAAAATTTATTCAGATCAATAACCGATTTTATTTTATTGTTTTGTAAATAATGGACTTGCACTATAAATTTATCATTTTTAGCCTTCTATAAAATTGGGTTATTTCTAACCCAAACAGTATTTTCTTTCAATAAAATCAAAACACCATTGAAAAATAAACGTATAAACTAAAATACATAAGGTTATACTAATATCAAGCAATAACGCATTCCAAAAACTTAAATTCAAACTATATGCAATTAATGGCACACTAATAAACAACAGCCCGCCCTCGAAACCTATAGCATGCAAAACACGTACAGCAATGCCTCGTTTTAGATGCAAATAACATTCCAACTTCTCAAATAAATTGTTATAAATCATATTCCAAAACACAGAAATAATCGCCATTGCCAAACCTAAGCTTCCTGTCAGTTCCATCGGCATTTGCAACAGATAACTCAGTGCAATACTCATCATCAGCAATAAAATTGCTTCGTAACTGATTGCATGAATCCACCGCTTTTTTGACATCAACATAAAATTTCATCTTTTTCACTTGGAGTAAATCCATTTTATTTTTATAATTTTGATTAATCGAATCAGATTCTTTCAGAAATATTGATAGATGAATATTAATCAAGAACAACTCAATATTTTTAAAACAGTCATGGAAACTGGCTCTTTTTCTGCTGCTGCACGACAACTGGGTAAAGTTCCATCTGCAATTAGTATGTCAATTGCCAATTTAGAAATTGATCTTAATCTGAAATTATTTGAACGAATTGGTCGTGAGCCTAAACCCACAGATCAAGCCCATGTTTTGTATAAAAAAACGCTGCTCTTACTCACAGAAATACAACAGTGGGCTCAACACGCACATGCGCTCAGTACAGGTTTAGAATCAACTCTGAGTATTGTTGTGGTTTCCGAGCTGATTCACACTGAATGGACTGACTATATCGCACTGCTCGAACATGAGTTTCCCATGCTGCAGATTGATATTTTTTCTGCACCTCAAGAAGATGCTTTACGAATACTGATGCAAGGTGATGTTCAATTTGCCCTGATGTTTGAGCGTGAATCTCTTGATCATCGTGAATCATTTATTGAATTAAAACAGGAAACTCTTGTTCCTGTGGTTAGTTTGCAGCACCCTTTAGCCCAGCAACAGCAGATTAGTCTTGAAACTTTACGTTATTATCGCCAAGTTATTGTGACTGCAAGAGATCGTCATATTAAGCCTGAACTATTATTTTCTTCCCAATATTGGCGTACTGACAATCATCAACTTGCACTCTCGCTCATTCTGAAAAACCTTGGCTGGGGGTTGCTTCCACTGACGATGCTCCAACAAAACCCACTTTTATATACACAACTTAAAATTTTAGATATTTTGGATATTACGCCTCAACTCGACTATTACATTGATTTAGTTTGGAATAAAGAAGCACGATTGGGGCAAGCCAGCCAGTTTTTGATTGACCATGTTCGTTCACAGCGCCTTAAAAAAGTGCAGTAAGTTGCTTTTTTTTATCTACAGCTATGCTATAAGTAATGAAATTGAAAATTTCTGTTCTATAAAGTTTAAGACAATGACTGATTCAGCTTTATCCCAATTAAAAAAACTCACCACAATTGTTGCTGATAGTAGTGACCTAAGTGCCATTGAACAATTTCGCCCACTTGATGCCACCACCAACCCCTCATTGATTACTGCTGCGGCAAGTCAAGAAAATAGTCGTGAATTAATTGAAGCGGCTTATGGTCAAGCCAAAGCTGAAGGCTTAACGCATGATGCTTTGATTGAACGAACCATTGATATTTTAACTGTTAAGTTTGGCGTTGAAATTCTTAAGCTGATTGAAGGACGTGTTTCAACTGAAGTTGATGCAAGCCTGTCTTATAACACCGAAGCCACGATTGCAAAAGCAAAAGAGTTATTAGCCCTATACGCAGGTTATGGCGTAGATCAAAATCGTATTTTGATTAAAATCGCATCAACGTGGGAAGGCATTCAAGCAGCGAAAGTACTTGAGGCTGAAGGTATTCATTGTAACCTAACACTTTTATTTGGTTTGCATCAGGCACAAGCCTGTGCAGATGCTCAGGTAACCCTGATTTCACCATTCGTTGGACGCATTTTAGACTGGTATAAAAAAGCTGAAAATGTTGATCATTACCCAATTGATAAAGATCCAGGGGTATTATCTGTTAAGGCTATTTTTGACTACTACAAATCTCATGGCGTTAAAACAGAAGTTATGGGAGCGAGTTTCCGCAGCACCGCGCAAGTTTTAGCCTTAGCAGGTTGCGATCTGTTAACTGTTGCACCAAATTTATTGGCTCAACTACAAGAAGATCAGTCAAATGTTGAAGCACAATTAATTGCCGTTCCTTCTAGTCATGAAACTGCGCCTGAATTATTAGAGCATGACTTCAAAACTGCTTTAGAGCGCGATCTGATGGCATCTCAATTATTACAAACTGGAATTGATGGTTTTATTAAAGCTCGTGATCAATTAAATACGCTACTCCGCCAATCTTTTGGTGAAAATGCAGAATTAAAGCTCTAATATTAACCCTATCTTTTTCACATACCGAAATCGCTTATTACCGCTATTTCGGTTTCTTTATGGTCGCTCATCGTGTTTGGGATTATTGATCTTCCAAAATTCATTATTGGAACTATTTTAATTGTTTTATTGCCTGGTCCAAATTCATTGTATTTACTTGCAACTGCCTCCCGCTACGGTATTAAACGCGGGTATCAAGCAGCGCTGGGGATTTTAACAGGGGATAGTATCCTGATTTTAGCTACAGTACTTGGAGCAGTATCTTTAATTCATAGCTATCCTATTATTTTTACTGTTTTAAAAGTACTGGGCGCTAGTTACTTAGGCTATCTAGGGTTTAAATTATTTTTACACAGTATTGGCATTTGGAAAACTGCTAAACAAAAAAGTTCTGTTCTTGCTGAACCACCAGAAAATAATGGGATAGAACCTAAACAACTCCACCCATTTCGTACTGCATTGACCATTAGTCTGCTGAATCCCAAAGCGATTCTGTTCTTTCTGTCTTTCTTTGTACAATTTGTTGATCCGAATAGCACGATGCCGATGCTGAGCTTTTTTATTTTAGCTGTTATTTTACAATGCATCAGCTTGAGCTATTTAACCAGTTTGATTTTTGGTGGGCGTAAACTTGCAGGTTATTTCTCTCGACAGCAACATCTTGCCAGTCTTGCAACCTGTGCTGTTGGTGTATTATTTTTGACTTTCGGTGCTAAACTTGCATTTTCTACAATTTAAGAAAATGCAGGAAATTAATGACCTAAAGTTTTGGAAAATAAATTCATAATCAGAACACCTGCAATAATAAAGCCGATTCCAATTAAAGCAGGTGTATCCAGAATTTGTTTAAATGCGTAATAGCCAATCATCGCAGTAAATACTATTCCGACACCACTCCAAATTGCATATACCACACCAATATTCAGTGTCTTAGTCACTTGAGATAACAAATAGAATGAGATGCTATAGCATAAAATTACCAAAACAGAAGGGATAAGCTGGGTAAAACCTTGTGATTTTACCAAAAATGCTGTTCCTAATACTTCAGCAACAATTGCACAGGCTAAAAACAGATAGGCATACAGCATCACGTTCATTGACTTTTAACTCAATCAAAAAACATATTTTAAAACATACACTCATAAAAAAAAGCGTATTTTTATACGCTTTTTACCCAATCACTGGATTATGGCATTGGCGGTGCATCAGGTCCATGACCACCATAAATAGCACCCAATAAAATTGCACTAATTACACCTGTCGCAATGGCAGTCAAAACATATTCTCCATTGACATACATCCAACGGTGACCACGTGGCGGCTCAGGTAGACCACGGTCACGCCAGTCATTCACTTGATAATGCCCATTATTATAACTTGGAGGAATAGGCTGACCACGTTGCCAGTCATGAGATGGGCGAGCATCATTATGTTGCATACGGGAATCCATATACTGGTGATCATCAGACCCATGTCCACGATCATCATAAGGATCAGCCATTACTGCCATACTCGAACCCAACATGGCAATTGAAAGTGCAGTTACTGCGAATATTTTTCTCTTTAACATGAACGAATGTCCAGACTTGTAAATCTTATGCCCTATTACGCCATGAAATCCAAGAGAAAATATGAATAAATACACCTATTCATGTAGCATTTATCTATATATTACATCGCCCAATTAAACATCTGACCAAATGCATAAACAACAATCATAAGCATCACAACAGATGAAGAAGTTAGTAATAATTCTAAAGTTGTCATATCCCACCTTTTGATTAGGTAAGTTGAATATTTTTTATACAGCAATCATGAAAACAATTCAACAACAAAAAGATAAATAACACCAATATTTATATACAAAACCTTATATTTTATATTTTATCTGTATTCTGATGATTTAATCATAATCATGAATCAGAACTAAAACCCCATTTTTAAAATATAAATATCCCATTTTGTATGCCCATTGTTCAACTGCTCCCTTTTCAGTCACAATACGTTGAACATGGCGAGGACTTCCCCAATTTGAATTCTCAACTTGTGCCGCTGTCATCCCTACCTTTGGATCATAACGAACGATGTGCTTTTGCTGCTCAGCTGTGGGTGATGCTTTCTTCTGCGTTAACTCTTTTCCCTGTGCACAAGGGGCTGCCTGATAGCTAATTGCTCCATGTACATTACACTTGTGTATCTCCTGTGCTTGTGTCATCGATGTTATTATTGCTAGTCCAGTAAATGCGAGTTTTTTCATTTGATTTATCAATTACAAATATTTTACATAAATATAATATAAAAAAACACGTATTAAAATAGATTAATGTTTTGACAAAAGTTTATATTTTTAGAAATCTTCAATTTTCATTACAGCTTTTAAAAAATAAGCACCATATACATCAGCTACAGCTAAAACCAATGTATATGATGTTCTCAATCTACAACATTAAGAAGACAGCATCGCATTTAAAACCTGAACTGGATGCTTTGCTGTTTCCTGTTCAATTCGTTTAATCTGCGTTCGACACGAATAACCTGTCACCAAGAAGTGTGCGCCATGCTGCTTTTGTTTCTCCTGCCAAGACTGGCTATAAATCTGCTGCGAAAGCTCACGGTGCTCAGCTTCATGCCCATAAGTACCCGCCATACCACAGCAGCCCAAAGCCAAAGTTTCAAGTTTTAGATCAAAGGCTTTAAACACGTTTTGCCACTGTGCAGTCGATGCAGGAACTTGGGTGCGTTCAGTACAATGCCCTGCCAAGTAATAAGTTTGTGCTGTAACTGACTTTAGATTTTGCACAGGATAATTTTGCAAATGAGCAACGAGCCATTCCTGCAACATCAATACTTTAAAGCTTGCTGCCGCAACAGGCTGTTGATATTGCGCCTGATATTCTTGACGATAGACCAGTGTCATCGCAGGGTCGATACCAACCAGTGCCAAACCTGAAGCTGCTGCTTTACTGAGTAATGCGCTACTCTTGGCACGTAATTCCTCAAACTCTTGAATAAATCCATGCACATGCAATGGTTTACCATTTGGAAAATACGGCAAAATGTAAACTTGAACCCCTAATTTTTTCAGCAATTCAATGCTGTCCAAGAACACAGGAGTATCAAAATAGCGGGTAAATGCATCCTGTACCAAAATCACCGCCTGCTCCGAGGCTTTAGGCAGATTTGAGCAATCTTGTTTGAGCAGAATTGCACCAAGTTTAGACAAATCAGCATTGGCTTGTGGATGGAACAATGGAATATCCACGACTTTGAGCAAATCACGTTGCAGGCTTTGCACCAATTTTTGCTTTTGCACAAAGTTATACAACGATGCAAAATTTGCCATCATCGGCATAAAACGTTCTAAGTTACTGATCAAATAGTCTCTTAAAGAACGTGAATTGCGTTGATGGAATTTTTCCAAGAAGCGCGCTTTGCTATCTGGAATATCAACCTTGACGGGACATTGCCCTGCGCAAGATTTACACGATAAACAGCCATGTAAAGCATCATAAACTTCACGGTCAAAGGCTTGAGTTTGCTCACCCTGATTTTCACGTCTTAGCCATTCTTTCACCAAAGTTGCACGACCTTTTGGCGAGTGAATTCGATCTCGGGTCACTTTGTATGATGGACACATTGGATCATCTAAATCAAAGTTAAAACATGCGCCATTACCATTACAGTGCATGGTTGTACCAAAAGTTTCCCAGTCATTTTTAGCAACTTGCTTGTCTGATTCACCACGTAGCGGCACTTCAAGCAATTTGATCAAACTGGCTTGTGGCTGTGTGTCTGGCGTTGAAATTTTTCCTGGGTTTAACTGGTTATTTGGATCAAACAAGCCTTTAACTTTTTGAATCAGTGGATAAGACTTGCCAAAGAACACAGGTGCATACTCTGAACGCAAGCCTTTACCGTGTTCCCCCCAAATCACACCACCATATTTATGCGTTAACTCGACGATCTTATCGCTGATCAACTGCACCATTTTCGCGGATTCAGGATCTTTCATGTCTAACAGTGGACGCACATGCAATACACCTGCATCGACATGCCCGAACATGCCGTAGGCTAAACCTTGACCATCCAGTAATGCTCTAAATTCAGCAATATAATCTGCCAAATGTTCAGGAGGCACAGCCGTATCTTCCACAAACGGTTGCGGGCGTTTTTCCCCTGTCACATTACCGAGCAAGCCCACCGAACGTTTACGCATACTATAAACATCGGTGATTTGCTGGTTGCCATTGGCGAGCGTTAAACTGAGACGTTTAACACTTTCATCCTGCTGTAAATGCTGAATAAATTTTTGTTTTAATACTTCAAGCGCTTCAGGCGTTTCAGCATCAATCTCAACCAAGTTAATCCCTTGAATCACATAAGGCGCTTCAGGCTCAGGGAAATACGGCGAAACTTTCTGCCAGACAATATCATTCTTGGCCAAGTTCAACACTTTAGAGTCAACCGTTTCAATCGACAATGGATTAAGTGCCATCAAAGCTTTGGCATCTTTTAACGCATTTTGGAAATTGTCATAACCAATATTAATTAAAGCACGATGTTTTGGAATCGGTAAAACACTGACTGTCGCTTCAGCAATAAAGCCAAGCGTCCCTTCACTACCACATAAAATATTATTGATATTAAAGGTTTGCTCGTCATACAGCGCAGGCAAATCATAACCTGTCAGCGAACGGTTTAATTTTGGAAAACTCTGCTCAATCAGTTCTTGGTTATTTTCAACAATCTCTAAAAGCTGCTGATAGAGTTTTTTCTGAAACTCAGATTTATCGGCAATACCTTGGCTAAATTCTTGTAGATTCAATGGCTTTGAATCCAGAATTTCAGCATTAATCAGTACTGTTTTTAACGCAAGAACGTGATGATGGGTTTTACCGTAACGACAACTGCCCTGCCCGCTGGCATCGGTATTGATCATACCGCCAATGGTTGCGCGGTTTGAGGTTGACAACTCTGGCGCAAAAAACAGTCCGTGCTTTTTCAGTTCGACATTTAACTGATCTTTGACCACACCTGCCTGCACGGTTGCAGTACGGCGCACAGGGTCAATATCCAAAATTTTATTCATGTGTCGAGACAGATCGACCACAATGCCATTGGTCAATGACTGTCCATTGGTGCCTGTACCGCCCCCGCGTGGTGTAATCACCAATGACTTAAACTCATCCCGACTTGCCAAACGCATAATGCTTTGTAAGTCCTGAATATGTTTCGGATAAATCACCACTTGTGGAATAAACTGATAAATCGAATTATCGGTTGAAAACACTTGTCTGGCTGCATCTGAACCATCAATATCGCCCGCAAAAACTGGCTGTAACTGTTGGATAAATGCTTGAGTGGCTGAATTCAGTGTTGGATTAGTCATAACTCGGGTCTAATAAACAGGCTTAAAATTAAAATGATTGTGGTGAATCACTCACGAGGGTTTGAGTCAGCAATAAAATAGAGATCGTCTCTCTTCAACCTACTCAAGCAGTGCTTAATGATTCATCCTGCCACAAGGCATAATAAGGTATCGGATCATACACTGAACACCCTAAAGCTGCCTCAAAGATTTCCTTCTTTTGCTCAAATATTGGGTGTTTCAATACACGAAATCAGACTGGACAATACTTTCAAATATGATTGGGATCAATGAGATGTACTGAAATACCATTAAACAGGGTGCTTCATAATATTCAGCATGACTAGATTACTCTGCATCAACAATCAAAAGCTCGGCAGATAATCTGCTCAGCGATGTTAAGCATAACAATTCTATTTTTTGATCTATAGATCGCTGGCTGCTATTTTTAAAAAATCGCCATGACTTTTTTTCACAACATCCAAACAAATTGGAATAATCGGCAGCAAAAGCATTCTAAAACGCTTTTACTGCCATGATCTCTATTTGCTTAGTGCATTTTTAAAGGAGGTCTTGCCGATCGAGATAAGCGATCTTTTAAAATAAAGACACTGGTTTTCCAAAAACCATGTAAAGCCATCTGATGGAAGCGATATAAAGAAACGTACATCATCCGCGCACAAAAACCTTGAATGTTAATATTCCCTAAAATACTGCCAACACTGGTTTTTTCACTGAGCGACACCAAAGAGCCTTTATCCTTAAATACAAACTCAGGCAATCCAGCTTGCTCAATATGTGCTTTGAGTGCCTGTTCAAGGAAAATGGCTTGCTGATTTGCCACTTGGGCACGCGGTGGAACTGCACGTTGCTGCCCAGCAGGGGTATAACTTGCACAATCACCCATCGCAAAAATATGCGAATCCAAAGTTGTTTGGAGTGTTGAATGAACAATAAGCTGATTGATACGGTTCGTTTCCAAACCTGCAATATTTTTGAGAAAATCAGGCGCTTTAATACCCGCTGACCAAACTTTCAAAGTTGCAGGTAAGGACTGACCATTTTCAAAATAAATAAATGAATCATCAATTTTCGTCACTTTATGTTCAGTTAAAACATTCACTCCCATTTTGAGTAACTCTGCCTGAGCCGAAGCAGAAACTTGCTCAGACAGCCCTGGTAAAACTCGGTTTGATGCTTCAATTAAACTGATACGGACATTTTCAGGGGAAACTTTAAAACCGTATTTACAAAACTGATGTGCTGCATAGTGCAACTCTGCTGCCAGTTCAACACCTGTTGCCCCTGCTCCTACAATCGCAATATCCAAGCGTTTGTTGGAGATCGTGTCATCACCACGACCTGCGACTTTGCTTTGGGCTTGCAAATACAAATTTAAAAATTCATTTTGGAAGCGGTCTGCCTGCTGTCGCGAATCTAGAAAAATACAATGCTCTTTTGCGCCAAGCGTACCAAAATCATTGGATGTTGAACCAATTGCAAGCACCAAAGTGTCGTATGCCAATGTACGGCAAGGTGCAATCATCTCCCCTGATTTTGAATCCATTTGTTCCAAAACAATATGCTTTTGCTCACGATCAATATCACTCATACGACCTAAACAAAATTCAAAATGATTTTTCTTGGCATGTGCAAAATAATTAAGTTCATCTTCCGATGAATTTAATTTACCTGTCGCAACTTCATGCAATAAAGGTTTCCAAATGTGAGTCAATGCGGCATCGACCAATATGATATGGGCTTGACCACGCTTACCGATACTGTTGCCCAGTCGGGTTGCGAGTTCCAACCCACCAGCACCACCACCCACAATCACAATACGATGCGGATGCACAACTTGTTGCTTAACTTGAGAATTCATATTCTCTCTCCAACTTTTCTGATGGATTTAAACCCCTAATGTTTAAATTCATCAAAAAATGGGTTTCATACCTATTTTTTATAAATGTTCTCTATTTCCAAAAAATATTTTTATAGATAATCACATATATAAATATATACCATTTCAAAATAAAATAAATAGATTTTGAACAAAAAAAATCCACAGCTTTGTAAACAACAAACGCTGTGGATCAATTCATAGTTCAATCGACTTCTGTCATCATGAACTAAATTTGCTGTATAAATACCTCTTTAAGAATGATCAAACTGGATTGCAATCCTGTTGAGTCATTCTGGTTTTGATCATATAAATTAATTAAGCTGCAACATTGACCTGATTAATTTTGCTCAGTGCTTCTGGGCTATTCAAAATCTTCATTAATGTAAAAGAAAAGACATCATGAATTGCGTGATCTTCTACAGCTTGATGTAATGGTTTAGTAAAATATAGTTCTGTCAGTGAACCTCTGAGTACCAATTTATATAGATCAACAACTTGAATTAGCTGATTTTTATAATAAAAACTGGCTTTTCTTAAACTAATCTCACTAATATTTGCCTGCTGATTCAGCGCATCATAAAAGGCTTTAATATTTTCAGGTAAATAACGATGGTCTAAAAACTGATCATCATCTAGCTCAAATTTTAAAAATATATCCTGTTTTGCTAAATACACAGATGTTCCATTTGGATGATGCCAGTCTGCTACTTTAACTAAAGCTTCTATGTCGATGAGTTTCATAGGATTTCCTTATTAAATGCTTGAAATATTTTTTGTACTGCATACTTAGATTTATAAATCTTTAGAATTTTTTTTCAAGTGATTCAGTTAAAAAATTTATTCAATTTTTTCATCATTTTTTGTTTACAACATATTGCTGTAAAACAGGCTTAACCCGACTTTGTATTAATTGCCAGTCTTTTAAATTTGACCGTCTATAACGCACAACAACTTTTGCTTTAAAGTCAGGTAACAATAAAAAGTTGTGTTCACAATTTGGTCTGCGTGCAAGATTGGCACAGTAAATAACTGCTGTTACATGACCCTGATTATTTTTATGCATATAGATATCTTCAGAAACACCATAATCAGGTATTTGATCTAACCTATATTCAGACAACCCATACAACTCTTTACCTGTGGCATGATAATTAAATATAGGGTTTGGATCTTTTGTCATAATACTCCCCCACAATGCATCTAAGTCTAATCCGCCACTACGCCGCCCTGCATTGATATTGACTCGTAACTACTTACTATCATCTCGGTCATGTTCAACTCGATATAGGTCTCTAGATTTTGGCGGAGCTCGATAATAAAACTCATATAGCATGCCATCGGTATAACGCATTTCAAAACTCACGTCTGTCATGACGGAGTCATAGGTTCTTGATTGTTTTTTATAAGCTTTTTTCTCTTCTGCTGTACCACCCCATAGATCAGGAGAGTCATCATATTCCCAAACTAAGAATATAGTTTGAGGTAGCTTGACGGGCTTTCCACCCAAGTTCCCAACCCAATACTTTAAGCCATACTGATCCTTGGGTCTTTCAAATTTTGGTTTGTCTGAGTTTTTTTCTTTTGAATCACTGACGGATTTAGATGCCTGATCGCAGGCAGTCAACATACAAGATAAAATCAAAAGCCCGAGTATTTTGAATGTTTGATTGGTCAACGGATGCATCAGCAACATGGAATTTTCCCAAAAATAAAATCCACTGCCTGTTATTGAGTGGATTGTGATTTATAATCATGAAACAGCTTTTATTGTTATTTTTTAGTCTCTTTTACGGCTAAAACAGCACAAAAGAATCTCTAAACCGTTATAAAAGCAGTCTATTTAAGAAATGCGTTAACATTATAGATTATTTTAATTTATTTTATGCAAATTGAGGTAGATCACGTACCTCAGTTTGAATGACCAGAAAATTTTGAAGAAGATTCTAACTTTAGCCCCGAAGTGATTGCCCTGACCGATGGCTTCTCGCTACCGTGGCTGCAAAAGAAACACTGTGAAAGCGGAGGAATTCCATTTTTCAAACCAACATCAAAAACAGCACTCTACAAAAAGAAAGATGTTGCTGAGTACGTTAACAGCCACCGAATGCAACATACAGCTTAAATCTAACCCGCATCATGTGGGCTTATTTATTGCTGTTTTAACTTTTCAATAAACTCTGCTTTATAGTGCTTCAATACGATATCTTCTATTTCATTCATGGCTTCATATAGGCGCTTATCACTCACTTGTATATATTCAGATGTCATGTCATTGTCATCACTGTCTTTTTTATGGTTCAGTAGCCGCTTAATGGTGTAGTGACCATAATCCAAACCCTCAGCTATAGAGCCAAATGTTCTGCGTAAATCATGGAATGTAAATTTCACGGCGCACAGATCATTAATCTTTGATCTGACTTTGGAAATATTGACGATATGTCCAGACTGCGATTTTGCAGATGGAAATACAAATTCACTTTGAATGTTGCGTCTACGCTTTTTCATTAGCTCAAGTAAGAATTCCCCCATAGGTAGCATATGCGGCTCAGCGTTCTTTGGGTCTATAGACGTAATGGTTCCATATTTCAGGTCTATACTCGACCATGGTAAAGACTCACATTCATCTCTACGAAAGCCCGTCAGGATTAGCGTTAAAATAAAGTCCCGATTAGTTTCAAGCGCCTGACCTCGATCTTGATATTCAAAGATTGCTCTTATCCAGTCTGATAATTGATCTTCATTAATATAGGTCTTACGGCGCTTAATTTTGTTCCAAACTTTTCTTGCACTGAGTGTTTTTGTTGGATTGTATGGAACGAGTAAAGGCTGGTCATCTTCACCAAGATAGTGTTCTACTGAAAAGTTATATATAGCTGAGAAAACACGCATAGCCATATTCGCTTGTGCCTTACTCCTTTGACTAAGCTCGGCATGTTTTTCCTGAATCATTTTTCCTGAGACTTCATCAAGTTTAAAGTTGTGCCAGTCTGCGAGGTATTTGTCTCGTACGATAATGTAGTCTTGAACTGTTCTTGGTTTGAGTGATTTGAGATTTAGGTAATTGTCAAATGCAGCCTTGACAGTCGGCTTTTGCTTTTCGGTATTTATTCGCTCATCTTCTTCAACAATTCTTTTTCTTTTTTCTTCGTTAGGATTAATACCCTGTGACATCAAGAGGAGTTTTTCACGAGCTATTTCTCTTGCTTGAACTAAGGTGATATTCCCATGTAGACCTATAGTAGACCTAACCGTCTTTCCTAAGACCTTTTTCTCAACAATGTAGGATTTATAATTAACATTTACACGCACAGCAAAGCCAATCAACTCAGAGTCTCGATAGATCGATGGTACTAACTCTAGTTGGTCAATAAATGACTTTGTTAGCTTTACTCTTTGAGATGACATATATAAAATCGCAATCTGTTGCTATATTAAACAATATATCACAATACTTTCTACGGTCTACCATGCGTCTACTTATAGAAAATACTTGATAATTACAAGAATATTGATTAGTATGCACACATCCCAAGTGTTTGATAATATTTCGCTTCACTTGTTAGAGGGCCTATAGCTCAGTTGGTTAGAGCAGCGGACTCATAATCCGTTGGTCCCGTGTTCAAGTCACGGTGGGCCCACCAAATAAAACAACCACTTAGATGCATTAATTCTAAGTGGTTTTTTTGTTTTATGAATCCATGTAAGCACTATGTAAGCAATTCAAATAAATACTAATTACATGAAATTTGGTCTATGCTATGACCAAAAATACAAGAACAGGGTTAGCATGAAAACATGGCTCTACTTCTACATTGAGCACACGATCAAAAATGGGCAGCCTTTCTACAAAGAGTATGGTTGGGCTTTGGGTTTGAAAAGTCAGTATATGGTTTTGAGTGATGCTCTCAGTTAAAGTTTTTATGCAAAAATTCCGACTTAGTTAAAGTGGGGTGTCTTGGTTGACAAAACTCAATTCCAGCAATAATGAAGCATAAATGTTAAAAACCTCCCGAAGGAGGTTTGCTATCTACTCATCATCTAGTGGCAACCTATGCTGATCACCAAATCTTTTATCAATTTTCAACTCATATTCTTGTTTTGTTGAAGATGATTCTGCCATTTCTAGAACACGACCCAAATGCATTCTCAATGCCCTTGTTCCTATTTCATTCAAAAATTGGAATAGCTTCTTCCCTTTATCTCCATCTTTTGATTTAGATTCCCTGAGTAAAGATAGTAGCTTACCATTGCTTTTGGCGAGTGGGTGGTAGATATGTTTAACAGTTAAATGTTTAAACTCCCATGGCCATCCGCGTTCTGGTAATTTGATATCATAGATTCGAGCCCATTCTTCATACAATTCCAAAGGAAATTCTTTCTCATATTTTTTCGCTTCATCATTTACAAATTGTTTAAAAGCCTGAATAAATTGCTCTTTTGAAGAATCAAATCCAGAAATCTTATAAACTAATTCTTGTATTCCAGACTTTGCGGAAGCTGATAATAAAACTCTTGCCTGAATAGCAACATGCTTTTGATTTGACTTTAAATCACCAGACTCATCGGCAGTTAAAATTGCCTGACATACATCAATTAAAGTGGTTACATCATATCCAAAAACTGTTAGATCGGGACTGCCTAATCCTGTATTACCGCTTTGAAAAATAATTGGATTTTTAATTTTCTCACTAAGTTCAGGGCTGATGTATTTACTAATCGTTACCCCACTAATAAATCGGGTGAATGCAGACCCACCACCACCTGTTAAACCAAGAGCAGCACCCATGCCTCGTTGGCTAATAACCGCTGTTTTACTCTCATTATCTAACACATAACAATCAATATCTAAATTAAAGTCATCCTTGAAATTACCCCTACGAATAGCAATAAGCGGTTTATTAGCTTTATGCCTAGCTAATGCGGCATGTCTAGCTATTTCACTCCTGCGTTCTGGACTTAATTTACTAGCTCTAGCAACAGCTCCTTTTGCCTTTCCTTCTACTTTTTTTGGGTTTTCTTCTGTCATTTGCAAGCATCTTAAATAATTATCATGCTTGCATTATGCTTTTCACAAAAGCCAATTGCAAGCATATTTTTTAATATTATGCTTGCATATATTCATACTTATTAATGAGAAATCCTTATTTCACTGCTTCAACCAATGCTGCATGCTTCGCTTTACAGTCATTGTATTTATCAACCGTGTCCATACGACAAAATAGACTAATAAGCTCACGGGTAAGCGACATACTGAAAACTATCCAGTAAAAAAGAAAGATGAGTTTTTGGGGTAGATGATTAAGGGCTTGGAATCCCAAGCAACCACAAAACTGTCTACAGCCATATCCAGTTTATAAATCCGTTAATATTACTCTGCCATTAGTAATATCAGGGTTTCTTTTAATCATATCCTCAGCAAGTGAAAAATCGTCTTTATCTGAATATATATAGTTAAGAGAATCCTGAATTTGTAATGAATTATAGAATCTGACAATTTTTTCACTAACTTTTTTTGCCATACCTTCCTTAATTGATGATATTAATATTTCGGCATGTAATTTATCTAGATCACTTATTTTATGATTACTAGATTTGCAAGTCTTTATAGAATCCACTGCCTTTATCAAAGATGAGATAAAAACTGGACAAATAAATGAAAGGCTTAATTTTTTTGATAATGGAATCTGTATTTCAATACCAGGGAGTCCAACTCCTTTATTCCCTCTAAACTCCCTAGGCCAATAGTTATACATAACGACAGGATTGTCGCTAATCATAAAACTTGCCCCTGATGGTGCTTTTAAAAGTACTATATGCTTTCGGTATAAGTGGTCTGATATGTCAAATACGCTTTCATCAGTGAATAAGATATGTAACTTATCTATTTCTTCTTTTTCTAATAACTTAAAATTTCCAACGCTACTAGGATCAATTCCCATATTTTTTAGCCAATCGGCCATACTGGTATTTAGTTGATTAATAACCTCTCGTTGCTTTTTTACTCTCAGAAGAAGGCTAGCAACAAATATACAGAGAAATTGATGGTCTTCATCGGTAATATTTTTAATTGACTCATCATCACATATTTTTTTTATCACTTCACCGCATCTTGCTTCTAATTTTGACAATTTATACTCTAATGTATACTTTTCTCCACCAATGTTTAAGTTATAGAAACCGTTCTCACTGGCACTATCTTTAACAGTGGTAATAAATTTTTTTACTTGGGACTTATTAAATGCAAATATTTGATGTTTCTTACTGAATGAAAAATTTCTCAATATAAACTGAGGCACATAATGTTGTTTTTTTGGGGTATCTGCCTTAATTTTATCCATATCTATCACCACACTAATTATTAATATTACATATATTTATACAGCAGTAGACATATTTTTAAATAGGCAATATAAGCAAGCCCTCACTTGAGGGCTATTCTCAAACCATAAATAAAGCCTTTTCAGCTGCCCGACGATTCACCAATCCCTGAATCCGCTTACCATTGTCAAATACCCAACGATCAAACTGACTGGCAGCAGCAGTAAAGTTGGACTGATTCAACAGTGTTAGTAAAGTGCTTTTAACAAATGCTGTTTCACCGACGTTGTACACAAAGCTGGCCAAAGCATCAAACTGATTTTGAGTCACATGGATCTTGATGTATTTATCCAGGCATTGATCCACCCATTCACAATCATTTTTTAACCAAAATTCAGCTTGTGCCTGAGTACAGCTATCGCCTTTTTTGACTGATTTACCATCTGGATATTTGATTGTTCCATAGCCAATCGTCCAGACTCCACCCGTATCCAGATATGCCGTGGTACGCAAGCCTTCTGACTGGCGGATCAGCACATAACCCTGATCTGAAATATCACGTTGCCCTGTGACTGTGGTGGCTTTCAATTCAAAACCGATCATTTGAGCAAACACTGTCAGTCCATTTTTTTCAATGACTGCATCGCCTGCGGTAACTTGTGCCTGTGTCAATTGTCCACCCGACATGGCACGAAGCCAGCTATATGCCTGGGCGATCTGTTGAGTTTGATCTACGCTCATATTTTGCTTTCCTATATGCATAAAAAAACCGCCCGAAGGCGGTCATGGTGAATGGTGTTTAATCAGCCTGATCATCATGTAATTCGGGCTGATAAATCTTTTTACCCAGATGTGAAAGTGCTGGCAGAACAACTGTTGAAGCAATCAGCTGGTACTCTACAGGCATCAGCTTGTAGTCCAGTGACCATTGCAGAATGTTGGCTGCCAAAATTAAAAAAGCCCCCAAATATGGGAGCTTTACGCTTAAATACTTCAATGCATTCTCATCAATGAATTTCATACTATCTCCAGTTTTTTAACTTACCTTTTAACCATGTTTCAATGAAGGCGCTACCAACGATGCCTAAACCCGATGCAATCCCCACCAATGCCAATGGATGAATTGCTGGGAACTGAATCACAACAACGCCTGCAATGACGCTAACGGCTGAGCCTAACAGTGTTCGACCAATCACCAGACGAGCAGTCAGTTTTTCATTGGAGACCAGCAATTTAGCCAAGCCAATGATTGCTCCCAAAGTGAATAATGTTAGAAATGTTTTCTCATGCTCCTGCATGAATCCCCCTTATTTTTGGCAATAAAAAAGCACCCGTTTGGGTGCCTGATTGTTTTAAAGTTTAAACTTCTATGCGTCCAACAGTTCCAGTCGGCGCACTTCGCTTTATTTCAGTGCCAGCGATATAAACACGATCACCGACACTAAATTTAACTGCACTGGTACATAACAAAGTACCTGTGCCATCTACAACTAAAACTTTGTAATTTGGGTGGTCTGCACTGGTGATATTTCCTATAAATTCAGGCGTTTTAGGCAATAAATCTAAAAATTTCTGATATGGATTACTCATCTATCACCACCCTTTCAACGTCAACAGTCTGAATAACTTTGTCGTATGTAAAAGAGATGTCCACTTTATCGACAATGCCCCACCATTCGCCGTCATAAGCTAGGATTTCACCAAGCTCACAATGACCTACAGTTTGAGAAATTGGCATCTGTAGAGTATGGACTTCAACCAATCCAGCTTTAGCTAGAAATGCCTTACCAGCATTACCGTAAGCTGAAGCAGCCGTATAAAGTGGATTATTTTGGGTTTCGTACTGTGTTGCGCCATCTGTACCCGTTTTAACGATTTTATAGGCATCACCTGTTTTATCGTTGGTGAGCCAAACGGCGTTATATTCAGGGTAACGTGTGTCACTAATACCGATATTTGTTGCTATAGAAGCAGGAACAATACGGTCATACTCAGACATTTCAATCGCATCCCAATACGTTTTTTTATACTGTGATTTGATGCTTAGAACATTGCTATCAGGCTCACTATAAACAAAGCCACCGCCTGCCTCTGCAATCAGCTTAATTGCCGCTATAGGCGCTAAATTTGAATAAGAAAAGCTCCCTGCTGGCACAATCCAACCAAGTGCATCTATTAACTCCCAATTCAAAGCAATTGTGCTATTCACACGGTCTAATTCTGCCTGAACCAATTGCACAGACGTTCTTTCATTTTCTTGCGTAAACGTCCGTGTTGGTGATGTAGGCCCATCAAGTAGCGCTGTTGGGCTTCGTCCAGTCACGGTATAGGTATTATTTGCAAATTGAATCGACTGTGAGCGATCTTCAACTAACATTCGATAATTCTTGCCATTTATCGACACAATTAAAACAACGGGATTGCCATCGGTACTACGTGTTTTATTGATCTGACTTGCTGGCACAGTTAAGCTGAAATCCCAACACCATTTAGAGCGATCAGAACCAACACGACCATTTAAAACATGGACAATGTCGCCCGTATCTTCTCTTGTAATTTGTACATCATTCACAATATGCCAACCTTGGACTGGTGCAATCTGCGGAATACAATCATCATTTCCAAAATCTAAAATGATGTTATCTGCATCCACATCTATGCATAAACATTGAAAATCAAAATCGCCTGTACCTTCATATTCTTGTGTTACTGGATCTGGCCACGGATCAACGGCATGTTTTCTGTAATAAATAGCCTGTCCATGTTCCCAATTGATTGAACTAGAGGTGATCAGCTCTAGGCCCTTGTCGAACTCAAATGAATAGTGCTTTTCAAAGACTTGGGCCACTTCATGCGAATATGTAAACGCTTTGCGCTGGTGTTCTAGTTCAACCCAATGAACGGCGGTATCCTGGTATGTTTGTTTAGCGGCTTGCCACGGCAATGCCTGCTTTAATCGAATAGCTTCATCTACTTGCCACGCAATAAAAACAGAAGGTTGTAAGCCTATCGCTTTTTCAAATGTGGTTTTTACAGTGCGGCTAAGCGTTGTGGTTCGCTCATATTCGATTGAAACGCCGTTACCTATTCCTAGACTACGTGCAAAAGAAAAGGCGCGTAATAGCGCCTTATGTATTGGTTTCTGCCACGGTATTGCTAAAGCCTGAATATGTGCTGTGGCGCTTTGGTAGCCTGCTGTAAATCCAAGACTTAAACCCAAGTTAAAGTTAATATCGAAATGGGCTTGTATATCAGCAATACATGACAGATTGACAAAAGCATCCAGTGAGCCTGTGACCAGTGTTTTAAGTGCCTGTATATCACTTAAAATGCCTAAATCAACATAAGCATCTAGCGTACCTGTTGTGATGATGAGTTCATTATCTATAAACTCTAAATCGGTTGAACCTGTAGCAAGTTCTTCAAAATCTAATACAACGCCTGAACCATCGTTAAACTCTAAATCTAATGATTCAGTGGCATCATCCTCAAATTCTAAAGTGATATTTAACCCATCTAGGTCATCTGGAATAACACCCACATTTTACCCCCTTATTCAGCACCCAAATAAGGCTTTAGCTTCAGTGATGTAAGATTGACTGCGCTACCTTCGGCTAAGTTGTTATTTAAGAGAGTAATATCACTTCCAACAGTGAAATCCATAATCGCCAAGCCATTGCCATTGTATAGCCGCGCCCACGTTGCTATTCCTGCGGTTGTGACTAACGCCGTGTCTGTCGACTGTAAATTAATACTGTCAGTATTGGTTTGTTTCAGTGACGGTTTAGGCAATGTGAGCGTTACTAGTGCTTTGCTGGCATCTGCTGCGGTATCTATGCTGGATGGCTTGCTATCACTATAAAAAACAAGGGTAGCATTAGCGCTACCCTGATCAATATATGCAGAAAATGCGGCAAGCATGGCTAAGCCAGCGCCTAAGCTTGGATAGTTCATAATCTACCATCCTTCGTTTTAACTTTATCTTGAATCACGGCGTTGTACTGCTGTGCTGGATCAAATGCCACTACAAAACATTCAAGTCCAATCGCAATATTTCTGAACTTGTAAGAACCATCACTTTTAGATGTGGTTTCCCATAATAATGCCCTTGTGTCTTTACGAAATAAGCAAACTTGGGCAGAGGGATAGATTTTCCCCAGCTTTTTAACTGTACCTTTGGCAATGCCAAAACCCTGATTTGCATTTGCTACTGTAATGATTTTTTTACCAATTGACGGCATGACAAAATAACCACGCTCAGCCAATTTTGCATAATCTGGGGTATATCCTCCCCAAAATGCCCGAAAAATTTTAAGAGACAATTTTAATCTCCTCAAGAGGCACAGCAATAAAAGCTGATCCAGCTAAAGACCCTGATGATGCCATTTGCAAAGCGATTTTATTATTAAAGTCAATATCTGTTGTAATAGCTGGATTGTTTGCAGAACTAGATAGATCAAGGATATTTGCATTAAAATAGTTTACTGTATATGCCCCATAGACATATCCAAGATGCTGTGAAGTTGATGCCTCAATTAAAGGCATGGGAGAACATGCCGTCGTATTAAAACTATCAATATTATTGCTGTAATATGAATTTAAACCAAAATTTGATGTAGCTTGTTCTAATACATAATTATTACCATTCTTTCTTGAAACCAAAGATAAATTACCAAGATATATAGCTTGAGCAACCAAAGGATATGAATTAAAAGCTGTACTAGACACATTGGTTGCATTATAACCAAATACAACCATCTGACTTTTGAGATTATCTAGATCAGAATACAATGTTGAACATGGGAGAATTGCGTTTATTTGCCCCATGCAGGTATTGCTATAATAACCATTATTTAAAATAGCTAAGTGGTAAATACTTCCAATAATTAGACCTTTACCAAAATAATTATATCCTTCTGAATATGTGTAATTGTTATATTGGGTGGTTGCCAATTGACATAGAACAAATTGAAATCCTGTTTGTGGTGTTATCGCCGTTGCATGCAGCGTATTTGTTGCTGTATCTGTGATTGTGCCTGTTGTTGTATCAGCACTCATCCCTACGCATACGCCGACACTTGAAACATAGCCAGCATTTAACTGAAAAACAAAACGCACATAAACGTCTTGCTCACTCAGATTCTTCATTTTATAAAGATGAACACTGCTATCTTCATATAATAATGACCAACCCAACGGTGCAATATATGTCGTAATTGTTCCACTTAAAGCCGATGTACTTGAATCAGTAAACGTAACTGTTTGATCCGTTACACTGTCAATATACACTTCTTTGCTATAACCACCCGTTGCTATTACTTTAAGCACACGATCAGCAGCATAGCCATGCGATACACCAAAATTCAATGTGACCTGATTTCCAGTGATTGAAACTGTTGCACCAGATTTCTGATTATATCCAGTCGCCAAAAATTTCTTAAACACTGCTGGAAATAAAACCTTTGAGCCTGAACAAAAATCTAAGCCCACATCTGAAAAATCAAACATTTTTGTTTGTGTCTGCTTAATCATGAATTTGCTCTCAATAAAAAGCCCACTGGTAAAAGTGGGCCTATAAAGTGGTAAATATTTGGTAAAAATGGCGCTTCAACTGGTATAAAACGCCGTTTTTTGGTTAATTTTCTACGCTACTCGGTCAATATCACCGATGAACATAAATTGTGCTGAGTCCGACAAAACAGAAGGTTCAGAGGGTTTTACTGTGCGAATACACCAAATCGGATAAGTTGCGGCTTTGGTATCGAAACGCAAGACATTACCATTCACCCAACCAGAACCCCAACCTAGTGCTTTAATCGTGAAATACGGCGCATTTGTGACGGGATTAATAGGCGAACAGTCATTATTGATTGTTCCTGTTGCAATCTGTCCACTATATTCACCAATAATTCTAAAAGCTGTTGTGCTGGTAAACACAATCGCCCAGCGTTCCTGTATAGCGCCGTTGTTAGTGACATCAATAGGGTAAAGCGTATCGTTGTAATTTGCTGAAACGCTTGCACCTGTTGCGCTGTCATTAAATACATCTGACCAAGAAGCCTGTACAAATTTATTGGTGTACCGAGCGAACATATCACCGATGACTAATCCAGAACCAACAATTGAATCGGATGCAGAATAATTATGTGTGATTGGCTTATTTAATGTGATTTGACCGTTAATTTGAACATCACTAACAACCCCAATATCGTGATAACGATATTTTGCAGACAACGGCGGAACCAATGAACCCAATGCAAAATCTCCGCTAAGCGTGAACTGCCCATAATCATAGTTCACGGTATATAACGATGTATTAACCTTTGTGCCTGATGAATCCTCTAACTCACAAAATGAAATACGCTGATCACTTAAAGCATAGGTTTTTCCTGCAATGTAATCAGGCAAAGTAAATGATTTAGATGAGCTAATGACTGCAATATCACCTGTTCTAAAGATGGGTACACGCCCATCTGTGGGTAATCGTGTGGCTGATAGACCTAAAATGCTCTCATCCAGTGGAATTGAGCTATACCCCACGGCGTTATAGACAATTGAATCAGATAAAACCCAAATTGGGACATCAATATAGGTCTTGGCATCTTCAGTATATTCATAACGCTGGTCGTACCAGTCGTATGCCTCAATTTCGGCGCGGTTTGTTTCTGTGATTTGGGTTTTTGTACGAAAAATAATTTCACCCATGCCATAGTCCCAATTAAACCAGCCTGATGCAGATTCAGTATCAATTGTCCCATCTGTGCTTGGCGTAACTGAAATTGTCCCACCGTCTAATTTAGTCGCTCGAATCGTGACTGAATCAGGACGCAAAGGCATGACACTTGAACGAAACCCAATATGTGAAGTGGACAAGTTATCCATTGTCGTAACCAATCCTTGCAAAACTGGTGCATTCGATGCACCACTATTCCAAGAACTCAGCTTAACTAGACCGTTAGAATATTGCACCGTACCAGCATAAGTACCTGATCCTGTTGTTACGCTTGGATCACGATATAAAAGCCCAGCTCGGTCAAAATAAACTGAACCACCAAATAGAAACCGCATTGATCCGCTTAATATTGTTTCTGCATAGCCGTCTGTTAAATCAAACTGCAATATTGAACCCGTTGGTGTTTCATTACCATTTGATGCACTAGACGTATCTCGATAGTTCATTGATAGCGTAAAAACACTATTTAACGGCGTGTCTAGTTTTGATGCTTTATAAGTATATGATTTATATGGATAGCCAGAGTTACTATATTTATAAGCTGTCACAGATTTACTAAAAGCAACGGATGGATTCATGGTAATCGTCCGATTCAGATAGTCGATTGTTCCCTGTTTTGCCCCTGTATCTGTACGAACCATATTTCCCGTTGTTTCATCAATGGGGACATCTTTATAGTTGAGCGTCCATACTCTGCCACTTGCTTCCTCATCTGCTGATGTATATCCGCTAAAAGAAAGCGCTAATGCAACACTATTGTGTTTAATTGCCCCAGTTCCCGTGACAATAATTTCTGAATTTACAGTTCCATTGCTTTCAAATACAGTCTTTAGCCCTTTTTCATAACTCACATTCAGGGTGGTTCCACCATTTGGAAGCACATTAGGCATTAACTTGGCGGTACTGGCTGCATAGTCAATTTTTCCTGTTGCATCCCCAGTGAAATTTCCTGTCCCATCATCTGTCGCGGTTTTGGTCACACCGTTATAGAGCCATGTAACAGATAGAGAGCCATTCAGGATATTATCTGCATCAAATTCAAGCGGGAAATAGGCTTTTGAAACTGGCATGTCTGCACGGGAATATAGATGCAAATCTTCCCCCCAAGTCATAAGAATACCTGAGCCGACATCTGGCAATGCACCACAGGTTAGAAGGACTGTACCCGTACTATATTCGATTGTACCCGTGCCAAAATCGGTACTTGATCCAGATAATAGTCCAGCGCCATTATCCGTAAGTGTATAGACTTTGCCCAAAGCCACATAAGAAACTTTTAACGATTTTGGCGCAGGGATTGGCGCTAAAGTCTGAATCCAGTTTAATGCACGGTTTTCCTTGGTCACTTGAATAAGCAATGTTTCTTGTGGTCGTGACGGCGTAGCGGCTGGCTTAAAAACAAAATTGATGGTTGCCGTTCCTGTGCCTGCATTGCTTGTCCAATTGATTAGTCCATATTGGTAGTCAATCGTGCCATATACTGTGCCAGTAGAATCAACCAATTGACCGCCTTTATCTGTTAATGCTGCACCAAAAACAGTACAACTAAACGTATTTGGCAATACTGCACAGCCGATATAACACGCCTGAGTCGTGCTAACGGTGATATTTTTGCTTGTACTAATGGTTTCATCATTAGATGCGATTAGCGCCGTATTTTCACCTGAAGCACTCACATCGGTAACAGGGATTTCCGTTTCAGCGCTTGGAATGATTTGGATATATGCACTTTTTGCATTAATCACAGTATCAGCCACGGAAACATCTTCTAATAGTTTTACTGAAGCATAGTATTTACCCGTATCAGCCACGATGGTTTCACGTACTAAGGTCTGTGATTTCGTTCCGCTATACCATTGTGCTGCTGATACTCCGACAAAATCATATTCAAGAGCGCTATTAATCGTATAAGTTGCAATCTGATATTCAACTTCTTTTTGATCAACCACAATTTTAGCTGTACGTGTGGCAACAGCAGTTACACGGACAAATTGAATTTGTTCTGTGCTTTTACCTTCATTCTGAGCAAGAACCAAAGTTGTTCCAGCAGGATAAGCTGTTTCTGAGGTAAATAATGCTGTTTGGATCTGCTTCATGCCCTGATATGCAGTATCAAGTAATGACCCAGCAGCCTGTCCACCTTTGGCTAAATAGTTCTCTACACGGTTTTGAGCGCTGCTACGGGTATCAGTCCAGCTTTCAGTAGAAAATAGGCTAACAGACACATTTTCATCGTCTGGATTCTTTGCAATAAATGCGATTGCACCCATAATCTTCGCTGTATCATTGGTGTTGAGAGCAAAGAATACTTTACGCATAGACACATCACCCATTGCCCGATCCAGCATAGATGTATCATCAAATACGTTATTACTATACCCACCTTCAACCTTTTCACCGTTGTACTGTCCACCGCCGTCATCTGTATCGGTATTGCGCTGTGAACCATAGATAACAAGGTTATTCGTTTCAATTACCATCCCGTGTAAACTCCAAAAAACGTATAGTTACGTTGTAATAATCATCTTCCGAAATGGTCGGAAATTCTTTGACTGGCGTAGCTTCAAAGGCTTTACCGTTATGGTTGAAAATGACGTTAAAAGATCGTTTGTCATGCGGATATGTAAACTGCAATGTGAACTGTTCAGCTTGTGCAAGTGACCAGTCATAAAGCTTGCTTAAGTCTTTGCGTTTGATCCAGCCTTGAGTAACGTCTTTAGAAAGAAGGGTAATTTCACGCCCTCCCTTCTTTTTTCCTTCCTGAACAATGGGTGTGCCATCCACGGCGAACTCAACATTTTGTGTGATTGGTTGCCAATCAAATTCATCTCCCCACAAAAAACCGTCCTCAAGTTGGACGGTTTCCTTTGTACTATTACATTCTAAGATCATGTTTAAGAACTCTTTTTATGTCGCCCCAATGTTGAGAAAATTTCTTCTAACGTATCTGCTTGTGATTGTGGCGCTGTTACTGTCGCGGTTGTGCCATTTGGTGCCTCAATTTTGATGGTGCGTGTCGTACCTGTTGAATTATTCAGATTTGCGACTGCACTTGATGTTGTATCAGTCGTGGTTTTGCTTTGCTTCGCAGCTTTTTCAGCATATTTCTGCAACTGCTCATCAACCGCAGCATAGTTCGAGATGTTTTTCGAACCAGTCCGCATTTGTGCATACATCGAATTGTCATAACCGTGGCTCAAGTAGTAATCACGCGATGCATAAGCTGCACCTGTATTACTTTGACCTTTGGTTTGGTTATAGATTTTGCTTGCAAGGCTTTTTGCTTTTGAATCGTCATAACCCTGACTTTTCAATTGCTGTTCGATGTAGTCTTGGGTTAGCCACAGATTGCTTGCTGTGACTTTCTCGCCTGCTTTGGCTGCATTGCTTACGCTATCTGCAGCACTGTCCCAAGCATCTTTGACCTTATTGGCCTGATCCGTTGCAGTATCACCGAGGTTTTGAAAGCTATTACTTGCGCGTGTTGTTGAACGTAGAATGGCATCAACGGAGTCAACAGTTTGAGATGATGCATCTACAATTTCGCGTGTAGTTTTAACTGTCACATCGCCAGTATTACTAATTTCAACATTCAAGCCAGCCTGAGCAGCTTTCGATTTTGCCGCTGCAATAACAGCTTGATCGCCTGATGCAACAGCAGCTTGCATCACCTGCTCATAAGCAGACTTCAAGCCACTGGCAGTTGCCTTGCCGCTAGACAAAATAGTATTGAAACTTGCTAAGGATTGTTGGGCAGAAAGCGCCAATTGCTCCTTGGTTTTAATACCCAATGCTTCAAATGCTTGAGTAACTGGATCAATAGCACTTGGTAATTCGGCAGCACGCAACTTGATAGCAAGTAGACCTGCATCAACTTGCTGTGTTGAAAGTTTTCCTGCTTGACCAAATTCCTGAAGCTTCGCTTTTGCTGCATCAATTTCAGCTTGGCTTTTAGCTGTCCCTAGCCATTTCAACCATCCAGTATAAACAATTTCTGCTGCCTGACTTCCTGTAGCGCCAAGTGCATTCATGCCCTTGGCAAGGTTATCGACTTGCTCCTTACCTGTTGCAAAACCTCTTGATAGCTTTCCTAGTGCTGCATCAAGATCGATACCCAAAGCTGTTGCTGATTCTTTGGCAGCACTAATAACACCCACATTTGAAGAAGATGCAGCTTGTTGTGCCTGCAAGGCATAAAGCTTCTTTTTCTCCAATAGTTTTTGTTCTTCGACATCAATTTGAGCCAATGCCTGTTTAGCGGAATTTAATGCTGTTAAATCACCACTGGCTTTGGCCGCCACAATCTGCCGATTGATTTCAACGCGTTTGGCAGCACTGGTTTGTACAAAGGTGTTGTACTCATTTTCAGCATCTTTTGCTTTTTGAATTGCTGCTTGCTGATCCTTTACTGATGCAGCTGACTTCTGCCATGCGGAAACACTAACATTTCCAGCATTATCAACTGTTGCAATATAACCTTTGGTTAATAGGTCAGCCTGTAGGGTTGAATCCATAACCCCTTTATTCGCTGCAACTGCTGCTTCGGCATAGGCTTTAACAGCATTAACTTTACTTCCCTCTACCTGTTGAGAAGTTGCACCCTCTTTCTGTTTTGCTGAAAGGACTTGATCCATTGCAGCTTTTGCACTGGAAACCGCTTCGGCATTCTTTTGGTCTTGGTTTTTTCCAATCTCATTGAGTGCTTGAACGCCTTTCGATTTAAACTGATCAGCACCATTTGAGGCTTTTTGATAGTACTCCTGTGCTTTTCTTGCCATTGCATCCATATCGGCAAGTGCTTGAGTTTTTGCATCACCCCAAGTGAATTTAGCTTTTAGACTTGACCATGCTGCTGATAGATCATAAATAAACCCAGTAAATAAATTAACCCCGATACCAATCGCAGTAAAACCGTCGTTTAAGAATCCAAGTGCAACATTGATTACCTGTAGAACTTTAGTAAAACCATTGGTCTTATCTTTTGCTGAATCAATACCACTAGAGAAACCTAAAAGCTGATTTAAAGATGTATTAAGTGCATCTGCAAGTGATACACCTATTTCAACTAATGTTGATAACAGTGATTTTAAGGTTTCATAAGCTGAGCTAAGTGCATTTTTAAGCTCTTTAATGGTTGCTGGATCAATATTTGATAATCGATCACCAACCCAAACAAAACCATTCCCAATATCTGTAAGTAATTGGTCAACAATATCCATACTGTTAGCAATGGTGATCATCCACTGTGCAACAGTTTTTGATGCACCATTTGACTGATCCATTGTTCCAATCAAGATTTCCCATTGGGATTTAATACGTTGAATTGCATTACCAATAGTGGGTGGGAATTTGCTAAATTCGTCACGAACAGCTTTGGACTGGTTTTGTAATGCTTTAAGCGCAACGGATGCTGTAATTTGACCCTGACCAGCCATATTCCGTAATTCACCTGTTGTCACACCTAAGCCATTTGCCATGGCTTTTAATAAGCCAGGCGCTTGCTCTGCAACACTATTAAACTCTTCCCCTCTGAAAATTCCGGAATTTAAACTTTGTAGAAATTGGTAAAGAGCCGCCTCTGTAGAAGCTGCCGCACCACCGCCATTTTTAATGGCCATATTAATGGTGTTGGTTAAATCCAAGCTTTGTTGCTGAGTAAGACCCATGGTCTTACCAACATCATTGATTTTTACATAGAGCTGTGCGGTTGCGTCCAAGCTACTGTTAGTCATTAGTGCGGATTGGTGCACACCAGCCATAGCTTGTGCAAAGTTACCTGTATCGCCAATAGAGATTCGAATTCTGGCACTTAGATTGGTATATGAGTCCGCAGCTTCAGCAAGACTTTGTACGCTTAATCCAACACCAAGAGTTGCCAGTGATGCTGCCAAAGTTGTAACAGTGGTTCGCAATACACCATACGAGCTGCGTAAACGATCTACAGACTCAGTTGCCCGATTGGTACTTGAAGCTACATCATTATTGGCTATACGCGCTCGGCTTCGGTATCCATCTAATGCACCAGATACTTGGCTAATACCGCGCTCTAGCTCTTGGACTCGGTTTCTTGCACGCTCAATATCAGCAGGTGATGCACTTGTGGCTGAAAGTCGATTTAACTCAAGACGTGCATTATTTAGTTGCTGTTCATAACGGCGTAATTGTTCTGTTGCTTGTGTTGCAAGCTGCTCAAGTTGCTGACGTGTATGGGTTGCACTATTACCATTCTGATCAAGGGTACGCCCAACGTTTTCAAGTTGATTAACCAGTGAACCAACTCGACGTTGAAAATCTGTCGGTACTGGTGGGGTTTCCATTGCAGCACGTGCGGCATCTTCATATGCACCAACCGCTGTACGGGTTTGATCGACTGCCCGTGTTAATTGCTCAACCCGTTGACGTGCATTTTCAATATCTGTTGGTGTGGCATTGGTTGCGGCAAGTCGATTGAGTTCTAAACGTGCTGCGGCTAACTCGGTCTCAAGACGAGATAACGACTGTTGCCCATATTGAGCCATCTGACGAAGGCTTTCACCACTAAGCTGTGATAGATCACCCACTTGACCAATTGCCCGAGTAGCATTATGAAACTGTTGGACCAATGACGAAACATCGGCTTGAATTTCAGATAATCCGCGTTGTGATGCATTTAACTGAAGTGATAAATCTAAACCTGAAGTTGCCATACTTTTTCTCGAGCAATAAAAAACCCACAATTAAGTGGGTCATGTTTATGAATAATCTATTTTACGTGATAAGCATCTGCTGCTTTGATGTTTCCAACTCTGAAATCAAGCCTCTTATCTTTTTAGGTATTTTTGAGAAGCATTCTGTGGATCCGCTAAATGATTTTTGTGGGGAGTACTTATATTTACTTAGCAATTTATGAATCTGCTTTTCCAAATCCCAAACTGTTTCTGCTAAACCATTAACTTCATTTAGAATTTTAAATTCATATGGAAGTTTACGCTTTGAATCAAATCTAATTTTTGCACCATAATAAGATATACCGACCTTATAAAAAAGTTCATTTTTATCGAAGCATTCAATTAAATAAAGATAACAATACCCATTTGCAAATTTTTTACAGTATTCAACATAATTTTCTTTCGTGTGCCCTATGGTAATAGCACATTCAGGGCATCCACTTCCGTTTTTATGAGTTTTAGCAGTTTGCATAAATGAACCATGTTCTTTGCAAATTATCTCTACTTTATTAAAAGCCCCAGTGTAGGAAACATTTGAATAGTCATATCGTTCCCCATGCTTTTCCTTAAACTGTTTAATTACTTCTTCGGTACTCAAGTTATAGTTACCTGCACAAATTGGACACCCATTGCCAACCTTATGACTTCCAACTTCCTGCTCGAATACACCATGGGTTTTACATATAATATTTATCTTTGTTTTAACATTAGTATATGAGACAAGAGAGTAATCATATCGATCCCCATGAACTTCTTTAAATTGACTTATTGTTTCTGCTAATGTTAATTTCTGAGTCCCTGCGCATTTAGGACACCCTTGTCCTTTTAAATGACTTTGTGGTGTTTGCTTAAACACCCCGTGATCTTTACATACTATTTCGACCTTTCTAGTAATTAACTTAAAATCAATTAAAGAATAATCATATCTATCACCATGAATTTCCACAAAACCTTTTACTATTTCTTCTAGTGTTTTATGTCGACCAATACATTTTGGACATCCATTACCCTCTAGGTGATGCCACGGAGTTTGCTCAAAAACTCCATGATTGCGGCAAATTATTTTTACTTTTTCGTCAGTATTTTTATACTCTACAAGTGAATAGTCATATTTATTGCCATGAGCAGATTCAAACCGCTTAAGAACATCCAGTAAGTTACTTCTTTTGCCATCATACATACACTCAGCACATCCCTGTCCTTTTCTATGCATTCCAGGTAATTGTTCAAATGCTCCATGTATACGGCATATAATTTTTACTTTAGTAAGACTGTGCACATATTCAACCAATGAGTAATCATACAAATCACCATGTTTTTTCTTAAATTGTTCAATGATTTCATCAGTTGTATATTTCGCCATAGTTTTTATAAAACCTGTATATTTATCCTTTTATTATAAGGCTAATTATTCACTACATAATACGCTCGAACTCCATTCTTAATAGGCTCGCACTTCATCAAAATATACTTTGGATTGTTATCAAAAAATTCCCAAAGTGCATTTACTGCCAAAGCATAGGTCATTGATGTGAAGTCTTTATTTTTCATTATGAGCGTTTTGAAATTTCATCATTTGACACATAGTAGCGATTGCCATTTTTACAATCTACAAACGACACTATCTTTGTTGGGTAGATTGACATGCTTTCTGAATATGCTGCTGTTTCAACCATGTCACACTCATTAAGCTCCGAAACCAACTTAGCAGCCTTCTTGTCATGCTCATAAATAGCCTTTAAGCCATCCTCACCAACTTGATCAAAAAGCTTAGGGAATCCTGTTGCTGTATATGGCTGATATGCACCAGACATAATAATTGCTGAATGATTATTTTCAGTTTTTGGCGCCTGTTTTTCTTCAACCTGATCTGAGTTTATAGAGACAGTTTCTTGATTGTGTACTGGGCTAAACACCTTGACTATGATTATCAGCAGTACAAACACACCAACCAAAATTAAGAGCTTATTTTTTGATTTTTTATTTTCCATCTTCTACTCATTTAGAACAATTTCAATATTTTGAAAATATCTTAATAAATAGACACTTTTTAATCAACCACACTGCATATCATGTATAAACTTACTAAACCCTGCACCATCCGCACTATAAGCAATACGCATAAGGTTGACCTGTTGAATCATCTGCTCTTGATCACGGCGCTTAATCGCCTTCAGGTACTCAGTGAATGCCCCATAAGTCATATTCATAATGCTTTCGTGTGAATGGCCATGAGACACAAGAATCTGGAATGAATCAAACCACGTTGTTTTATCTTTTTTCTCAGACTGTTTCTTCTTGGGTTTAGCCTTAGGTTCATCCTCTTTTTCAGCAAAATAAGCTTGGTTGGCTTGTATGACCACCGCAATAAAGCTTGCGATATGCAATAAACATGATAGATCCACAACAAAATCTTTAACCACTATCTGGCACAGCGAAACACACTCACCAAAAAAATCTTGTGTTAATTCATTGAGCAAATCATCCGTCAATTCACGACCATTAATAAATTTCTTTACAGGCTCAGAAAAAGATAACCACTTGTCAAAGTCACGCATACAGACCTGACCAACTGCATACTCAACTTCATTCAATGGCAAAATCATCTGCCCATTTTTTGCGAGAAAGAAATCATTCATGATCAAATCCTAAAAAATAGGCACAAAAAAAGACGCTTATGCGTCCCATGTGCCTATTTTTGTACTTAATTGAGCTTTTTAACCCAAGTAAACAATACGTCCAAAACCACCAAGTTGAGAGTCTTCCTGTTTTGTTGTGTCAGCAAGCGCACTGCCCTTAATTGTGATTTCGCCAGTTTCTTCATTAATGAAGTCCATTTCACTGTCTACAGTCGGCTTTAAGCGCCATAACTCCAAAGCCAGTTTTTCATCTGAAATGGTGTCGATACCTTCAAATAAGTAGTAGTACTCATTGGTATCAGGCAAGGTGAATAATGTACTTGCCTTAACATCACCTGTCGTAAAATCAGCAAGTAATGGCTGAGTCAGGCCATCCAAACTAAGAATCGTGATTTTACCGAAATCAGCTTCAAGTTTGTAATGAGTGCCTTCAACCAATTGAACTGGTGTACCAGAAGTTGAGTCACTTAGCATCACATTGGTTAGGTTAAAGCCATCTAGTTTAATGACATCACCAACTTTCAAGTCTGAGCCAAGATCTGCATCCTGAATGCTACTAGAAGCAATGTCTTGATAATCTGCTTGAAATGCCAAAGCAATATCTTCGGGCTTTTGCTCATCCAATGTCAAAGTCATATCGACTGAGCGAGTTTTAGTCCACTCGCCAACTTTCTGACGTTGCCCTGTCTTTGTTTCATTTTTTGAGTATGTATCAGCCTTAATTGCAAGTTTTACGGATGTCTGGTTGCCCAGTTCACGTAAAACACGTACACCACTGGCAACATTCAGAGCGATTTGAGATCGTCCTTGCAGTGATAAAAATTTATATTGTTCAGCCATCTAATGACTCCTAAGTGAATATCTGTATTTCAAACATGAATGGGAAATATGCAAATCCCGATTGACCACCAATCCGCACAGGGGAATTGGCTCTTTTTAATGGGCGATAGCCTTTGACCTTTAGATCAAAGCCTTGCAATGTATCAAGAAGCTTACGAATCAATGGATCTGCCTGAGCGCGAATTGAATTGGTATCCTGAAGCTGAGCAGCTTCATCACGCACACAAAGCACAATCAACCATTGCTGGAAAGTAGTGGAAAGCTTGCCATTGCCAGTACTATCCGCCACACGATCATCAAAATAGATGATGCTTGCCGATGGTGCACAGTTAGAGGCTTCGATCATTTCCTCAATACTGAACGGCGTATTCACCTCGATTAGCTCTGGCATTTCTGCCTTAATACGTTCCAGTAATATCGGCTCGGCTGCAAAATAATTATTAATCACTGTCATAGCTACACCACAAAAATTGCAACTGAATCGCCATATTCCTCAGCCTTATCCTTTTCCTCATTCAAGAAGATCAAAACTGCTTTGTTTGTGGCAACTTTGTTGAGCCAAGAAATAGCATCGTCATAATCCTGTCGAACATCTTCAGGGGTTTTGCTTTTGTACAGGTTTTTTCGCGCAATATTGCCGACCACACGTTTAAGTTGATCAGGTGTAGATGGCAATGGTGGGGGATATTTAACAGCAATATAGCTATCAGCTTCAGTACATGCACTGGAGATTGCTTGGTTTGTGACGTTCTCATCACCTGCCTGATTTCCAGAAATGTTACGCTCTAAGCGTACAATCTCTGTTTCACCAAACCATGCAATCATGTCATTACGGGTGATATAAGCCATTTTTACCTCTATTTCACAATGCGATAAGTCACAGACTGCCGTAATTGACCTGTATCAATTAATGGCTTGCTGCTCTTTTTGCGCTTGATTGTTGATTGCTTTAACGGCGTAAACTTGCCATTCACCATGTATGACTGAATATCTGCTTTCGCCTGCATGCCCAAGGTTTCTTTAATCTTGGTCGGTGTGGTTTTAAACAGAAGCAATTGCTTCATCTGAGCAAGCAAATAACTTCCATACTTACCTTTGTTCAACTGCAATGAAGCACGCATGAATGAACGCTCAGGGATATTTGCACCAGGTGCGCCATATTCATGAATAGCAGCTAGATCCTTCATGGTGATGGTACGTTTACCACCCTTGCCACTGGTGATATGTGGCTTACTGTCAAAAAAACCGACTTCAACCTTTCCCGTAAATTTCTGGGCTTGTTCTTCAATCTTTCGTATAAACCACGAATCACCTTCAGATATTTTTGCCTTTATCTTGAACATGGCCTACACCTTAGGAAGTTTGGGTTTCACCCTCACCTGCATCTGTTGCCGCAGCAGCATCTTTAACAACCGACAGATCACCTGACTTAAGTAGAGCTGCAAAGACTGGATGGGCTTTCATTGCTTTGACCTGATCAGCACTTAATTCTGTTGCAACACCTTTCTTCAAGACAACTGCACCCGATGCGGTATTCATTGAAACTTTGGCCATTGAGCCTTGGTACTTATAAGTTGGCATTTTCTATGCTCCTAAAATGACTAAAGCCACATCATCTGTGGCTTTTTAGTCATTGCATTGTTATGGGTTAAGGTTTTTGTGGTACGTCTAAATAACGTAATGAATCGACACGCTTTAACCAAACACCTTGGTACAGGTAGTGACCAGGTGTAAACAGGTCTAGGTTTTGTGGTTGTGGTGCAAGGAATTCCAAATCCTGTGGAATACGCATTTCAATACACGATGGATCACGGCGATAAACCGTAATACGGCGTGTACCACCTACACCCTGAGTTTCACAGCGGCTTGTACCACGGAAAGTCACTGGCTTGTTCTGCAATGCAAGCAGGTTATTTTTAGAAATCCATTCAAATAATGTGGTTTCTAAATTATCTGCCAAACGACGTGTAGTTAGAACACGCATTAACGATGTTGGTAAAAGCACCATGTCAGGTGTGATTGCTGGGTTATATTCACTTGCATCAATTGCATCCGCTAAAACATCGTTAATATCAGCAAGGATCGCATCAGGAGTAGCGCTCTCCCATGCTGTGGTTGCTGTATTTAGGCTGACGCCATCTTGGTTGAATAAACCATATAAGCCTTCATTTGGCTCACCAATCCACGCAATACGCGACATATGTTTTTCAAAGCCAAGACGTGCCGCTTCAATTTTGTCAGCTTCAAGCGTAATACCAGCAGCACCAGCGGTTGCTAATTCCATGATGGAATACTGATACCCCACCACACCAGCACGTGTTTTTAATGAAATTTCATCATATTTGACTTCTGCCAGTGGAACTTCACCACCAGTACCACTATATGCCTGACCTTCACCAACACCTGACTTACGAATCAAATCGTGACTGGTACCAACCACAGCAGGGAAACCCACTTTAGTTGGGATGTACTGGGCATACTCAGTTGCCTCAGTCATCAATGGACCCATATTATCCTGAGTCGTTTCGTACTGCACAAGCATTCGCGCTAGGCTTTGCAGATTGAAGGCATCGCCCACCTGAGCTTTAAATTCAGGTGTATATTTCTGCAATAATGCAATTTTGCGATTAATTAACTGTTCTTTCGTTGGCATGAATTATGCTCCGCGTAATTGCACGATAGCCATGCCATCTGCATTTGAAATTGAATCCCATGTTGCCCCGACAAGTTCGGTACCATCAGTGGCAGATGCTTGTAGTGAACCAAGCGGCTGATCCGTTGTAGCATTTCCTGAGCGCACATAAACTTTGCCGCCAGTTGTTGCAATCGTTACAGTCGGCTTAACCCAAGTACGACCAACGCGCATCACAGGTGGCACGTCATATTGCTGATAGGCTTCATTACCATCAGCATCTTTGCCGTTTTTACCAATGTGCTGATGCACTACAATTCCAACAGGGCGTAATACCCCATTGAAAGCAGCACAACGCACACCATCACCCGCATCACAAGCAACCTGACCATCATTGAGTGTTCCGGTTCCAGCCATTGGCATAGAACGCACGTCTTCGGGGGTTCCTTTTACACGCTGCCCCACTACAGCGACATTTGCATTTAGTTGCATCGCAACTCTCCATTAATTAAATGATTGTTTCCACGCATTGGCTTTGCTGTTGCCAACAGATTGGTTGCCTTGCTGACCATTGCCATTTGGGGTATTGGGATTTTTACCATCGCCCACAAAGAGATCGTTAAGCGGATTTTGCGCTGGAGTAGTTGATGCTGTTGCAAGCAACGCACGGAATACCGTGTCAACTTGATCGGGTTTTGCATCACCCACTGCAACTGCACCCAAGATAGCCCCAACCAGAGCATCACCAGCTTTAACCGCAATAGCATCACGTTTAATTTGCTCACAAGAAGCCCCTTCTGTTTTGACATCAGGATTCAATTTTTTTGCATCAGCAATAACCGTGGCACGCTCATTTGCCAATGCTTCAAGTTTTTCAGGAGTCACCTGATTGGCTTGCAGATCCACGACTTGTTGCTTGAGCTGAGTGTTTTCAGTTTGTAGAGAATCTGCTACAGCTTGAACAGCGACAACCTCACTTGAGAGTGAAAACTCTTTATCACCAATCTTTAATTTGGCTGCTTTTAAGTTTTCAAGTTGCTGTTCTTGCAACTGCAATGCATCTGCCAGTGCTTGGTTATCACCAATCTCAAAACGGATGCCGTTTACTTTGATTTCCATGGATTTCCCCTTGGGTTTAATGTGTTGATTGTTTCTATCGCCAATACGGCAATCAGGGCCAGCACGCCCCCATTGAACTAATGCGACATGATTGCCTTCGATGTTTTTAAACTCTGCCTGATACGGCGTGCCATCTGGTGAGGTACCACCAGTTAAATCAAGCTCTGCTGCATACCCCAAGGAAAGCTCAAGGCGCTGATTGCTTTGAATCTGTTGTACGATGTTGCTGTCTTTAATCAATAAGTCAGCAACCAAGTAACCATCTTCTTGGCGAACATTCGATACGGTACCAATGTGATGACTACGCCAAGTCGCAGCATTCATCACATTACCTGGTGGGTGATCATCGGTTGCATCAACGCCCTGAAAGCTCTGGATTGTTGCTGGATTGAATAGCTCAGCATCACTTGTAAAAACATTAATGACCTGATCATTGCTAAAGCCTTCGATACCGCCAAACTCATAAGCGTTGTATTGGCGAATCTGTGGGGCTTTGGCTAATTTGGCATCCTTGCACAATAAAAAACCCTCTGGTGTGAGGGTTCTTGTGGTTTGTGCTGGGGCGAAGTCCCCAATCTTTATATGAAACTGTCTTTTCATGATGGAAGTACCTGTTGTTTCATTACTTCTTCTGGTGAAGGAGCATCAGGGTCAAATAGATTTGCTGTATATGGGACTGCAACACAACGACACCGAATAGGAATACCAGGATGCCCGTCACTTGGTGGGTCATCCCATGCAAATAGCTTCCCATTCCGTGCTCGATGTGTATGCCGCACACGCTCATCTTGAGAAGTCACCCATGTGTAATGAGTAATTCCAAGGCTTTGTTGACGTACCTGACTTAATCGGCTGTTGATCTTACCCATCTGGTCGATAGCAATCAGCCTTGCACGATTATCGGTAGATTGCCCAAGCTTCTTAATTTCCTCAGCAATTTCACTTGCACGCTGACCAGATTGCAGGCCATTAAAAACGATTGTTTCAATCTTGCCGAAGTACTGCACAGGAATAGATTTGATCAAGGCGACATTGGAGGAAATGGCTTCATCTAATGCATCCTTGATCTCAGAATCTTTAAGCAAACCTTTTAAATCAATACCAGTTTGCTTGTAGATGACCACTGATAACTGATCGTCACTCGATTCTTTTTGGTTAGCCACAATCTTCTGAGCAATTTGCAAAGCAATTGAATCGACCGCCTTAGTGATCTTATCGCTCACTTTATTCATGGCACTTTTGACCAGATCCAAGAATCCATCATTCACCAGCACGGCGCTATCACCGATATTGCGCTGCGTGATGACAGGCAATAGGTCTTCATCAATCGCATCTTGGCATTGCTGACTGATAGCCAACAAAGCTGTCATGTACTGAACTTCAATCTTGCGAGAAACGAAAATAGGTTTCGGCTTTGCCTTAGGTCCACGTTTCGACTTACGGTTGATTTGGATCAACGGCGCTAGGGTTGTTAGCAGGGTCATGATTTGCTACCGCCAGTTCATCTAAGATTTTGATATGCTGATCGTCAATAAAGTCATAAGCGCCATCTTCCCGAAGTTGTTTGGCAATCATGGCTTCTGTGATAACCCCCTTCTCTAAGTACCCAACATCACGATCCATGTTGTTTTTTTCGACCTCAGAGCGTGTTTTAGCATCCATCTGCCACAGCGTATTGAAGACAAAATTAAAGCCTGTAGGGATAACTCCAAACAGGCTTTTATAGATCAGCACTAATATTGGCATGAGTATGGGTCGCAGCATCCAATTCTGGTCAGTAGCCAACTTGTCGTAGTAGTTCCGCAGATCAAACTCACCGCTATTGTTAAGACCAGATGTTGTTTGCCCAAATAAGATTGTAAATGGCATATCTGCTGCACCTGCCGTTTGAGCTGCATACTCACGCATCAGGTCTGGTAAACCGCTAAAGTTATACGACTTAGTCTGGTATTCCTCTTCGCTATCGATTACCAGCATGCCGTTAATGCTTTTCATTAAAGCTGCTGCCGAGAAACGCTCCATAAGCTGTTTTAGCTGTGTATTAATGGCACCCATTAAACCAGGAAAGCGAATCACATCAATCTTTGCTTCATGCACCAGACTTGCCGCACCTGCAGCTGTACTCGCAAAGTTTCGCAAGGTGTAGTAGATCGACAGTAACAATGATTCCTCATCATCATTCTGAGCAAATCGAATCAAACGTGACGCATGGACTTTAAGCTGTCTGCCATTATCTTGAGAAACTCGATAATACACTGGCTGTTCAGGCTCACCCATTGTTTCTTCAAGTGGCAAATACTCCTGATTCATCTTGGAAACTTTGGTTTTCTTCAAAACTGTAAAGAATTTTAAGCTACCTTGCTTCATGGTATTTAGATCAAATGACTGATCCAATGGTTTACCATCAGCAACACCAAGAAAAAGATAAGCCACACCATATAAGCGTGACCAGATCATTAACTTGGAAAGTCGCTCAACAATCTTAAACTTAACAATCGCTTCATTCAGCGTATTGATATGTTTATCGTCAATATTTTCGTAGTACCAACCAGCACGAAGCATATCCTGCACAGGTCGATTGACGATCTTTTTAGCTAACCAGTCCTGATATACAGCTTCATAGTCATAATCAGTTAAGCTAACTTCTTTCGCAAAATGCCCATGACTGGCTTTATCTCGACCAGTATTTAGATTGCTTACAAAGTTTGTATAAGCGCCATCAACCACAGTCGTAGTTTGCTGCGCTTGAGTTTTTTTGCGCCCCAAGGTGTTACTCCTAATCTAATAAACCATAAGAGCTAACCGCTGGTGTGGTGCTCATAATTGCAGCATCTGCCAAGTTTGGACTTGGAATGCCACGTTTTGCCAATTCTTCTTTACCCTCTACTTTGACCTTGCCATCTGCGCCATATTGGCGGCGTGGTGTGGACAGTTCATCCATGAGCTTTTCAAGGTTTGGGCAACTACTATCGAATGCCATTAATTCTTCAACATTGAATTGCTGACCATTGCGAACGGCGTTATATGTGTTGCGTAGACGATCTGCCAAGCTCCACCATGACTGAGCCTTGAGATTATTGAACATGTCCTTGTTGTACATGTCCGTGCCTCTATACTTGCTGTCTGGTTGCCACACCTTGCCGCCTGCAACAAACTTACTGTAACGAATATGGCGGTTCTGAGCTTCGTTCAGCTCTTGGAACTTTGCCCCTGCACCAGCACCAACCCCGATACTGTCATAAATGATCTGAGAGTTTTCGAGAACGGCGCGTGTATATGTTCTTGTACAGCTTTGTAGCAATTCATCTTCTCGGGCTTTCCATTCATCTGTCCATTGAAGAACTGAACCATGTGTCTGCACATTGGCACATTTATCTGCACCACCATCGGCAACGTCAAAGCCTAGGCGTTTGATGCCTTCAGGTTTGAACTTCAAGACAGTGTGAGCATCCACCGCAGCCATAAGCCAAGAACGCTTAATTACCACGTCATCGTCATCATCGCGCGGAACGCCAAGGTAGATATGAGCGTAATCGTCGTAATCTTCCTCTTTGGCTGCATTGATAACATCAAGCATGGTCTGAGAAAGAAACGGATTTTCCAAATAGTTGATTAAGCGTGAAATCGTTTTAGGTGGCGGCTTCAGCACAAAGCGCTTATATACAAAGTCATTTGCCAGTTTCGGGTTAAAGACAATCCAAAACTGCGAGTAATCCTTACGAATTGTTGGCTCTAAGATTTCCCATTGTTCCTTAGAAATATTATGCGCTTCCTCAAGCCAACAAATATCAATCGATTCCAAAGACTTCACTTCATCAATATTCCGCCAAAGACCATAGAACATGAACTCTGTGCCAGTGTATTTATTGATGATCTTATTTTTCAGAATCTCAAAACGATGCTTTAAGCCAAAACGCTCGATCTGAATTTTCAGCAATGAATATACTGACTCTTCAATTTTGTTCTGGAACTGACGAGCACATAAAATCCGTAGCTTGTAGTTATCTGCGAGAAAGATTGCAAACCCTGCTGCATCCCAAGACTTGGAAGATGCGCGGCCACCATACAACACCTTGTTTCGAGCTGGCATTAGCCAAAATGCTTCAAGAACTGGATTCAGAGTCGCTTGAATTGGAACGCCCATAGAAATGCCCTAAGCCCGATGGATAATCGTGCTGTTGTTTATTTGTGGTTTCTGTCTTATTGGTAAACTGCCCGCCCATTTCCTTAGCAGCCTGTTCAGCCCATTTAGGGGTTAAGACTGGGTTATTTGGGAAAGCATCAATAAGGTTTTGCAAAAGCTGCAATCTGTAGCGTTTGTTTGCAACTGGGATTGCTTCAAGTTCTTCATTGGCAATACGCCGATATTCAAAGAATTTGTCGCGTAGGTCTTGGCTTAAGTCTTTACCAATCTTTTTTGTTGGATCGTATGCCTCACATTGCTGCGGGGTCACATCAATATTAAAAATATCTTTTACTGACTTAGATGCTTGAGTTGGTGTTTCAAACTCGGCAAGCATCCTAACGATGAACAGCTTCACCTTTTTAGTAATACGTGCCATTTCCACCATTCCATCTAAGTACATCTAAGTAAAATGGCAAAAAAATTTAAACCACCTTCAAATAACAAGTGCCACATGCATGATAAACATCAGCTTTTGATACTTCAGGACGTGAGTTCACAGCTTTTGCCATTTCTTCAATTTCCTTGCTTGTTGCCCCATAACGGCGTACCACACCCACAAATTCTTCAACATCGTGTGAGCGAATTTCTAATTTTGGTTTGCCAGTTTCACGGTTATATGAAGGAGTTCCCCACTCATCCAGTTTATGAGCAATGTGATAAAGCTCATGTTCGATCAAAGCACAGAAATTCACATCATTTGCCTGTCGTGCATATTGGGCATCAATCGTGATGAGATAATCAGGCATGATTTGAAACCACTGGTAATATTGTTCTTCTTGCCGTGCCTTCTTCCAGCCACCAGCATTGATCATGATCTTTTCAGCTTGACCAACCACAAAGCGACCTTGCTTTCTAAATCCACCATTGGCCCACATCACGGCGATTTGTGGGTAATGAAAAGCACTCAAATGCTGATGATCAGGGTTAAATAATTTATGTTCTGGATTAAGAAAGATTCGTTTAATCCATGCCCATAATTCAGGTGCAGGAGCAAAATTAGGTGTATCTAATGCGAAAAGCCAATCAGGTGGGTATGGTCGTTGCTGAACAACAAAGCCGACATCGTTTTTCATAAATTGTTCCCAATAAAAAACCTCCCGAAGGAGGCTTATTGTGTTACCAATTTTCCAATACTAACAGGCAATGGCAACAACACTTCAATGGAAGGCTTATCACTTCTATCACCATTCCAATACTTATACGCTAGCTCAAATGTATTCATTACTTGCCCACCAATAGTCAACAAAGACATATCACCTAAAAAATATTCTTCACTTTCCACTTCAAATATATTTGCATTTGGACTTCGGTAATTATTTTTGAAAGTATGAGCATCGTTTTTACTCTGCCAAGCAAACATTGAAGTAAATCTAGATGGTAATGTTGGAAAATCAGCTCTCCTAACTTGCTCAAAAATTGCTTCTATCATTGGAGATATATGCACAAGTTGCTTACTCCCACTTTTAGCAACAAAGGCTGGATATCCAAATAAATATGACTGCCCATGTAAAGATATGCCATTTGGATAGTTTCTACGAAAAGATTCAACTAGCTGATCCTCAGAAATCATCCCTGACATTGTAATTTTCATCGTTTTTGATAGATCAGTAATTAACTCTAACCTTTTTCCTGAATTCAAACTACTTTCTCTATCTACTGTAAAAAACACAGTCATTCTATGCACTCGTTATTTATTAAGATAATAGATTATAAGCTCAAACATCTAATTTTCAGGAACTTTCTTTTAACTATTGCATCGTTTGCTATCGCCCATACCGCTTAATATTCTGCCGAATAGTCTCAATATTCCCGTCAATCTGCCGAATGCGTTTGGCACACTCAAATCGAAAAGCCTGTGTTGAATTAAGATGATTCAAACTGAGTATTTTTTCTTTATCTTCGTGCAGCTTTTTGAGATTTTGTTTTGCTTCGATGATGTCCATAAACACCTCAAATAAAAAACCCAGCACAATGGCTGGATTAGTTAGTTTATTTATATAGTTAAGACCAAATGTTATGATTTTTTAAGTATTCATCTAGTAAATTTTGATCGCCATTGAATACATAAAATTGCTTTTTGCTATCGTTATTAAATCCAACCGTTTTCAAAAAATATGTTGGATTAAAATCATCAACTTCTACAAATTCACTAGCAGGTAGTGAATACACACTTATTGGATTATCTGGGTTTACCAGTCTTACTTCCAGACCAGTGGAATCAACCATTAATCCATCAAATTCACCACCAATACATAACACCTTCATACACCAATCACCTTTGATTACTATTTATACACAACTTACATCAATATATAATCAAAGACCAAGCATTATTTTTTATTTTTACAATTAAATCATATACTTATAAACTATAGTACACTTAAAGAAAAGAAAAACCCCGCCAATATATTTAGCGGGGTTCGGAGTGCTGAACGCTCAGCGAGTCATTATCTAAATCAAACAATTCACATAATAAAAGTAAACTTTTTTGTTGACTTGGTAAGCAAATTTGTTTACTATAGCTTTATGTTAAACAAAACGAGGTAAATGTGAAAAGACGTGATCTAGTTCGGTTTTTGGAACAACTAGGTGCGGAGTTTAAAGAAGGTGGAAAACATACAAAAGTCTTCCTAAACAATAAACAAACCACCATCCCAAGACACACAGAGATTGATGATCGACTAGTCAAGGGAATAAAAAAACAATTAGGAATCGAGAGTTAGCTCTCGGTTTCTAACCGAACCACGATTTTCACATCAGGAGAAACTATGCTATATCCAGCAAAATTTGATCTACAAGATGGATGCTATGTTGTAAGTTTTCGGGATATTCCTGAAGCGTTAACACAAGGCTATTCAATCGAAGAAGCACGAGAAATGGCAGCAGATGCGTTACTCACAGCAATGGACTTTTATTTCGATGATAATCGTCCAGTTCCACAACCTAGTGCATTAGAGCAAGGTGAGGAACTTGTAAGCCTACCTATCAGTGTCTGGGCAAAAGTCCTACTTCTCAACTTAATGCTTGAAAAGAAAATCACTCAATCTGAACTTGCTAGACTGCTCAAAAAGCCAAAACAGGAAGTCACTCGCATCGTTGATTTAAACCATGCAACCAAAATTGATACCATTGCCGATGCACTAAAAGCCTTGGGCAAACAGCCGCAATTTTCAATAGTTTAAAAAAGAAACCCGCCTAATCATGGCGGGTTTTTGTATGCCGTAATCTGTTCAGCTAAGGAGAATAAAAAACCTCCACAAGGAGGCTTTATTTAATAATATATTTTTTATACTTCTTAGGGGTGTCTCCTGAATTTTTAACACCATTCTGCATTCTTAGTAATAATTCACCACTAATTGGATCAGCAGGTCTCCAAATACCATTATTCACACATGTATGGATATGACTAAAGTGCTCAATTTCTAACTTTTGATAGTACACAAAACTATCATGATCAATAAATGGATGCTCGCCTTTACGAACTATACAGGTAGGATCGAAGTATTTTCCTTCATATATAGTTGTAATATTAACTTTGACAATACATAGGTGATTACCAAAACCTAAATCTGGAAAGTGATTAGGATCAAATAGAACCACATTTAAATGGTCTTTCAGTCCATCTGGTCGAAAAAAAGCATCACCAACTTTTCCTTCCCAAGCCATTAAATTATCCTAACAAGACATGTTTTGATTTGCTCGATTAATGCGAATCTCTGTCTCCATATCATCTAAAATATGTTTCTTGAGTTCATCATTAAAACCTAGCGCCATAAATAAGGTATCATATTGTATTGGGAAACTACTAGCACCTGGGTCATCCCATTCTTGACAATGTGCATGAGTCCAGTCAACTAATTCCCAACGATTGAGATGACCGAACTCATCCCAAACCCCAGCTAATAAAGATATATCATTGTCACTTAATTCCAATAAATCATCTTCATCACGTACTAGACTTTTATCTCTCAATGCAACTTCATTGTTTGAACGATCTGAAATCCACTCATTCCAAAAGTCTTGATGACGTACAGCACCATTCATTACATTGTATGTTATAGACAGAACTGGACCATGCTTCATAGAAACTAAACTATCACCTATTAATGGTCTGTGAAATTTTCTAAAAGACTCGCGCTCTGCAAGATAAAGAAGTTTCATTAACTTTAGAACAGGTAGATGCCCATGTGCCTTATACAGAAAAAAAGCTGTTGCTTGGGTCAACTTTTTTTCATCAAATAAAAAAAGATTATCCATAACAGGCAATTCCATATAAATAAGACTTAAATTTCAATTGAGTATCACACAACAGATAGTAACTTTGATGATTAAAATTGATAGACTATTAGGGGTATTATAGTAAGCCAACAATTTTTTGCAGAGTTTATAAGCTTGTCTGCTTACGTTGTACTGCTACCACAACAATACTATAATATTAACTAAAGTTTTTTCTGTCAATAAATAGTACTAGCATCACAGCAATACTATTTAGTTTTACTATAATTTAATAACAATTACTACTATCCCATTATCATTACTATCAATCCAAAACAATCGTTTTAAAAAGTTAAGCATATCCCTATCCTCAAAACTGGCTCGCCATGTAGGACTTGAACCTACGACCCTAAAAACGGCTCTAACCAACTGAGCTAATGGCGCATAAAAAAGATTTGGCAATCTGCCATACCCTTAAAAATAGCTCCCACAGCTTTACCTGTACTGTGGGCTACAGCTACTCACCTACTTAAAAAACCACTGGATGGGCACAGTATTTTATTTTCGGTTTTCGGCGTGCATTCATGGTGGGGGCATCACTCCCAATTCTGATTGTTTCCTGCATATCCCATCCATGCGCGATGAACTGCATGGGTTGTACCCGCTTTCGTGGGGTCTTACGCCTGTGTGTTCCAGTTAGGCAAATTTGCATAACATCACAGGTTGATTACCTTTTCGGTTTACTTATTCATAAAGCCACCACTTAGTTGGGTTTATGGAATTTCAGGCAATAAAAAAGCCCACCATAATGTGAGCTTTGCAGTTGGTCTCGGTTTGAACCCTAATACGACCAGTATAGAGAAAATATAGCTTACGTCCGTATAGCTTGTCAATTGATTACTTTTCTCATGTTTTTTCGGTATTCATAAACATAAAAATCAATCTCATCAATCATGTCTTTGAGAATAATATCAACCATGGTTTCTAAGTAAGCATAGTTCTTACTGTAAGTATCTGCCTTGATCTCAGTGATACCGAAAAACTTCAGGATGCCTTGTAGCTTCCGATCTTCTTTTATGTCTGGGCGCAATGAAAGAGCAACACCCATTCGAGCGACCTTATGACAAAAAGCCTTTAAGTTAAAGTGCTTGCGCTGAGTCTCTTTTGATGCAGCCTCATACAAAATTCCAGCAACATGGTTTACTAAAATGTTGAATGATTCTGTATTATCTCGATAATCACCCCAAACCAAAATTGAGCAATATGCTTGAGTCGCTGGATCTTCGATTGAAGCAATCGCCCCACAACGATCTTGCCAAGTAACTGGCTCTAGGTTTGTGTCTTTTTCACTAACCTCATAATTTGCTGTTTTAGCTCTCATTTGCTGTCCTAACCACTCAATATTAGTTAATTTGTCCGCCACTGCATTCATCCCAATCACCTCAAACTAATTGCCTAATTTCTTTAACCGCAAGCCCTGACTTAACTTGCTCTGTGCTATATCTCAAAACCGTAAAACCCAACTTTGCTGCTGTGTTGTACTTTTCCATGTCTCCTAAGTAGCCTTTGCCCCGTGTATGCCTACCCCCTGACCAAATCCCACCTTCCACCTCGATCAACAGCTTTGTACCTGTGATGTGGAAATCTGCTTTCCACTTACGTTCAGAATGAAATTGATACTCCTGGATGAACTCAATCTTTTCAGTTCTCAAGTGAAGTGCCAGTGTTGCCTCGCCCTCACTTTGAACTCGTTGTGTGCCGTGCGACTTGGCACGGCGTTTCTTTGCTGGCTTCTTTGTTAAATTTCTGTATTCAGCGATTGATATGCTGCTCATTCATATCGCCTTTAATTACCTGTCTTAACTCTTCAATGCAGTCATTCAAAGTATTTTGAACACAATCCTCACTTGCTATTTGATCGGCATACTCAGCATCTTTTTCCCACTTTTGAATCAGTAGATTGATTCGAGTTTCAATCCCCTTGATCCGCTTTTGCTGCTCCTGCCACACCGCCATAGCAGGCTCTTGAACAATTGCCAGTTCAGCACAATTGAAGTTTTTTATAATTTCCCAAACTTTTTTAATACTCATAAAAACCCCAACGCATGATTAACGCCATAACTCGATGCCCCTGCCACAAGGCAGAAGGCGATTAAAATAAGCATGCAAATTAGAAAGTCGTTTGGGTTCATACCGCACCTCCGAATAGGTCGGTTTTCTTCTGAGCTTGTGGATTAATCCAAAGGCATTCTGTGCGTAACCCTGTACCACGACCTGCAGAAATACGTGAAGTAGTTTCGACTCGATGCCAATCTTTCAATTTTTCGTCATACAAGTCATTTGGGTAACCCGATAAAATCACCATTCCTTCTAGCTCGAGTAATTTCTCAAGCAACTGGACATGATCATCATCTGCCATTTCATGTTTGTAATAGCTGCCAGTCTTTGCACCACCGTATCGAGTTTCGTGAACATACGGCGGATCTACATAGTGCAAAGTGGTGTCTGCATCATGATCTTGTAAAACCTGAATAGCTGGACGATTTTCAATAAGCACACCTGACAAACGCTCACAGACAAAAGCCAAATGATCAGGATACGAGGCAAACAATGATTGAGCTGTTCCGTACTGGCGTTTAGTGTCAATACGAAAGCCTGTACGCCCTTTGGTAGCTCCTGCCGAACCGAAACCCATCTGTGCACGGATAATGATGCTTCTTGCACGCTCAATATCGTTGTCCGTCTGTTCCCAAGCCAAATCAAATTCTTCTCTTGCATACGGCGTTAGAACGAGTTGCTCAATTAACTGGCCACACTTTTCTTTGTTGCGTAGAACTTTGAATAAATTAACAACGTCACCATCGAGATCGTTGTAAACCTCGGCGTACGCTCTTGGCTTTTGAAGCAATACACCTGCAGCACCGCCAAACACCTCTGTGTAGCAAGTATGGTTAGGGAAATGACTAATCACCCAATCAGCAAGGCGAAACTTACCACCGTGGTAGCGAATCAATGGCTTGTTCATGCCACACCTCCGAACAAATCCAACGTCCACTCATCACGCACAGCTTTAGCATTAGGTTGTTTTGCTTTCGCTATCGGTTGCATTGGTGGCGCATATTCAAGCTCTAGCAACTCATGCATAGAGAATGCTTTCTCAAACTCTTTCTGAGTCGGGACATGTTGAACCAGTTGCCAAAATTCACAGTCATTTGCCAAACCCGCCAATGCTTTGTCAGCTTCAGCTTGAAGAAACCACATGTAGATATGTGATGAGGCATTAGCAGGTATTGAGATGCTTTTCTTACGTTTTTGCTCTTTGAATGCTTCAACGAATTGCAGTTCAAGCGCCTGATCCGCTGCAACTTCAAGTTCATCTTCACCAATCAAGCCCAACCAAATTTTGAATGCTTCATTTTCAAAATCACAAAGCCCAGCAAATTTAAAATCTGTGCGTGGTTTTGGATAAGTTTTGCAATAACTCGCATCCGAATATTCTTGAATTGCTCTCATACCGAAGCCCCCTTAGCCTTTGCCTCAGCCACCGAAGCGCTCACAACTCGACTCACGATCTTCTGACCGTTGTTGTATTTAGGTTGTGAATGCCTACCCTGCTCCGCAAGAACGGCTGCAAAGTGTGGCTGTAGCTTGTCGAAATACGCTTTCTTGATTGATCCGCTACGTTTCAACATAGACAACGTGGATGGGTCAAAATCAGCCAAACATGCAAGCATTTTGATTGACCCAGTGAATGAGCTGACCACAGCCAAAAACTCCTGATATTGCTCATCCGTTGCTAGCTCAACATCCACCTTTTCACGGAAAACGTCTTTCATTGGCTTCACGTTCGAGAACTTCTGCTCAAGAATCAGATCAAGCTCAGCTTTCAAACTGTGATGTTCGTCATTGCGATAAGCGTTAAGCACCGCTTTTACTGCACAAAGCTCATACGGTGGACGGCGCTTGCTCTCGGCTAAGATTTGAAGTGCTTCTTTGATTTGTTCTGAAATGTAGATCATGCGACACCACCCATCCGAGCATCCGCCCAGTTGCAGGTAACAACAGCTAGGCCCTTATGATTCAATCGAGACCACAACCGATCCCCAAGATCATTTCGCAACTCTTGCAAAGTCATGTTCGATACGATCATGGTTGATTTGTTTGCGTCATAGCGTGAGTACAACACTCGATGCACTTTCTCCAATCGCCATGATTCACGGTCATGCAAACCATATTCATCAAGAATCAGCAAATCGTACTCGGTGTAACGTTGAATCACATTCCGCTCAGAATCATCACGTTTACGGGCTTCAACAATTTCATCAGCCAAGTATTCACTGGTGATGTAACGGGCATACAGGCCCTTTGCCATGATTGTTCTTGCTGTCGCACAAGATAGGTGTGTTTTACCTGTGCCTGTTGAGCCAACCATAATCAAATTAGAAACTTCACGGCGTGTCATTGATTTTGCAAATTCAACCACTTGGTTTCTGACCTGAACCTGTGCTGGCAAGTTCGTGTGGTAGTTTTTAAAACCCGAGTTTTCGTGCAGCTTTGGAAGCATCGAACCTGCAAAGTGTTTTTCACGCATCATTGCGTTCACATGCTTGTAGTGCTCTCGGTTGTTATCAGACACAGTACGTTTTGCACACTCAGGACAAACTTCACCACCAGGTGTGGAAACCAAGTTAACCAAGTGCAGGTTGCAAATTCTTTCAACCACTGGAAATTGTGTATTTAAGACCATAGCGTTCATACAAACCCCTCTGGTAATTCAACCAATTGAAGATCACCTGTTGCCTGTGGCTCATGTTTCCACTTCTCGTTCACATTGCGATCAGCTTGTATTTGGCTGTTTTTGTTTTGCTTGACGTGTTGCGGTTTTTTGAACTCAGAGATCAACCACCCTGCGAACTTTCGGGTGCGCTGGTTTTCAGTCAACATGGATTTGTTTTCCCAGTGAGCATTGAAATTACCCAAATGGAATTTGTAATCAGGCATATCGAGAACTGATTGCGCTTGAACACCCACGCTTTCACGAATCACATTGAGCAACATGTTTTGATCAGGTGTCCAAGTTTGCTCTTCGGCCTGAGCTTGTTCGCCCTCGCCTTGTGTGTGTGCTTTTACACTATGGTTTATGGTTATTGGTTTATGGTTATTGGTTAATGGTTTATGGTTAGGTGGCGATTCGTGTTGTTGTGGTGGCACTTCGTCACCAGAGTTACACGTTTCGTTCACGCTTGGTGCTTCATCGTGAACGGATTGTTTCTTAACTTTGCGTTTTTCCTCACGCTCCTTAGCGATTCGTGCATTGGTTTCTGCTTTAGCTTTGTATGCTTCAAGCTCTTCTTGGATATGGCTTTGCACATACAAACCATCAATTTCAGTGAAGAATCTACGCAAAACAAACTTAACTGCTGCCTCTTCTTCCTCTGTACGTGCCCATGCCCACTCCAAAGCTTCATCAAGTGTAGGGAATCGCTCACGGTCATAGCACGAATCAAGCAGAAGCGTGTACGCTCCGTGCTCAAGCATGGACAATCGCCCTGCCTTTTTGTGATAGTCACCAATATTTCGTTTGTAGTAATGCATCATTCATCACCATTCGTGCACACGGCGTTACCACCGAAAACTGATTGAAAAGCAGCATCAAAACCGCCTGACTGGATAAACCCATCAATGATGTTTGGTTCTTCGGAGCAATCTAGGCAGACAAAGCCTGTTGCTGTACGTGACACCAGTTGATCTGAACCGCAGTAATCACATGCAGGTTCTAAAATTAAGCAATGGTTGCAATGAGATTCTTTGAACTCTGTGCATTTGCCTTGGCATGGGTGTTGTGGTAAATTGGATTTGTTCATATGATTATCCTGTTTTTGAACACTAAGCCTGATCTAGTACATCAGGCTTTTTCTTTGTCTAAATTCCCATGAATCCCTTCAAATCCCTCACAGAATTCAACCTCGGTACTCAATTCCCGCAACAAAGCCGATACTCCCAAGCGCTCGAAAGATTTTGCTTGTAAATTAAGTACATGCCACTCACCTGCAATTTCTTTTTCAAGAAGATATGCAAGGTACTGAGCAAGGTCTTTACCTTTGATATTTGAGAGAACTTTTGCCCGTTCATGGTTCTCGGGAGATAAACGAACATGTGTAGATTTCTTTTCAAGACTCATAAATTACCTATGCTGTTTTTGCTTGATTACGTACGTAATCAAAATCTGCATGACATAAATCATCACATGGCACTTTTCCTTTACTGGCTTTATCAATTCGAATCGCCAAATCAGCACCGCATTTTTTGCTTACGTAGATAATTTGATTAAGGTTCCCAAGGCTTGTTTCGCATTTTTTTGCAAACGCATGCCTTTCTTCGACTGTCATATTCGACAAGTAGGCTTTTAACTTTTCAGTATTTAGAGAAGACATTCTAAATCTCCCGATGAATTATTTAGTAAATACTAATTTTAATTACTAAACATGTCAACGATTCTTTAGAAAATACGAATTTACTTTTTACTAAAAACTAGATGAAATATTGTTATGGATATAATTTCTTTAAGACGCAAAAATTTGCGCGCAGCCATTGATGCTGTTGTTAATTCAGGACGTTTTAATTCAGATGCTGCATTTTGCGAGCATTACGATTTAAACCCTAGTCACATATCCCAACTTGTCAAAGGGCATGGGAGCTTTGGCGAACGCGCTGCACGCAATTTAGAAAAGAAAATTGGCTGGGAAGCAGGATTTCTAGATAAAGAAATTTCAATTTCAGAAGCAAGCGCTACTCCTCGCATAGAAGAAAGTAATGTTAGCTTTACTGGGAAACCGTTAAGAAAAATACCTGTACTTGACTTCGTTCAGGCGGGTTTGTGGCGTGGTGTTGTCTATGATGGCATTCACCCTATTGGGCATACATACACTGACTATGAAGGTATTGTTCCTAAAGATGTATTTGGTGTGACTGTGGATGGCTTGAGTATGTCACCACGTTTTATGCCAAATGATGAACTTGTAATTGATCCAAACCTCGCACCACAACCAGGTAACTTTGTTATTGCCCAAAATGGCGACTATGAGGTGACTTTCAAGAAGTACCGCGTCACTGGGTACGATGAAGAAGGTCGTGAGCAATTTCAGCTAGTACCGCTAAATCCTGACTTTGGGGCACTTGATTCTGTACAACATAGAATCAGTATTATTGGTGTGGTCGTAAAACATATTCAGAATTTAAGATAACAACAGGCAGCTTAAGCTGCCTTTTTATATTAAGAAAACTGTGAACCCGACACAGTCCTAGAACAGATCGGGTGGAGAAATTATGATTGAATTATCTGTAATTGATATTTCTGGACATAAACCTAAATCACTATACGCAAGAGAATTTATGGTTCATCCTCGCATTGGTGAGTGGATAGATATTGATGTCGATGGTCAAAGCATAATGTATGAAGTGGTTAAGGTTGCTCATTCGACAAATGGTGGTGATTCGGATTTATATGTAAAGCATCTAGGAGCAACCTCTCAAGTTGTTGAGAATCTTTGCTGTAAAAATGATTAGAAATATTGAGACAACTTTCATTAAGTTGATCTGGATCAGTAATAATTACACCAATTAATTGATGACCTGTAATTGATGAATTATCTTTGATGGTTAGTAATTTCCCTTTTTTAGTAATCCCAATCATATAAAAGACCCCTTCCAACCCGACCCAGTGTCGGGTTTTCTTTTGCCTATATTAGCAATCACTAAAAATAATTACTAACTTTATTTAGTAAATACTATTGACATAATATTTAGTAAATACTAAATTAATAATCACCAAGACAAACAAAAAGCCCTGACACTTTCGACGGGATCAGGGCTTTACAAATAACTTGCGAGGTCATTATGTCTCATATCGAATCACAAAAGCAACTCGTTGAGAAGCTTATTCGTAATCAAGACGAAAAGCGTCTACGTGCTATTGCTCAAATCAACCCAATGCCTGAATTCGAAATTCAACCTGAAGCTGCTACTGAACCTCAAAACAGTGCAGGCGGTTTGCTTTATTCAAGCATCATTATTGTTGCTGCCGTGCTCTCTACAGCAATGTTGCGTTCTTGCGCTGACCAGGACTCTCAAGCTGTCTTTGAAGCTAAAGCTCAGATCATTCAGATCGAGCGTGAACATGCCAACGATTCTCTATATGCAGCAGCTAAAGGAGATCGTCAATGAACACTCAAGCGTATATCCCGCAACTCCTTAGTCCTGAGCAAGTACATGAAGCTCTGGCTAAACACATCAAAATGGAATTCGCTGAAGTTGGTACGAATGATTGGTCTCTTATTGATGAGAAATCAAACATTGGTATTCGTGACTTTTATTCAGGCTTTCTGAAATTCCGCTTCGCTGGTGGTCTTGCTCATGCAGATGAACGTGACCGCAAATTACGTGCTGCTTCATTCTTCTGTGAATGCCTTGAACCAGATGGCAGCAACAATGAGCGCTATCGGGTTGGTTTTGATCATCCGAGTGTTTATGTATTGGTGCGTTCACCAGGTGCAAATGCAAACACTAAGCTGAAAGACTTTGAATTCTATAAAGAGTCTAACGGGAAACTGTACTTGTACAGCATCTCTGAAAAAGTGATTGAAGCAATCTACAAGGCTCGCACTGCTAAGCAAAATGCAGCTTACAACCAAAAGCTTGAGCAAACTGGGCATTTTCAGTCGCAGGGTTACAAGGATTACAAGCGCAAACAACGCGGTCTTTCGGTTCGATAAGGGGAAATGGTCATGACAACAATATTCTTTAAAAAAGCCGAACGTAAAAATGCAAAATTGCGCTTGGCTTTATCAGGCCCTACTGGTGCGGGTAAAACAGAATGTGCCTTGCGATTAGCAACTGGTATTGGTGGTCGTATTGCTGTGGGCGACACGGAAAATGATAGCGCATCACTATATGCAGACCAATATAACTTTGAGTCTGTAAACATCACACCACCCTACACTCCAGATAAATTTGTTGCGGTGATTAAAGCGGCTGAAAAAGCAGGTTTTGACACTTTAATTTTGGACAGCATTACTCACGAGTGGTCAGGTGTTGGTGGTTGCTTGGAAATGGTTGACAAGCTAGCACCAAAATTTAAAGGAAATACTTGGGCTGCATGGAGCGAAGTAACCCCAAAACACCGCATATTTATTGATGCAATTCTACATTCAAGCATTCATATCATTGTTACCCTGCGTTCAAAAATGGATACCATTCAAGAAGACTTGGGTAATGGTAAAAAGAAAGTTAAAAAAGTCGGCATGAAGTCTGAGCAACGTGAAGGCATTGAGTATGAATTCACAACTGTGCTTGATTTGGATGCTGACCATATTGCGACTGCAACAAAAGATCGTACTCGTATCTTTGCAGAACCATTGATCATCACAAATGAGACAGGTCTTCAATTACGCCAATGGTTACTTTCTGGATCTGCTGACGTAACTATTGATGGCAATCAATTTCTTGAAATTGAAGAACTAATGCATCAAGCAGGCGTCCCCATTGATAGCTTTTGCGCCAAACGCAAGATGAATAGCTTGATGGATATTAAGCAACAAGTGTTTGAAGAAACAAAACAAAAACTGATTAGCATGATTCAAAACAAAGAGCGCACAGCTCGAGAAAATGATGCCCGCCTTAATCAGCAAAACCACCAGTCTTCCAATGATGATCAGCCAATTACCGCTGAACAACGTGATGATCTACAAGCCTTCATTACTGAGCGTGGCTTAGATGTCAAAACTGTTTGTGAGAATTTTGGCATTGATTCACTTGTGGCAATTCTTCAAAGCCAACTTGAGCGTGCAAAACAAGATATTGGTCAGATGGCGAAAAGAGGTTTAAGAGCATAACCACCACCCACCGACAGGAAGTCTCGCTTGGCTGTAAGCGCGGTGGATCAGCCTGTAGCCCCTCATGTGGTGGGGAAATAGTGAAAGACCACTCCTTGGTCATTCTGCCAGTTGTTGGCGCAATTGGCATGAAAGAGTAACTAGGAACAGAAAAACCACTAGGCAAAAGGTCGAGGAAGCAGCCACCCCTCTGCGCCGATGGGGGTTAATCAATTTTTGGAGAGTTTTGCATGAGCACATTAAAAGATTTAAACAAGCATCTATTTGATCAATTAGACCGTCTTTCTAATGCATCAAAAGAAGATTTAGAAACTGAGCTTCAGCGCTCTGAATCAATTCAAGGCGTAAGTGAGCAAATTATTAAAGCTCACACTGTTCAGCTAAATGCAGTGAAGTTGGTTGCTGAATATCGTGGCTTAAATCCAAGTCAAAAAGCGCCTTTGATTGAAGTTGGCGATGCAAGTATTGAGGTGTGATATGCCAAAAGGAACACGAATCAAATATACAAAAGAAATGGAAGATTTTCTTCACAACCATACTCACATGTTCCGTGGAGAAATGACCAAACTCTTTAATGAAACTTTTGGCACCAGTATCTCACGTCGTGTACTTGGCTCTAAGTGTGAGCGGATCGGGGCACTAACTGGGCGCACTGGTCGGTTTGAAAAGGGTCAACCAAGTTGGAATAAAGGCTTGGAGTTGAGCGGTAAATACAACTTTAATGGCTTTAAGCCAGGGCATGAACCTCACAATAAAAAGCCAGTTGGTTACGAGCGACTCACAAGGGATGGCTACATTGAAGTAAAAGTTGCTGAGCCAAATACTTTTAAGCAAAAACATCGTCATGTCTGGGAACAGCATCATGGCCCAATCCCTCAAACCCATGTGATTGTATTTAAAAACATGGATAAAGCTGATTGTCGCATTGAGAACCTGGAACTGATTACACGATCTGAACTTGTGCGATTGAATCAACTTTACTCAAGCATAGCTACACCTGAGAGCAATGAGACATGCATTTTGTTAGCTCGCATCAAAAACAAAACTCATGAATTGAGAGGTAAGGCATGATCAAGTTCCCTGAAAGTTTAGAAAAAATGAAGCCAGAGCAACGCTGGCAATGGTTTGATCGTCAAAAAGAGCTTTTGCGTAAAGCTGCCAAAGATGGTGTCGAAGCAACACTTAGCTCTGATCTATCCGAGTGCTTCATGTTCATGCTTGATTTGAGTGAATTAAAACACTGTCAAATGATTGCCATGCATAACAACGCTGTTGTTGTGGCTGCATGTGCATTGATTGAGAAGAATGCCAATGAGTCGCGTGACTGGTTATTAAATTTGCTAGAACAAGCAGATGATCCAACTTGGCAGATGTATGAAAAAGCTCAGGATTATTTTGATAAGCATTATTTGCCATACCCTGAATCTATTCAGGAGCATCGTGAAAATATTGCCAAGCAAGATCAAGTTTTTACTGAAGATAATGAGCGCTTTGCGGTTTGGTATGAAGAAAATTTGCTTCCACTTTTGAAAGGCGGTGAGAAATGAATCTAAATGACAAAAAAATTGTAGTTGCAATTGAAAATGCTGTTTGTGAGCAACTTGAAGCTTCTGGTATCAATACCGATCCATTCCGCCTTGATGGTGAAAAGATTGTTGATGTGATTTTGGAGCAGCTTGAAGGTTTTGTTTTGGTGCCGAAAGAGCCGACTGGAAAAATGATATCCGCTGGATATGAGAGCAAAGAGCACATTAATAATTTAATTGTAAATTACAAAGCCATGATCGAAGCAGCACAGGGAGAAGAAGAATGAGCCAAACTAGATTAAAAATTCAACCAGTAGAACTCAGACCAGAAGAAAAACTGCAGCAATTAATTGAATCAGGTGCAAGCTTAGTCAATACAATCGATGCAGCAACAATCTTAGGTTACAAACCAAATACTCTACGTGTTTGGGCAAGTCGTGGATGCGGGGATTTAAAGCCAGTGATGACAAAAAATGGCGCAAAATGGCGGCTGACAGATATTCGGAATTTAATTGGGGCTTAGGTCCCTTTTTCATTCACTTCTAACATGCCAGCTTGTTCCAAAATCCAGTTTTCAATTTTAGTATGATGTATCCGTAGCAGATCCACTGGTCGATCTTTGTAATGTTTTTCAGCAGTAGCACTCGGTTTATGGCCCATGATCTGCGCCACAACACCTGTTGGAATATCCAACCATTCAGCCAAGTTACTGAATGATCGTCGTAAATCATGAATCGTAAATTTAGGAAGCCCTTTTTCTTCTAGCGCACGATAATAATTTTTACGAATATCAGTTATATGTCCCGATGCTGATTGCTCACTCCAAAAAACAAAATCAGATTGAGGGTGTTTTGGTAACCTAGATAACAACTGCTCAACGTATGGTGTCATCGGAATTATTCGATCCTCTTGTTCTACTTTGTCCCAGATGCTAATTGTTTTCCACTTGAAGTCTAGCTGTGAATATGTAAGTACACGCATAGACTCAGAACGTGGGCCTGTCAAAATACTGATCTGTAAAAATGTTCGATGCATAATATTGTTGATGTCATTTACAGCAAGAAACCAATCTTTGAGTTGATTACGTTGAACTGAGTTCTTAACCGGCTTAAGCACTGGCACAGATCTACGCACACGCTTAGCTTGATGGACCTTTGCATTAATTAATTCAGAATATTTTTCGTGTTCTTGGCACCAATTAATACAGGTTCGAGCAAGTCTAAATGCAAGTGCAGCCCTTCCCGGTCTTGTCTTTGATTCATTATTTTGCCAATTTATCAATGTATCAGAGTCAATCTGAACAAGTGGAATATCTAGCAATGGAGTTAATACTCCTGGTATTGTTAAACCATGCCCACGTTTCTTAGGTTCTCCGCCTCGATGAGAAATCGTGTAATGGTCATGCAAGTGGCGTTCAGACCAGAGATTTTTATTTGCTTCTATATATTCTAGAAATACTTGCCCAAAGGTAATTTTTGAATTTTCTTTTTTCTGTGTGAATTCATCATTCTTCTGATCTTCTTCAGCTTTGTTTCGTCGTGGATCGATGCCTTGATCACATAACTGTTGTAATCGTCGTGCTTCTTTACGAGCATCATCTAATGACCAAATATTTACATCACCAATTGTTATGCGTAAACTTTTACCAGAAACACGATTTTGAAAGATGTATGATCTATTTTCATTTTGAGTCACTCGAACAGATAAACCAGGTGTATCGATATCCCAATAGAAAATTTGATTTTTACATTCTTCTGGCTTTTTTAGTTTTTGAACTTTATTAGTTGTGAATTTGAGTTTCATTTTTCTCAGATGTGGTTACATGGGTGTGGTGTAAGCACTATGTAAGCAAATTAATTCAATATTCGTCAACGCTAATAAACACCAACCAAAAATAAGATACTGAAATTTAATAATATTAATAAATTTAATCAACATACGTGAATGCTAGTAAATACGATTTAGGTGGGACTCATAATCCGTTGGTCCCGTGTTCAAGTCACGGTGGGCCCACCAAATAAAAAAAATCACTTACGTGTACTAATCGTAAGTGATTTTTCATTTTAGCTGCTTGAGCTTCAGTTGTAATATTTACAGTAATTGTGTCACCTACATTTGGCATGTTATGTTTTTAATTCAATATCAATACATTATTCATCTTTGGTGCATAATTGGTGTTTTAAAAAATTCATCTACATTTTTAATTTGACTCACAACTCCCAATCTTCAGTCATTCTATTTACCTAGCAGTTTCATCGAAATTGGCTTGATAAAACTAACTTAAACCGTGATAAAAAAGCAATAAAAAAGACTCCCGAAAGAGTCTCTTTTTACATCTGAAATGGCACGAAATTAAATTACAGTGCTCGCCACTTCATAATGTGTTTTATCTAATTTGCCTTGTTTAAATAACCAAGTTGCGACCTCTGGCCAAGAGTACATAGCCGACTTCGATGCCAGTCCATACATCGGTCTTGGAAAGTTTCCATCACCCCGTTTGTTTTGAGCATACAGCGAAAGCGCCTGTCGGCTCATGCCTGCCCGTTCTGCCATTTCAGAGAGTGTAGAAAAGCCTTGTTCCTCTACAATCAAATCTGAAAAGCCAAGTGAGCGAATATTGTCTAAAGCCGATGTAATCGCTTGCGCTGCGCTCGGTGCTTCACGATCAAACTCTAGGTAGATGGTGTCGTTATAGCTACAGAGCAATGCATCGTCACAGCCTGCTTCAAAAAACTGGTCTTCGAGATCTGCTAGGTCTGAACGTGCATCACGTACCACTACGGTGAAGTGATATGTATTCATAGTTCATCTCCGTTGCATTGTTTAACTTTACGAAGGATCTGTTTTGCATGAGTTTCTGGGTCTTTTGGTGTGCTCCAGACACTCATTTGATGTTCGGCATGCCCGAGCACGCATTTTAAGCGACAGAATGCATGCCCTGATTTGCCTGTATCTACAACATCCCAACCGTTATCTATCGCGTATTCGATGGCTTCTCGAATATGCTTATTAGGATGTTTTTTCATCTTTAATCCTTTTACTATTGTTAAATTATATACAGTTGTTGACATTTGTCAACAACTGTATATATGCAGGCGCATTAAACCAGTTTAGCTTTTATTTTATGAATTTAAATCATATTCATTTTGGTAAGCATCTTCTTGTGATTTTGAAAATTCCAGATTATCCGAAATAAGACCTTCTACAATTGCAAAGAGTCTTTTCATATCGCTAAAGACTGTATCTGGTACATTGTAGACCTTCTTTACATACTCAGCCGTTTTTTCATGATTATTACGGATTGCATCAATCATGACGGATAGATCTGCTACTTGCTCATATGCCAAGGCGTAGCCTTCGGATACATCACTGGCATCGTAGGATTTGACTTGTTCTTTCGGTTGTACCATACTGTTCATAGTTGATATTCCTGAATATTGACAACTGAAAGCCCTTGATTCCGCCAAGATTCATGAGGGCTTTTTTATTGCCTAAATTAAACATGGTTGTTACCTAATAGTTTGGAAAGTCTAGTTAAGCCTTTTGGAGTGACCCTCACCTGCTCTGTGATTTTGTTTGAACCATCACCACGCGTTACTTCTGTCACTTTATGTTCTAAAAAGCCTGACTGTACTTTGTCTTGATAACCGACGTAGTGAGCTGAACCTGTTCGCTTGTAGATCCACTGCTTTTGAGATAGGAAAGAAATAAAATCTTTAGGACGTATTTGTAAGGCTTTGGCTGCATCCGTTAAACATAAACTACCATCCGCAGTCGCAATTCGATCAAAAGCATCAATGGTTGGTTGCATGACTTCAACTTTCTGCTCCAGTTCAACCATTTTTTCAGAGTAACCAAGTAGTAACCCACGTAAAATATTTGGGTCAGAGAGTGCCTGCATGGGGTCAACAGGTTTTGAAACTTGGGCTTCTAATTCTTGCCAACGATCTACCAAACGAGCGGTAAACTCTGGGCAAAGTTGAGCGACTACGATGATGCTGTCTCGTTTGCCTTGTTCGCCTGAAAATTTACAAACTTGAGTTGTACGGATACGCCCCATAGTATCTTTAGATTGTTTATCCTCAATTTGAGGTTGGACAATTACACCAGTATTTACAAGGCTTTCAATAGTACGCTTAACATTGTCATGGCGTTTTTCTACAAGTTCAGCAATTTCTAAACTTGTCATGGTTTGAGTTTGTAATGGAACAATTGCATTCATACTTTAACTCCTTCTTGAGCGATCAATAATTTGACTGCCTTGTTAATTAAAAAGTTCATTGAACGTTCTTCACGCTCACCTTTAGCTTTCAGTTGCTTATGTGAATCAAGTTCCAAGCGAACTTTTACATATACAAATTCTTTAGGTTTCATACCTTCTCCAAATGCCACACTTTGTGGCTTTTAATTAATATAGCCACACTTTGTGGTAATGTAAATACGTAAACTAAAATATTTGCCACATTTTGTGGCTTTAGAGGTCATTTATGAGTAACCAAGCCGATCACACTATTGTTCGATTACGCGTTCCTCCTGAATTAAAAGAGAAAATTGAAAAAGCTGCCGAAGAAAATAACCGTTCACAAAGTGCTGAGATGGTTTCTAGGCTTGAAGAGAGTTTTTCTCGACAATTAAGCCAAAATGATCAACTTGATATTTTCATCAATGTTTTAGAAAAACTGATTCCAGGAATGGAAGTTAATTCCACTTCTAATTTTCTAGTTGATTTAATTAATATGAGAAAAAAACAAGAGCTTAAAAAATAGATTAGATTCATAAAAAGCCTCATCGTGGGTGATGAGGTTAGTAAAGCAAAAAATATAATGTGTCATACAAGTGCCACACCTGAATTAATTTGTGACACATGAAATACTACTTAAATTCTCTTATGTGTCACATGTATGTGACATATAATTAACTATATGTTTTATAAATATTTATTTTTTATTTGTAATAGCAATAATTCTCTTAGCAAGATTAGTTAATTCTAATGTTTTAACAGATCTTACTTCGTAACCCCTTTCAGACAAAAGTTGTTCTACTGATTTACTGTGCGATTCGACATATTTACCATTTATATAGATTTCTTCCCACACCTCAAATGCTAACTTTAACTCTGGTGCATGGTTAGGGTGATTAATATCAAGGGCAGGATGTTGGTCTAAAAGATTAGGGTTAGAGAATGTGTCTAGTGTTTCTTGTTGCGTAACATCTCTAAGTTCTTTCAGTTTTGGATGCATGTCATACCACTCATCACTAAAAGCTTTAGGCTGAGAGTCTCTATAATTTTTTAATGCCTGATTTAAATCTTTAATATTTAAATCACCATACTTAGCCGAACCAAATACCTCATATCCAGAGCAAATATTAACTTTTAAATCTTTTAAAGGTTGAAAACTATAAAGGCTGTTTATTTCAATATGTATATGACCGAACTCATACATAAGCTCATCATCGTAACTATTTTCAAACCTTGTACTATTATATTTACTATCTGTCAAAATATTTAAAATACTATATATAGCTTTTGTTGAATTCAAAATATCTAAAGGAATGCAATCTACTTTACTTATCTTAATATATGCAATAGCTTGACTCTCAAACTTATTCAAGAGTAAAAAAGAAGATAGTTCATAAATTAATATATCAAAAGTATGGCAAAAATCTTCTATGAGATAAATAAATGAAGAATATTTTTCTTTATTCTCTTTTAATACCTCTGATAAAAAAGGGCTAAATGCTGACTGCTCTATGCTCAGCACCTCTACTTTTTGAGTAGGAAAGAGTATGTCTTTAAGTTCTTTAAATTTAGCTAAATCAGCTTTTTTCCAATAATATTTTTCAGCTTTAAGCTGAATATCTTCAATAATTTTTTCTTTTTCTTTAGTTGGATCATTTATATCATAAATTAATTTTTCAATTATATCTTTAATTACAACATACATGCCGTACAAAGGATTAACTTCTGTTATTTGATAGAATGAATTTAAATGATAGAGTTTCAAAGCAGATGTCTGAGCATTTATGTGTCCTAAATATGACCCAATCTCAGTATAACTATTTGTATTGGATAATAATTCAATTAACTTCCACACCCCGATATATGTTTCATTAATCAGCTTTGCTTTTTCATCTAACAACCCCATACGCCCAGTTCCATTTCCCTAGAATTTTATCTTTAAACTATACCCCAACTTGCCCCACTTGTGGGGTAGAATTTATGGGTAAGGTATTGTATTAAAAGTACATCAAAAAATTAAAATTATTAGAGAAAAAAAACTATAGATATATACTATTCTGTAACTTGAGGATTTTCAGGAGGCTCAATTAGTATTGGAGATTTAAAAGCATCTTTCTTAAAATCATGTAAAAATATACTGCATGTTGCACAGCGTTCAGAATATCTCAAAAAAAGGTAACCTATTGATAAAAAAATTATAGGCCACATAACCAAAAGAAATATACTTACAAGCATGCCTCTTTCATAATAGCTGACTATCCAGCTAATATATTTATTCATCATTACAAAGGGTATTATTCCAATAAATGCAAAGATGAAATATCCTACAACACATAGCCAAACTCTTTTCTTTGTATATTTAGGAGTGATTCCTGTAATTGCTCCTAATGTATCTCTTTCTCTTTTCAGTAGACCTCTAATTTCTGCATATTCTTTAACCCAAAAATCCGCATTTTCATATTGAGAAAAAAATCTAGCTTCTTCATAAGTCAAATAATCATTATTGAATAGTGACTTTGCCAACCTATCTTTATACAAAATCGTTTTTTTATTTAAATCTTTACTATCAAAATCAAGATCTTCAGCTAGCTTTAAAAGCTCAGCTCGGCTTTCCCGACCATTCTTTAAATGTGCTAATTTATTATTTAAATAAGCAAGTATTATTGGTAAGAATAGAGCTGTAATTGCACCAATAATTTTTAACAAAATTTCTAGCATATTTCTATCTTTATAAGTTTAAAGCCGATTTAGGACTGATTCTTAAGTTTGCCAACCAACTTTTAGGACTAAAAATGGAGTTTGTCAACCAAATGTCCTTTTTACAACATGATATGAGGAAGAAAAAGCATCATCAGATGCTCTTTGATTTATATCCACCAAACCTTTATGATCCACCAAAAAATTCGGATTTGCTAATATGTCTATTGCTGGCTACAACAGTTTGATGACAACATTTAATACCACGGTTATGAGTAACATATCCATTCAAAGTATTTTCTCTCGAAATCAAAAAATCTTGATTTGAATTATGATAGCTAGTGAAAGTCCCCCAAAGGTTCTCTAAACCCTGCCACGTGCCACCATTCGGAAGCGCATAATTCACTGAATAAGTACCTAAAGGAACTTTCAGCTCGGCTGTCCTGTCTTGTGGCAACTGAATCACCGCAGCAATTTTGTTGGTCGCTTTATCTTTAACTGTAAAAACCACATCATAATTTTCAGCTTCAAATGTAATTTTTCCAACCCTAGAATTCTGATGACTCATAAAAGAGATCACTTTCTTTCTAAAAGGAATAGCATCTTGTTTTTCTTTTAATTGCTTCTGTTCAGCAAGATTTTTAAGCCGAATTAACTCATTTTGTGCATCGGTATTGGCTTGCTTTGACATGTTCTCCGCTAAAGTGGTCGATCCTTGATGCTGACCTTTAATGAACTCTGATATGTAATAGGCTAAAACTACTGTAACAACAAGACCAATAATGGCTGTTGCTCCAGAGTTATTATTTTTGTTCTTTTTTGATTTAAATGCCATGTATCCCTCTAAAATCAAAAGTTTTTATATTTTATCTTTTGGTATTTTTCCATAATAAGGCAGATATGTAAATAAAATGGTCTTGGCTAGAGGGCTTTACTCTAAACGATGGTTGACCAAGCACTTTAAGCATAAAAAAAGCCATGTGAAAAGTTCACATGGCTATAAAACGAAAAAACTACAGCGTACGTTAAAAAATAGTTTCCTATTAAAAATAAGTATATAAAATTATTTATGAAATCTGTCAAATACTATTTTTATTTTTTTGTTTCTGTGACAACATCCCACGCCTGACTCAGTCGCCCCGCATCAACTGCGTGTCCGTCAGCTTTTTCTGCCATTGCTCGATATTCTGCTGTACATGCTTCGAGTAACGCTCCGTTGGCAACGGTGTAGTCAACGATGGTTTCTTTGGAAGCTGTGGACAGACGTTGGTTGGCACGACTGATCTGCTCTGACAGCCCACGATTAGCCAACTCAGCAGCACGAGCGGCAGCAGCCGCATCTTGTATTTTTTGACTTGCATTTTGTTCTACCTTTAGAAGTTGTTCGGCCCATGTTTTTTCTTGGGTAATTGCATTGGTTTTAGCTTTTGCATTGGCTTCGGTTTGATTGGCTTTGTAGTGTTTTAGCTCAGCTTTGACTTGGTTCACTTGGGTTGTGCATTTGGCATCGGTATTGTTCAGATCGCTCGCTAAGCTGTTGACCTGCCATGTCTGGAATACGCCATAAATCACTAGGACAATGATTAGTGACCAGCGTTTATGTGCCAATACCCACAAGAAACAGGCACAAAAAAAGCGCCAGACGGCACTCAGAATTGCGAGGGCTGAAATCATAAGTTTGCTCCCATACATTTGTTGTAACGTTCAAGCTGTCGTGTATAAACGCCATAGCAGTTATTACTACGAATTGAGCAATCTCGCCCTGCAGCATATTTGTATTTCAGCAGTGACCTACATGCCTGTACGTACTGGCCTGTTTTGAGGTTCTTCAACATGGAGGACTTCGCCCACGTGCTTTGCCCGAACTGGTAAGAGAAATCGGCATACAAGTCGTATTCATCTTGCGAGAGTTTGATACTTTGCAAGGACTTGTTAAACACGGGCGCATCTTTGGCATAATGTGCCTTGAGGTATTCAAGCCCCTGCTTTTTTGAGACTGGCGGATCAGTCATTTTGACTTTGCGACCGTCAGGGTGAACCGTGTTGCCAAATGCCACAGTGGGCACACCACCAATGTCTTTGTATGGTACCGAACGAAAGCCCTCTTTTGAGCCTGTGTACGCTATGCCTGTATCACTGACACCCTGAATAAAAAAACCGCCAATGGTGGCGGCTAAAGTGCCAATCACGTAGTATTTAGTCTTGTTCGACATCACATTTTTCCTTTTTTAACGATTCAAGATAAGCTTGGTGCTCAATTGCATCGCGTTTGTCTTTCTTTCGTGCATAGTGCCAGTTCATCACCAAGCCCCCTACACCGATCAGCACACTGATCCAAAACCCCAAATCCAGTGAAGCCAACCACGATGAAAATGCGCCAATACTTCCGCCATACATGGCCGTTTTACTGGCGAGTAGTGTTGAAGCGGTGTTATCAAATGCCTGTTCAGACACGGTTTCCCCCTTATTTTTGGCAATAAAAAAGCACCCTATTCGGTGCAATCCAGTTCAATCTACTATTAACTTTCTGTGATTTCCTGAACGCCTAAATCGTCGCTCCGCACAGCATCTTCAGGCAGATCGGCTTGCTGTAATGCTTCAGCATAGGCAATGGCTTCCTCTTGTGAATTGACTTCAATTTCATGTTCAATACGGTAGACACGGTGGGTTATGACTTTAAATTTCATCTTATTTATTCCTGATCAAGTATTTATAAAATCTTTATCGTTGTTGTAATAAAGATCACTGTAATTAATTGAGGTAATCGTGCCATCACTGGACTTTTCAGTGACTAAAAACAGATCCCGTCTAGCTCCTGTATCACGGGTGATGATGTACTGGGTACAGCTCAGATTGCCGTCATATTCCAGAATCAGACTGGCGGTGGGTGCACGTGCCAGCAGCACTTCATGTTCATCATCCCCCTGAGTTACGGCAATCACATCCACGGATTTGTTAGGCAGTTGCAGGTGAATGACATAGTTTTGCCCTGCCTCCAGTTCACAACGCTGTGAAAGCTCTAGATATAAACCATCCTGATCCAGCACAGCCCCTGAGCTGATCATCTGTTGTTTGGTGTCATCCGCCACCAGTAGCAGGTCATTACGGGTGATCAGATCCGCTTCGTGATAGGTCTGAAACTCCACGGCACGTCGTTGATAAATCAGCTTGTTATAGGCCCGATAAGCCAGCAGCTTCGCCTGATTTTCATGGGTCACGCCTTTGGCATCGATGCTCTGCGGATTGACCACATCATCATTGGGTAGATTAATTTCGCTTTCAGACCAACTGTCATCGGGATCTGTCCATGTCAATTTAATCCCATCGTAGTCTTTGTTGACTCCGAAATTACTGGTGCGTTTTTCTGACTGCGGCACTTTGTTGCGATGGTTAAACAGTAAGGTCGGCACGTCCTGCGGCTGCTCAAAGGCAAAGTAAACGATGTTGGATTCACGTCGGGCATCACAGAACAAGACGGATGCCATTGCAGCCAGTGTTTCTTCATAGGACATCTTGGCATCATCAAAAGTGTAGTTAAACTCAATCGCTGTGCCAAAGTAGGCATTGATTTCTGAAGCGGTGGCATACAGGCTTTCAATGTCCAGTGTCTCAAGACTCCGTCGCCCAATCAGTGGATCAACCGTCAAGGCACAGACCGCATCGGCAAAGTTGTTACTAGCGGTCATTTCTGTGGATTGAGTGCCTGTGGCATAGCTATACAGTTTACGGGTGGCAATACAGTTGATCTGACGTTCTTTGACCGAGAGTGCGCCATCGGTGGCCAGTGTTTTGGTGCGGACAATGGTCACATCAGGGTAGCTGTCTTGAGTGGATTGCTTGAGCAGAAACACATCTTTGAGCTTGACCGTTTCATAGCTATTGCCATTTGACCAGACCGCCCAAGTTTTTGCTGATCGAAAGCGGATGCCATAGTGCCCAGACTCCAAATCTAAGTAGACACTCTTACCAAAGCTATCAATGATATTGCTCCACTGAATGAATGCGTAAGATAGAACCTCCCCGACCTCATCGCCATTGATATCCAGATATTGATATTCAATGGTTAGTTGGACTCTAAAATCCTTGCGAACGCCATCTTTAGTGACCTGATACAAGCCTTGTGGAAAATTGAAGTTGAATAACGCACGTTCGGGATTGTCGAATTTTAAGTAATACCAGCCCACCCATTTACTGGTGACAATGGCAAGGGAAATCTCTGAATCAGTGCTGAGTCCTTGTGTTGTCCCCCCAAAGTCGCTGCTGAGTTTATCCCAATCCGAATTGACTGAAGATGCATTGGCCAGTGTGATCTGATCCTCCTGAACTGCCCCAACGGTATAGGTTTCATCGAGGTTAATGCTGTTGCTTGAATCCGTTAAAGTAATCCCTGCGCTAATGCTGTAATCCGTATCGACTTGCGACCAGTTGTAATTGACCGTACTGGCATTACTCAGTTGAATCGTATAGATATAATCTGATCCGCTAACGCTTTGAGCCACACTAGAAACTTCAAAGCTTCCTGATAAATCATAGGACTGTGATGATTTTGTGATGGATGCCCCTGTCAACGTCAGCCGCTGATAAGTTGCAAATCCTGCAATATTCTGAGTGCTGGTAACAATCACTTGCCCACTGGCATTGACAGTGGCTGTACCAGAAAGTGAGGCATTGGCTTGACCAAACTCAGCGCCCTGAATTGCAATCCCGTCCCCGACTTCAAACGAGTCAGTAAAATCGACACTGCTATTGCTACGATGAATTGCCCCGCCCGATGTAAAGTACAGCCCGACATCGCTTAAGCTAATATCATTGGGTGCTTTTAAGGTTTGCCCATTGATTGATGCCGATTTCTTGACGGTATATGGCAAACTGTCGAAAGCGGTTCCTGCTTGATAGCTTGGTGTTCCGATCAGACTGGTTTCTGGATCATAAAAGCAAGCCGATGAACCGCTAATCCCCTCGACTGCGGTTTCCCCGTCATTCACTTCGGTGACTTGATAATAACCACGCCCTAGACACATCAAGCATTCTTCAATCTCAACACCCTCACTGTTGTAATAAGACAAGGGCACTGCAAGTAGATCAGGAATGGCTTTGACCGTTCCGAAGATATCTGCAACCCGTCCACCGAGTCGCTCTTTATTTGCACGACTCGACAGATCGTTGTTACTTGAACCTTGTGCCACCCCCGACGGTTTTTTCATAGTGAGCACGGTGTACAGCGAGTAAGCCGCCATGATCGCCACCACCGCATAATAGATATACGGCAAGACCGCAGCCCCTGCATGACACACCACATCGAACTGATCTTGAGGATCAGCATTCAGCAAGGCGAAAGCGGTGGCTTTATCGTGTGGGGTGACATCATTTTCAGTGCAGGGATTGCCTTTATAGATGCGGGCCAGTGGATATTTGGCTTTGATCATCAGGAAGGCATGCAAAACGTTGTCCGTGTGCTCGATGCGAATGCTGGAATCATCCAGTGGATTTTCAAAGATTCTGAACATGCTCATAATATCGAAACCTGAGATAGTGAATGTTGAGTGCCCGCAAATGCACGTACTGCACCCCGCCTTCGCTGAGATGCAGCACTTTTCCGCCATAAAAAAGCCCCACATGGTTATCCCCTGTGAGGCTGGTCATCAGCACAATACAGCCGTGCTGTGGCTGTTTGAGTCGTTTGTTTTTGATCACAGTTTGCCGTGAGGTGGTGATCGCCTGATTGAGTGCGCCAGTTAAGCCCATAAAGCTGCTGGAATAATCCTGATGCAGTAAGGCTTTGGCGGCATCAATCACAAAATGCACGCAGTGATAATTTAAAACGTTGTATTGCTTTTCAAATAAGCCTAGATCCATGCCACTGACTCCATTGTTTTGGTTAGTTAGTAGAATCCGATCAATGTTGGAAAGTTAGCTTTGGTAAACAGCAAACCCGTTCCGACGGCATTCAGTTTCGGTGCTTCCGCATTAAAGGTTGTGCCCTGATAGTCCGAGCTTTGGTCAGTCACTTCGAGATTATCAATCACTAGAATCGGTGTAGACAGATCCAGACTGGAGTAAGCCCGATAAGTGACCTGTGGACGTTCGGTTGACCCTGCATCCAGAATCTGGTCAATCAGATCAGGAACGATCTCGCCCAGATCACCAATGGTAATGGCTAGGGTCTGGTCTAAATCGTCTGAGCTACTGCCCTTGTCGATCTGAAGCGGCACATAGTCATAGTTAAAGTAACTGCTGTCATGCCCAACACTGACCCCATCCGCCATATTGGTGACATAGCGCAGCGGGGTTGCCCACAGGCTGTGCTTGATCTCGATACATTCGATCAAATAAGCGGGTTGTGTGGCAAACAGGTATTCTTCAAGCTGATTGGTCATTTCGGGACTCCGCGAGAGTTTGAATTGCGGCTGTATCCAGTGCATTGTTTAAAATATGCATTTGAGCCGTGACTTTAAAAATCTTTCCGTTTTTCGTCATGGCAATGCTGTTCGGAACAAAGTGCGCCTTGTAACGCTGTAATGCCCGTGTATCAATCACCGTATCCATCGTGAACGGTTTACGCAGATGCTGCCAGACCCGATAAAAGGCGGTGAAATAACTGTAGTCAGCGGCAGTTAAGTTAAAGTTGGTCGTGACCACATTTTCCAGTTGCTCAAAGCTGGCCCGATAACGGTTGTCGGTCAGCCCTTCCACCTGAATCACACTGTTTCCCAGCGTTATGGCATAGGAAGCTTGCAAGGGACAGAGATCCAGATGATTAAAGCGTGCCCCTGCAATGTTGCGCGGTTCAATAATCGCTTGGTCATAATAGATATTGAAACGGTTCACCACGGCTTTTAAAGCAAAGGCAAAACGGTAGTTCTTGGTCATGCCGATTTGCACCAGGGCAGATGCTGTACCAAGCTCATATTCAGTCTGAAAACGATCACGTTGTTGGCGATAGTACAGGGTGTCATTGCGAATATAGGCAAAGATCACATCGGCATTGGCGGATTGTTCTGCCCGATGGTCGTCCAGTGCTAGTTGCGGTGTTAGATGTTCAGCATCATAGGTTGTGGTGACATAGGCACTGAGACTGGTGTCATACCACCACAAATAGGCAATGCCATCGACCACATAAGTCACATAGGGACGCATGGAAAAGCTGAAGGCAAAGCTCAATTGAGTAACATTCGCCACTTCAAGCAATGGGTGCGTGATTCCTACATTGTCGGTGATACAGATCCAGCCATTCTGGTAAAAGCATGTCCAAATCTTAACTTGCAGACCATTGGATGCATCCTGAAGATCAGTACCGCCCCATTCATAATCGATCAGGTCACTGGTTCGATCAGGCACTAAAAAGCCAGCGAAGATGCTGGCTGAAGATAGTGTGTTGTCTGGTAGCATGAGAATTATCCTGTATAGCGGCTCCAGCTCAGTTCAAAGGTGTAGGTCATGATTTGGGATGAGGTCTTGGTGATGGGTGGGGAAATTTGAAGTTGGTAGCCTGGCATATTTAAATCAGGATCTGACCCCAATATCCCTCCAACACTGAGATAAAATGATTGGTGATTCGTCACAGCATCATTTAAGCCAATGGTGTAAGTTGCCCTACAACGGGTTGTTGTTGGATAAGAAGTGGCTTTTGAAGCATAGTTATATCGTCCACCTGACGGCATATCTGTAACTGATGCACCGATTGCACCATCCCAAATCAGGTAGCCATTGCGAACACCAATATTGACCTGACCAAAAGACACCATAGGATTATAAATATATGGGAGTCCTGTAAACGTATGGGTACTGATAACAGCCCCTGTTTTATCAAGCAGACTGAATGATCCTGACGGGCTTTGCACAGGATAAACCCGAACTTCTGACACCACATCCAGATATTCATCAGACAATACGGTAATGGTGGTTGGATCACCATTGGCATCTTTAATGAGTGCACGATTCCAAAGATCACTATTCCCCCACCCTAAACCCACTTCTGAGATATTTCCAGCTGCGACACCTTGAGCAAAGCGCCATGTGATTGTTGCTGAATAATAAAAAGGGGCTGTAGTAATTTGAACTGCTGTAGATGTTGCCTGTTGCGTTGTGGTACTGGCCACAAAGCTATCAAGCTGTACTTGGGTGACTACTGGTGTACTGTTGCCTGTGCCGACACAACAGCGATTAATCCATGTCCCTACTGACATACGGGCTAAGCCTGTATCAAGTACTAGGTTTTTAAACCAACCTGTTTCACGGGCAACACGACCATTTGCTTTACGGGCAACCAACTTAAAACGTGCGCCAATTTCCTGATGGAAACTCAATTTCATATCAACCTCTAGTTCGTGATTTGTGCGCCAGTCAATGCAAATCCTGTCTGTATTGACTCTGGAAGCATCGTATTTGATAAAAGAGCAGCTCTTTGAGTGGCTGCTGTGAGTGCCATTGCTGTTGTGACACTTTCATTGACAGATACTGTATTGATGGCACTTCGTATTGTGGCTGCGGTCACTGCAAAGTTTATGTTTATACACTCGATTGCAGCCTGATCACCCCCACCTGTTTCTCCATTCCCACTGCGATTATCAGGATCAGGGTAAAGTGCAATTGCAGATCGGATCGTGGCTTCAGTCAGGGTAAAGGCTGTTTCAACCGATTCAACATCAGCATCCGTAAGGTTCATGACTTCCCGCTGCACCCCATCTGTCAGTGCAAACGCTGTCACCAGACCTTCAACAAACCGAAATGGATACATTCGCGAAGTCAGGGCAATCACTGGACTGATCACCACCAGCAGCTGAGCACTGACATTGAAGATCCGCCCATTCAGTTCGGCAAAGTTAAAGCTGTCGGGCACAAACTGACAGATGTAATCCTTGTACTGACTATCTTCAATAAACAGCTTCATTAAAAAAGGCAGCGGGTTAAGCTGCCAGTTCAGATAAAACGCCCGAAAGTAAAGGTAGTCCATCTCTGTGACCTTAAAAGCAAGACTCACCAGATGCTTTTTAGATTCAGTCACCGTGCTATAGCGTGAAAATCCTCCTGGTAACTGATCTCGCTGCACCGAGCAGCCAAACTGCACGCTATAACTGGCTTGTAACGGGCAAAGATCAAGACGATTCATTATCGGTTTCTCCTTGCCGTGGTATTACGTGCCAGTGATTTGCTTTCGCGTGAATTGGCATTGCCCAGTTGCTGCCATGAACGCTTGATCATCTGATCCACAACATCAATGCTGATGGAACCATCACTGTTCTGCTGGGCATTGACCTGTGCGCCTGAGTTATTGTTGATGGTGATGTTTGCGCCTTGACTTGAACTTGATGACTCTGTAAAAGCCGAAGCAATCCGACTTTGCGTAGCAGAAGCATCAAATCCAACAAGCCCGCCATCGGCCCGAAAGACAGGAAGTTTGCCTGTCTGGTTAATATAGTCGAGTGTGCCAACGCCCAAGCTTTTAACTGTACTGGCTTTAAATACATACTCATTGTTTGACAACCATGCAGGAATTGAATCGCTAGTTTCTGTACCTGCACCACGCACATGTCCACCCTCTGCAAATGCCGCATCAATTGATGAAATCGCAGCAATCGCAGGCGTAATCGCTGCAAAGACAGTGGTTGCACCTGCAACTTTCTGCATCGGGGTCATCGCTGTTGGGTCAGCAAAGGCCTGTGTATATGCCGTCCAAGCATTCATCATCGCTTGAGCAATTGCAAAAGCCTGTTGAGTCGCAAATAAAGCCTTATAAACACCTGATTGTTTATCACCTGCAGCTTCAAGCATATCCAGCATGGCCGTGGTTGAACTTGTTCCCTGATCTAGCCAGAGTTGGGTTTGAGCCATTGCATATTTCTGGTCAATTGCTTGACGGGTAAGATTTGCTTCTTCAGAAATACGATTACGCTCATCTAGACCCTTTTGAATAATGTCATTTAACTGAGTCTGATAATCCTGTTCTGAAGTCAACAAACCAGCTTTACGTAACTCCTCTAGCTTCGCTTCGGCATCACTTTGATTTGCATATGATGCTGAACGTGCAGAATTTTCACCTTCTCGGATAGTCGCATAATCAGCAAGTTTAGCCCCTTGTTCTGGCATGGCAGGATTATCACTGCCTTGACTAAGGGGTTTACCCAGATTTAGACCAAGCGTTTTCTTTAATTCCTCCCATTTTTGCTTGGCCTCGTTAAACTGCTCATCCAAAGCCTTACGGTAGAGCTGCTCCTTATATGCCTTGAGTTGTTCGGCAACTGCTTTGTCATAGCCTGCGGTCTGATCAATCATGGCAATTTCATAATCATGCTGACGCTTTGCATAATCCTGAACGGTTAAAAGACCTTCTTGTGCGGCTAAAAGTATTGCTTCACGCTCTAGCTCAGCATTTTTTAAATTGTGCTGAAACTCTGCATCTTTGCTAGCAAGAATCTCTTTCCGTGCTGTATCAGACAAAGCTTTGTTCTTAACAATTTCATCACGCTCCAAAGCATACTGCTGTTTCATAAACTCGATAGAGTCCATCGAAACCTGCTTGGCAGATAGAATCTGTTGCGCTTCTTCACGTTTGACGGCATCAATCTCAGCCTGCATCTGACGGTCAAGTGTTGCTTTTGCATCTTCACGCTGAGCCTTACTCTTTGTTAAATCAGCATCCATAAGCTGCTGCTTAACTGCATAGCTATCCTTGATCTGTTGAATACGATCAGTTTCAAATGCATGTAACTGGTTATATTCCTCCTTCTCCTGAGCAGACCAAGTATCAAGCTGGCTTTTGTATAACGCAGCCTGTTTTGCCAAAGCATTGGTTTGATCTGAACCTGTCAAGGTTGAGTTAATCGCTTCAATGGCTTCGGTATTATCTTGCGCAAACTGTTGCTTTGGAGTGTAGTACTTCTTGTTGATTTCAAGTTTCTTATCATCCCGTGCCTTTTGGGCTTCTGCCAAAGTTGCCTGTTGAGCCAGTAAATCCGCCTGAGTCGGCATCAAGATAGATTGATCAATGGTAGATTGACCATTGACCCCTGCAAAATTCTTGGCGAACTTTGGCGCATACCCCTTAACCTCTTTCGCCTTGGCAGGCGACATTTGCCCTTTACCTGTCCCGATATTTCCTGCCAGATACTGCTTGGTTCCTGAAATCCCTGCATTCAGCGATCTCAGGGCATCAGGTAAATTGCCAAATTCCTCAATGCCTTTGGCTAAAGCATCTGCAACAGCGGTTGCCTGTTTTTCAATCGGACTATTTTTTGATAATCCATATTGTTTTCTAAAGATACCCGTAGTTTGAAATAAACCGTATGCACCCGTTGGACTGACTGCATTGGCATTACCGCCTGACTCACCTAGAACGTAAGCTGCCAATGTACCTTTTGGTAAGCCGTATAAGCCTTCAATTTGGGCAAAGTTATGCGCTGATGCAATTCCATTTACTTTTGCAATTGCAGCAAATTCATCCTTGGTAAACGTATAATTTTTACTTGCAAACTCTTTATTTGCAGCCAGTTTGACCTGATCAGGCATTGCCTTGTTATAAGCAATACCTGCTGCATCTTTACTATCTGCAAAGGCTTCTGCTTTATCACGCGGAAAGTTTTGCTGCGTCACCAATGCTTGAATATACGCTTGGCGGCTCAGTGTTTTCTCAACACCACGCACATACTGCATCTGCTTTTGAGTTAAGTTTACATATGCTGCTGCTGTATTATTTGTAGCATCGGCATGTTGTTTTTGTTTCTTGGCAGCCTCATCATTTTTTTGATTCAATTGATTTAAAACATCTTTCTGCTGCTGATAAGCTGACTTTGCCCCATCACTGGCAGAAACCAAATCACGAATCTTAGTGACCTGCTCATCACTGATGCCGTTGATTGATTTGAGAGCATTGTAAAATTCAACCATGCTCATATTCGTTTTTGGATCAGAGTACTGTTGAAATAGCTTATTGATCTGCTGAGCAACATTTTCAGAAACACGACCAGAGTCTTCTAAATACCCGATGTATGCATCCAGTTCAGAATAGGCGAACGTGTATTTTTTCCCCAACTCGTTCACCTGTTGAGTCAGTTGATGAATCGCTGTATCTCTCTGTACAGTATTCAACTCTTGCCATTTTGGAAGCAATTCATCTATCTTTTTGCCTTGAGTATCTAAAACCTGAGCCGTGTCTTTGCTACTGTCTTTTAATAGAACATAAGATGCGGCAACCGCTGCGACAGTTAAACCCAAGCCGACTGGCCCACCGAGCAGACCCAATAAACCAATTCCAGTACGAACACTTGCCGCCTGCGCCACATTGTTGGCACTGGTGGCAACCGTCAAACGCTCAGTTGCAGCCGTTTGTGCGGTACGGGCAGTAACATACTCGGCAGATCCTGCAACTGTAGTCGAAGCCAAACGTTGTTCTAACACAGTGAGTTCGGCAGTCATACTGGCTTGAACCTGCTGTAATTCCGCCATTCGTGTCAATGATGCAGCTCGCCCTTGATCTGTATACTGACTACGTAAACTTTGTGCTTCCAGTGCTTTCTCTGCATTTAACTGAGCAATGCTGGATTCAACCCGCTGAATTTCTGAAGCAATCACCTGACGATCTGCTGCCACTTTCGCTTCAGCACTGGCAACAGCTGCACGTGCAGCAGACATTTCCGCATTTGCCGCATTGAGTTCTGCAGTTGCTTTACGCTGTGCGGTTAAAATCGCCGCTTCTTCTGCCTGAATATCCGCAACAATGGCGGTGATTTTGCTATAAATCCCTGCAACATATTTCGCTGCTGATACGGTTCCAGCACCAACCAGATATGCGCCCAGTACGGTTGCCACAGCTTTGACCTCATCCATGTGGGTCACGACTTCTTTCAAGGCTGGCACGGCAACATTGACCAGTTCCGCTTCAAAGCCCTGCCACTGTAAATCTAGAATCTGCAAGTTTTCTTTGGCTAAAGCCAAGTTTTTCACCATGTCATCTGACATGATTTTTCCTGCTTGTTGGGCGGCATCCCCCCATTTTTTAAACCCTTTCCCACCATTTTCAAGCAATGGGATCAGCAATGAAGAATCTGAAATGATCCCTTCCATATGAAATTTTATTTGCTCGGCTGATGCACCAGACTTTTCTAATGAATCATAAAAAAGCTGTAATGCTTCAGGACCTGATAATTTTTTAAAGCTATCTGCGGTCACACCAACACGCGGAGCAATGGCATTAAAGAAATCCACCATAGGCCCACCGCCCGTATCATTAAAATCCCCAATCCGATCTTGCATATCTTTCATTTTGTCGGCAAAGGATTCCATCGAAATCCCTGCGGTTTCGGCACCGACTGCGTAATATTGGAATTGCTGAATTGAGGCATTGGAGAGCTTGGCAAATTTCTGAATGTCATTGCCTGCATCAACAAATTTTTCGGCAAATGCCATCACACTGGCCACCGATAAGCCTGCAGCTACCGCACCCAATGCTTTGACTGCAAAGGATGCTGTATCAAATGACTGGGCAATTTTATTTGTAGAATCTTCTGCCTGACGTTCAGCCCGTTCTAGAGGCTCAGTAAATGAGCTGATACGGGTCACAAGATCAAGGGTTAAACGACCGAGAGATGCAGCCATATTACTTTCCTCTAGATAATAAAAAACCCCGCCAGGCGGGGCTTCTATCAAAATATTTATTGCTTAATTACTGATAAATACCACCCGAAGGTGGCTTATCTTAATTTCGTGGCGCTGGGCTAAGCATCAAGGGCTTTTCTTGACTTAGATCAGATGAGTTCACTTCACTGCCTTTTGACTTTTTTCCTAATAACTCATCAACTAACTCATCAATTTTGGTGTCTGTACTCCGCCATTTATTGAGAGCTAAACCACCTTTTCCTCGTAATCGAAATTCAACCTCAGAAACAATTCTACGATCCTTTTGCAGTGTAAATTTTGCATATGTCATATATGGCACAAAATCCCATGAACGTAATGCCGTATATGTCATTGTTATTTCACAGAGTACAGGTTTTGAATTACTTGGATATACTGATGCCTCAATATCATAACGAGCAAAGCTACGAACAATAGAATCATTAAATCCATTAATAATGACTTTTGGGTTATCAATAATACAAACTTGTTTGACATTTTTAGGTTGAAAGCCATTTCTATTATTCACTTGGATTGAGGTACAGCCACCTAAAAGTAATGAAGCTATTGCTGCAATAGTAATAATTTTTCTCATTTCTAATCTCTTATTTATAAGAGATTAGAATATAACCAATTTACATAATGTAACGCAAACTTACTTATCTACTGTCCCCATCAAATAAGCCGTCAAAGCATCATCATCAAATTCCAAATCATCATTGGCAGCCCGTTTTTCAGTGCCTTCATGCAGCATAAGATCAACAAGCTCAATATTTTTAATGCCTTTTGACACCAAGAACGAATGATGCAACCGAGCAAGTTCCTGTTCTACTCTTCGACCGATGTTAAGGCTTCCGTATTTTCGGATGTAGACTGCCCAGATTTTGATTTCTGTGAACGAGAGTTCTTGGACTTCTTCGATGCTTTTTCCCGTTGCGATGGCGATTTCACAGAGGAGTTCGGTTTCTTCTGCGAGGTCGATGTCTTTCCCAAAGCATTAACATTTACAACCTGATTCCAAATTGCCTCCGCCAAATCATGGCTAAAGTTTTTACGTACTTCATCTTCTGTAAATTGAAGATTACCTTCTTCATCACAAATTGAAGCCGCTAAAATCCCTGCCAAGGCTTCTTTCTGTTCACCAAAAGCCCGTAATTTTGCTACGGTGGTCGCATAAGAATATGGCTTGATGAATGTACTAAATTCAGCATCTTCACCATTAAATTTGATCGGAACCGTGACAGGTTGTGGCTTGGAAATTAATGCCCCTGCTTTGATTTGTGCAATATCAATCTTTTTCATTGTTCTATCCCAAAAGAAAGCCCCAATCAAGGGGCTAAAGGTTTGATCTTAGGTTGCAGGAATAAATGTGGTTGCACTTGAGCGTTGCATGGTCACGGTACAGTTGACCAAAGTATCTGCATCAAATTTCCACACTGGGGTCGTCAACGAGGCTTCAAATCGCCACCATGTACGGTCGGTTGGAAGAGTATCCAATACACCTGCTGTCACAGTTGGAACAGAATCTGAACCTGGTGCGCCCTGAATAATGGTTAATGCTTTTTTCTCAGTCGCCCATTGGACAATCTGCAAATGGCTTGCATTTTCTGTATCAATATCGAATCCCATTGAACCATCACCAGGATCGGATAGACCGGGAAGATAGGTTTTGGTTTCCTCATCATCTAGACAGGTTGTTTCGATTTTCCCTGCCGAATCTGAACCAGGATCAAATGTTTTTAAGCAGACAAGACGGATCAAAGTTGTACCGTCAAACGCCCACCAACGAGAACCCTGAACTTTTAATTTTGCCATGAGTAATTACTCCTAATTTCAGGCATAAAAAAACCTCCCGAAGGAGGCGCGATATTTTTTAAGAATTTGCTATCATCGTAGGGCGGTAATGATTTGTGGTAATTGCCAAGCCAGTATTGCTGCAATGACAAACCCTGTTACTTTCCAGAACCCATATTTCTCCATGAGCTTCTCTACCTTCTCTAAAATTTCTGTTATATTAGGCACAGAGATATTTCTCCTTAACTGTCGTTAGTTGAGTTGATTTAAAAACCTCAGTGTTAGAGCACTGGGGTTTTTGCTTTTTAGGTACTTTACCGACCTAATAAGGCAATTATTATTTAGAAGCTTTTTGATTTCCTCCGTCCCGGTGTCCACAAGGCATAAAAAAACCACCTCGAAAGGTGGATAAAGCTCAAAAATTGCTAAGTAGTCTTTTCTAATCTTTCTTGTCTTTAATAATCATAATATTTGCTCCATAACCATCTTTATCATCAGATTCATTTTCTAATTTTTTATGCGAGTCATTAACGATCTTTTGAACATATTCAGGTAATTCATCACCATATGAAAAATATTCATATTTATTTTTATCAAATGGCTCTATTTCCTTTACAAAGCTCCATACTTTTTCTGGAAGATTTCCCCCATTAGGATTACAAACCAACAGATGCCAAGGGTATAAAAAATTATTAACATCTTGTAATTTATTGCTTTTATTAATTGTTTTCAATCTCATAATGTCCCTTACAGCGACTATAGAACACCCGAAATGCTCTATAGCACTATTACAGAAAAAATGAAAAGATGTAAGCAGATCATTTGTTAGGATATTATTTACATCATTTATATATAAACAATATAAAGGGACTAATGGTTTTTGAATTTTTCTTATAGAGTTAATTTTTTGTGATTTTTCTAAGCCAAAAAATTCTTTATTCATTATCAAATGTTTAAGAATCGATATGCCTTGAGAAGATTCAATTAAAGTATATGTTTGGTTTTTATAATGTAATTGTTCAAAAGAATTACTTTCAAAGTTAATAATTTTAGCTTGAACTCTAAAACCAATACCCTTTTTCCCTGAAGAATTTAAAAACCACCACTCCCAATCTGCACCATTTTTCCCTTCCTCATTGCCTTTAAAAGCTTTTGTAATAACTTCATAAGAATTTTGAGACTTTAATTCAACCATCAAAAAGTCTGTTATTGATGTTTCCCGTATTTGATAGTCAACTTGCCGTGCTTGACCCAACTGCATCCAAGTCTTATAGGATAGATCTCTAAAAATTTGACAAAGACTCATTATTATTTCTCAGAATGTATGATTTCGTTAAATATACAAAAAAACCACCTCGAAAGGTGGCTCTGTTTTTCAAGATTTATGATTGACCATCATATTCTTGCTGATATTGGTCTTCCTGAGTTTTGCTAAAGTCCATAGATTCCTGAATTAAGCCATCAGTGATATGAAAAAGCCGTTTTAGTTCTTTAAACACTGATTCAGGGACGTTATAGACACTTTGCACATATTCAACGATTTTGTCGTGTTTATTATGGATTGCATCAAGCATTGCTGCAACATCGGCAACTTGTTCATATGCCAAAGCATAACCCTCGGCTACATCACTTGCATCGTATGCTTGATTTTTCGGTGTTATCTGTACCATACTGTTCACAGTTACGTTCCTTACGATATGTAGCAACTGAAAGCCCTTTGATTCCTGCCAGTTTCGAGAGGGCTTTTTTATTGCCTGAATTAAACATTTTGACTACTCAATAGCTTAGAAAGTTTAGTTAAACCCTTTGGGGTAACTCGTACTTGTTCGGTCATTTTTGTTGAGCCATCGCTACGAGTAACTTCTGTCACTTTATGCTCTAAATATCCTGACTGAACTTTTTCCTGATAACCCAAATAATGACTTGCGCCAGTACGCTTATAAATCCACTGTTTTTGATTGAGTAATCCAATAAAATCTTTTGGTCGCATTTGTAAGGCTTTGGCTGCATCAGTTAAGCACAAGCTGCCATCTGCTGTTGCAATACGATCATAAGCTGCTACTGTTGGCTGCATACATTCGACTTTCTGTTCCAATTCGATGACTTTTTCAGAATACGTTAGCAAGGCACTACGTAATAAATTTGGATCAGATAAAAGCTGCATTGGGTCAATTGGTTTTGCGACTTGGGCTTCTAGTTCCTGCCAACGATCAACCAAACGTGCCGTAAATTCAGGGCAAAGTTGAGCAACCACAATAATGCTGTCACGTTTACCTTGTTCACCAGTAAAGACATAAAAAGTACTAGGTCGTCCTGCTGTAGGCTTTTCCTCAATTTGAGGAGAAGTAATAACAGATTGCTTTACAAGGTTTTCTATTGTGCGTTTTACATTGTCATGGCGTTTTTCTACAAGTTCAGAAATTTCTAGACTTGTCATCGACTGAGTTTGTAGTGGAACAATTGCATTCATGCCTTTACCTCTCGATTTTGAGTAATTAATAATTCAACTGCTTTGTTGATTAAATAATTCATTGAGCGTTCCTCAAGTTGTGCTTTTGCTTTCAGTCGCTTATGTAATTCATCATTTAGACGAACTTTTACATACGTAATTTCTTTAGATTTCATGATTACTCCAATGACCCCATTATGGGGTGTAAAATTAATGTACCCATTTTGGGGTTATTGGTCAAGCCCCAAAATGGGGTTATCATCATTTTTATTTTATAAGCCTTTTGCCATGAGTGAAGAAGACAACAAAGTTGTAACTCTGAAAGTACGAGTAACACCTGAATTTAGAGAAAAAATTGTTAATACGGCGAAAGAAAATAATCGTTCAATGAATGCAGAGATTGTTGCTCGGCTTGAAAAAAGCTTTGAAGCAAATTCATCAAATGTGGATTTATCAGATTTAATTGCTCGCCAAGAAGAAACTTTGCAATACATGAAAGAGTTACATGAACAAAATAGAATTCTTTCTGAAAAATTAAATGAGGTACAAAAAGAAAATTCTCATAATTTTAAGAATATTCAAGTATTGCGTGGGCTTGATGCTGTAAGTCGAGATGAAAGACGTTTTTTATCAGATAATAAAGAAATTCCATTTTCAAGTATTGGTGAACAAGAAGACTCTAATAAGAACTGGCAGAATTTGAATCCTAATAACCGAAATAAAAAAGCACCATAAGGTGCTTTTTAACTACCAGCTTTCTGAAAAGCAAGTACCATCTTGTTTTGAGTAGTTTAAAATATAGGAGCTTTGAAGACCCCGAACATTTGTGTGTTCAGTATAAGTACCCTCCCCAATCATTTCGTCCTGTTCATTTACAATTGTAAATGAAAGAATTTCTGTCTGACCTAGATGCCCTTTTTCTCTTCGTTGCCCACGAACAATTCTTTCACCAGAATTTAGTACAACTTTATCTTGCCAAGACATAATCACCTCGCTACTTTTATATTTATCAAATTAATCCTAACACTAAAAATATAAAAACTAAGCACTACCGATTCACATGCCAACTCACATCAAAACTGTAGTGCGGCATACCTGTCACTGGGTCACGATCCTGATTGCCATAGCGTGTGACATAACACTCGGTCTCAATCGCATTCCGCACCGCTTTGGCAACATCACTGACCACATCATCATCCGTAGCATAGACATCAATCTGAACATCGACACGGTCACAACTTGGAGCTACGTCCAAATTGTTATACGGGTCACCACCGACAATCTGCCAAGTCACATATGGCGGCTGAGGATTGTCAGGAGCAAGCCCAAAACTATATGCCCGTAAAATACCATTGCTCTCAAGCAAGTCAGTCACGGCGGTATTGGCTTTGAGTATCGGAAAAATAGGCAAATCAATCATGATCAGCCTCCTAAAACAATATTGATTTCAGCAGAAAACACCTGCACAAACTTGTCGGTAATCTGCCCCACGTTTTTAGATAATGCAGGACGCATAAACGGTTGGGCTGCGATTTCACTGGTACCGAACTCGATATAACGCCAATAGGTTGTAATGCCACCCGGTAAACCTGCCAATGCAGTTTTATCTGTGTATTTGTTCTGTGCTGCACCACCACGGATACCGACACGCATAACAATTTCATCAGAATTACGGGTTTTACCTGTCTGGGTAACAATGTTCTTCCAGATTTTCTCTTTGGTAATCGGGTCATCCAGTGCCTTGGCATTTGCTCGAGCAGCATCACGGGCAATGTTCATGGCTTGCCGTGCCGACTTTCGTGCAATCCGTTTAATGGTACTTTTCTTGCCAATGGCACGAAATTTCTGCTGTAACTGCTCTAAACCTTGAATACGTGCCATAAGCCCCTCACGGATTCCACGCCTTTTCCCCTGTGGCAAGGTTTAAGGTCAAATATTCACGGCGACTATCAGGATCCGCCATCGGGTTACCATCGATACGATAGTAATAGCCCTCAAACTTCACCCGCATCGAGGAGGTAATTTGCTTGGCAGTTTGGCTATAACGAATTTTTGCCCGTGCCTGAATGGTACTTTGCGCTGCCTTTGCTGCAATCTGGTCTTTGGTGGAGAGATCTGTAACTGCTGCCCAAACAGTAGCAAGGTCTGACCAATAGCTGATTTGCTTGCCTGTTTTCGGGTCTTGTCCTGTCATGTTTTCTTGTTGAATGGTGATGCGATGCTTTAAGTTAGATGCTTTCATCAATCACCTCATACCACTGTCGGACTACGAAATGGAAAAAGTAAAGCCCGAACAGGTGGCGGCAAGTAATTGCCATCACTGGGCATATCCCCTTCAATGTTGCGGTACTGATCGTAATAACCACACAATAGCAAAACTGCCTGTGTTAATTGCGCGGGATAGCTCACAACACCCGCAGCATCTGCTTCAAACGTATCTGTCACATACGAAAAAACCGCAGATTCTGCGGCTTGTCGGTAGGCATCCAAAAGGTCATTTTGATCATCCGAGTCATAACGCAAATGCTGTTTGACCAGTTCCAAGGTAGTAATTGCCATTATTTTGCCCCTTTTACGCACAACTTGAATGATTCATGGCTGAATTCACCCTGATGATCTTTTTCACAGTGCCAAAGTGAACCTTTAAACGTCACAAAACTGCCTTTTTTATAGGTTTTTTCATCTGAAAATACGCCCTGATACAAACTTTCAAAGGACTTATTTGCATCAGACTGTGGTGCTGGCGTATTGGATGACCCTGTACTAAATGGATCATCTTTGGCATCACGTTTGGCCAATGCTTCCAGTGAGAAATTTTGCTGTTGAATCAGTGGAGAATCACCACCTTTAACGGGCAAATAACCTAATTTTTGCCGCGCTTCATTGGGTGAAAAAATCCCTGCGCCAATTCCTTCCTTGTAATAAGCAATCTTGCTCGATGAGTCCATGCGAATCAGCACATCTAAATCAAGAAAGGCTTCGACACCCAAATCAACCAGACCCAAGCCATCATCTAACAAGTTTTCACGCGCCTCGATATACGCCTGTAAACAATCTGAATAATAGATTTCATTCAGATCAGAAACTTTGGTTGCGCCCTGTACATCGGTAATGCCAATTTTAAAAGGTGGGACATTGAAAGCGGTACAGACAATCCGAGCTGACATATTCAACTGCTCAACCAGTTGGCTGTCCGTGGCTTTCATCCCAATACTGGTGTATTTCGCCCCATCAGACAGTAGCCCTGTTTTACCCACATTTGCACCACCATAGTTTGTGTCCCATTTGGTTTTAATATCTTGGGCTTTATCTTTATCGACTGCACCAGGCACTTCAATCACGCCACCTGGTCTTGAGCCATTCAGAAAGAAATTTTTAGAATTGCGTAAAATCGAGATGCCCTGCTCTGAAGCCAAAGCACATGCCATGATCGGGGTTAAACCAATCAATGGGTGATACAGCGCATTAATACGGTCATGGATAATTTCAGAGGCAGGGATAATCACATTCTCAGTTTGTGTCAGCCGATCAGTGCTCAACTGGTAAAACACATTGCCGTGATCATCCACCAAGGTGGTGACCAAATCAGGGTTGAGAATTACAAGGCGATAAATTTCACCAAAGGCATCTTTCACCTTGAATACATAAGTATTGCCACGCAAAAGTAAGCTTTGCGTCCACTGTTCATTAAATTGCTGCCAGTTCTGATAATGATTGGGCTTTTTAAAGACTCGAACAAGCTGTTTTGGGGTCAACGCATCAACCAAAACACCCTGCTGTTTCTTCTTTAGTACAATCGGCATCTTGCCAATATCTTTGGAAATCAGCCCAATACAAGCAAATACAGCATAAAATGCGGTCATGTCTTCACGGGTAATTTCCTTATTTTGTTGCCAAGCGCCTGAGAATGGCTCTTGCACAAAAAAACTGTTCCAATTTCCTGCATTTCGGGCAGTTTGGTAGCTTTTTCGTTTGAATAACTTCTCAAAAATGCCCATGTCTACCGCCTTTATTTACTTGGGATTTGTTCTTTTTCCACTTCAGAAGATGCCTTTTTAGGTTCATCACATGCCTTTGCAACCCCTGTTTTAATCAAAACATTGGCAGCAAAATCCTCAACATCTTTGACATCACCCACATTGGCATCATGCATCGTCTTTAAATACTCAATTTTCATCGCTGCTCCCATAGCTCAACAATCAATTTTCATTGCTCAGATATGAAAACAGCCCCAAATCAGGAGCTGTTATTCATCAATTTACATGGCTTAGTACTGAATATAAGCACTGGCAATCGCACGGCGTTTTGCCCAAGTGATGAACTTTTCAACACGGATGGCAAACTCATTGTTCTGCCATAAGTTGTAAGTGGTTGTGCCATCCACCAAGGTCGCTTGGTCACTGTATGACACATCCACACCGCCATCTTGAGCCACCAGAATTTCACTCATTTTCACAAGCTCAATTTTAGAACCCACTGCCTGAGAGGTAATCACAGGAATACCCAACAAGCTACGGGCTGCGCCTGCAAACGACATGCCAGTGAAGTAGGTATTTCCTAAAGCATCACGCAGCAAAGCCAATTGCATGGCGCAGGTTTCAGACATCAGGAAATAGGCATTGTCTGTTGATAGGTTGGCTTCCACAAAAGTTGTGATTAGAGTCATTAAGTCCTTTTCATAATCTGCTGCCGTTGTGCCTGAACTTGGTACAGCAGTAACACCATTTAAAATACCTGCTGGAATGACATCCGTGCCCGCACCTGCACCCAAGAATGTGCTATCAACCAGTTCAGCCGATGCAGCAATCAAATCATCCAAAACCAGTTGATCAATCGCAGGGTCTGCACGGCGCAATAGCTCTTGGGTATAGACCGTAATCGCAGCAAGTTTATGCTCTTTAATTTCCACACTATCAAAAGTCGGGTTGGTAAGTGGTTTAGGCTGAGATTCACCTACCCATGCAGCCGTACCACCTGTTTTCTGACCTTTGATTTTTACGTTAAAAGGCACTGAACGATAGCCCTTCAATTTGTCAAAAACAGTGGCATTGCGTAGCAGTTCGATAAAGTCCCCTGTATAAGTACTGGTATCCACCAATGGTGCACCAAAGCCTGTATCTGTTGTGGTCCCCAGTGTTGCCTTTTCCACAAACTGAACCACACTTTCCCCATAACCCAAATTTTTAGCCGCTTGTACAGCGGTCACTGCGTTACCTTTCTTCGCTTCATGGGCTGACAACATTTTTGCACGGACAAACTGAGCAAAACCAATACCTTTCGGCAAGGTTTCAATCACCGTAGCAGGTGCAGCAGGGTTTGGATCACCTTCAGCAGATTTTTTGGCTTGCTGAGGATTTTCACCTGCAACAGGAGTTGCGGTTTGGGCTGCTTTTTCAATTTCAGCAATCTGAGTTTGTACGCGGGCAATATTCTTCTGAATGGCATCAATTTCAGCTTCAAGCTGCTTGATTTCTGCCTCAGTTGCTTCATCAGGTGTCGTCCCTGCTTCTGCTGATTTTGATAATGCTGCCTGCATTGCTTGGTTCTTTTCTGACAATGCTTTCAGCAACTTCGCTAAATATTCTTTCATAGTTTCACTCCGCCCTTCGTTGGGCTTGCTAATTTGACAACAACATGTTTTTGTTCAGATGCATCGCCATCTGGAACGTTCTGAGGTTTTTTGCCCAACGCGGCTTGATGTTCCTCAAATGCTTTGGAGAAATCTGCTTCGGATTCACGGTTACAAGGGATTGTGACCAGTGAGAGTTCGTACCATTCCCACTTGTTAAACTGCACGCCACCGCCTTTAATCATTTCCGCTTCATCCCAATTCGGGATAAAACCAACCGATAGCCCTTTCACCAGTTTGTATTTCAGGGATTGAAAGGCTTTATCGACTTCCCATTTTAAATCGCCTTCTTCCTGAATTTCTGGAATGTGCATTTCGACTTCAATGCCTGCATCCGTGACTTTGGCACTGGTGACATGACCAACAGACTTGGTTGGGTCATGATGAAAAAGTAGCGGCATAGGTAAGGAAAATGACGCACCTTTCGAGACCATAACGTCTTTTACACGGTCCTGATTCGGTGTACTGGCAACCCCGCTAAATGTGCGTTTGGTTTCATCAAAATTCTTCATTTCAAAGTCAAACGTTTTATGTAGAGCAGACATGGCTCCTCCAAAAATAAAAAAGCCCGCAAATGCGAGCTGTACAAACTGGATCAATTAAAAAAAGTAAACGTTGTAGTCTTTCTTGGCAGGTTCAGGGTTCATGCTCATTAAAGCCGTAGCATTCAGGGATGCAATCAGTGGGTCAATCTTGGCAACACCACTTTCCTGCTTACTGACCATAATCCCGTTGCCTTTCATCACAATTCTGGCATTGCCTGCCACCCAAGCCATCAATCCCAAACCTTGGTGCCAGAGTTCACACCCTGCAAGTTTGCGCTCAAGGGTCTGCAAATAACCTGCAAGCTTATAACCTTGAGGAATGCCAATGATTTGCTCCTGAGGAATACCCACATCAAGCAAACCATCCAGTAAACCTCCAAGCATCAATGGATCTAGTCCAACTTTATCGAGCTTGCCACTGTCATAAACTTTCTTGGCAATTGTGGCTAACTCGCTAATGTCATCTCCGACATTTTCATAAATGGTCAGGCTTCCTTCTTTGACAAAATCAAGCAGCTTGGGCGCTTCTGATTTACGGCGCTCAAGTACAATCTGATGACACCAGGCATGATTGTAGAGCAGCCATTCACGTGTCTCTTTATGCCGTCCCAATACCGCAAAACCCAGCAAGTCATCCAAACCACCACCATCACCGCCAATTTCAAGCACATCTGATTGTTGGATAATATCTTCGAGTGAGAGCTTCCGTGCCTGTTGTAACCAGAACTCGGCACCTGCCCAACGATTAGCACGTAGGTTCAGCCCAATTTCAATGTTTAAATGCTTGGCTAGAAAATCTCGAAGCGACTCCTCACCTGCATCTTTAACCTTGTTGAACTCTGAAATCAGATACTCAAGATCAACCGATGCACCCAGATTTGGATTAGTAATATAGAAATTTTCAGGTTTTAAATGCTCGTCATCTTCAATGAGCTGTTTTGGAAACTCGTAGATCAGCGGTAAAAATGCCTTGTCCTCTTTGATTCCATCCCTAACATCGCGGGCATAGTCCAAAAGCTGCTTGAATACTCCGCATGGCATCTCATCTGACATGGTCGACAGATAAATTACACATCCCTCTGGGCGACTGGCCAAACCACCTTTGGCTTCACGAAACATCGATTCAGCATTGGCACGTTTACCAAACAGCCAAACCTCATCAATCAATATGATGGAGGCTTTCTTACCTGCAGCCGCATTACTTTCTGCTGCAATGACTTTCAGCGTTGCACCCGTACCAAGATGCGTCACCGTCTTGGTATGTTCAGAGATATTAATCATTGCGCTGAGTTCTTCATCAGCGCGAATAAAGTCACGGATCGGGTTAAAGCTGTTGTCTGCGACTTCCTTGGTCGGTGCAAGGATGATCAACTCTGCTGAAAGCCGATCATTCAAAAGTAAGGCAACCAGCATCACACCTGCAGCAATCGTCGATTTGGTATTCTTCTTGGAGATCAGAAGAAAAAACTCACGAATCAAACGGCGTTTTGTGCTTGGGTTATATGCCCCAAAAATTGCCCGTACAAACTCAATCACCCATGGCAATGTGACATCGCCCATCTTCGGGCTATCCATCACATCCACAAGAATCAGTTCTTTAAAAATCCGTTCTGCAACGTCTGCCACCTGAGGAAAGAGTGGCTCACATGGCATTAAAGATTGTTTATTGACGATACGTGTCGCCCAATCTGGGCAAGCTGTCGTCCAGATTGGTGACATTGAAGACATGTTTTAACTCGGTAGCTGACTATTCAGGGTGCCAAATTTCCCAGAAGTACTGGCTTTCTTGGCTTCCTCTTCCTTGGTTTGTTTCTTGCCTTTCTCAGCAACTTTCCCATGCTTGTACGGCAAAGCAGCCTTGGCAGCATTGAAACGTAAAAACATGTCGTTGCCCGCGTTGTTCATCACCTCAATCAAAAATTCTAAAGGGTCATCTTTTGAATACGGGTCATCAGGTGGGTCATCCCAATCCTGTTCCTCACTATTCGAGTTAACTTTTTTAACTTCAGTTTTAGTTAAAGAGCGACCATCTTTGTCAGCCTTTAACTTCTCTATATAGACAATAATTTCGGGATGTTTTTTTAATTTTGCGCCTTGTTGCGCTGCTGATTTTTCAGGATAACCTGCTGAAATTGCAGCGTCTTTATTACTCGCACCATCAACAATGGCTTGAGCAAATTTTTTCATTTTCTCATTGATAGCCATTGCTCGACCTTTAACTAAGTTAACTGTTTTTTAACTTTTTAACTCCACCGAGTTAACTCTCAAAAAAGTTAACTCCGCTGAAACGGGAAATTTTTTTATACGTGAGGTAGGGTGCGGTGTCCGTTGGGAAAATGCTTTGAAATTTTTACCTCCCCCCACCCACGGCGATGAGCTCTTTTTTCAATCATAGCCTGCTCTCCTTCTGTGTCTTCTTCTTATGGCATTCAACACATAGAGATTGCAGATTGGATTCGTCATCCGTTCCGCCTTGTGCAACATTGATAATGTGGTCTAGCTCAAGCTCAGTAGTTACCCGTCCACAGCACTGGCATGCCCATTCATCCCGCAGATGTATCTTGCCCTTAAGTCTGCGCCATGGTCTACCACCACGACCTGTTCCCCAGTTTTTCTTGGGCTCAGTCTGTTGACGGCGTATCTCTAGCCTTGGCTTGAGTGTTTGTAGCTTCAAGACTAATCACCTCCAAGTCTTCAATGATTGCATCAATCTGTTGTTGATTGGTTGGGTAGACTTCAATGATTGCCTTCCATACCGCACCTTTCTCAGCAACCAAGGTAACTTTATGGACACCTTCCAATCGAGAACCATCATCTAATAAAACTTTGGTGCCTTGTGCTGAATGTGCATGTGTATTTGTACATTTAGATGTAGGAACAATCGAAACTACTTTAGCCATTAGTCATCATCCAAGTTACGTGATAGTGGTTCATCCTCATCGCCAACGATCTCATCGAGCAGCATGCGGATCTGTGCGGTTTGGTCACTGTTGATTTGAATGAGTTGGTTGTTCTGTTGAATCAGTTGTTTGGTTTGATCGGTCAACAGATTGTTTTGTTGGACTAACTGGTTGTTCTGTTGCACCAGTTGTAAGACGATCGATTGCAAATTGCAGTCGTTGTTTGCTGTAGTCATACATTGCCTTTAGTTTTTGACGGCGTTCTTCACAGCCTTTGCAAGACATAGACACCTCGTAATAAAAAAGAAAAACCGCACTAACTTTTGCAAGCTGTGCGGTTTTGTGTGCCGTAATCCATTCGGAGAATAAGCATGAATGATTTTTTAATATGACATCAATTATGAATAATTTTAATAACCATGCTACTTTTATTAGAAATATAAATATCAAAAAAGACTTATAATTAAATTTTAAAGTATATATTTTAATTACACAGAACCAATCTATAAGAAAGAAAAATTCATTCTATTATTAATCTTTTTAAATATTTCATAGGCTATATAAGCATCTTCTAAAGCATTATGATATCTACTTCTTGGAATATCAAAATAATTGCATGCATCATCAAGAGATGACAATCCTTCCAAATTATTTTCAACACAATACCAATAAAATATAGATTGCAAATCTATATGTCTATAGTTTATTTTATTATATTTATCAGTCATTTTATTTAAATGACATAACTTTCTAAAAAAACCAACATCAAATGATATATTCCAACTAATAAATCTAAAATTTGTCCCCATATCATTAAAAAATTTTTCTATTACCTCTGCAGAATCGGACTTATCGTAAAAGAAAGACTCCTCAAATCCATGCACCTGTTTAGAGGCATTTGAAAAATTAACTGCCTTATCAGGCCTTACAAAAGAATGAAATTCTTTAATAAAGCGAAGATCTTCATCAACTAAAACAGCTCCGATTTCTAGAGTATGATCTTGAAATAAATTTACGCCAGTTGTCTCAACATCTAAAAAGCACCACATTATCCATTTGCCTCGACATCATCATTCTCAGAATCATATATCAATTCAATTTGCTTTTCTCTAAGCATAAAGCTAAATTCTTGTGTTACTTTGTTGTATAGACAGTTTTTGTTCGATGTTTTTTGTGCGTAGATAGTAATAGGTTTGAATGTCTTTGCAACAACCATTTTATTAGGACTTAAATACACTTCGTTATCTAATTTATAATAGCTGTATGAATAACCTCCATCTTTATATAAATATATTTTTAATTGACCTCGATTTTTAGAATCTATTTCTTTAAAAAGATTTTTCAAAGTTTCAGGAGTATTTTCAATATTATCTCTTAGAGGATAATTCCAAAATCTCTCATACTCCTTAATAAAATTATTTTCATTACTTGCAACTACAAATATTAATTTACTATCTTTTTTCGATAGCATTTCTTTAATTTGACTTGTTGAACCATTAATAAAAGTTTTACCGTACATAAAAAATATCGTTGCTTCTTTTGTTTCTTTTAACTTTGCTTTAATAGTAGATTCAATTTCTGAAAAATCATTATAATAATCTTGAATTCCAGATTTAGTATAATGATTACTAGCATCTAATAGGAATTTATTCCACCAAAATGATACTAAAACACATGTAAGAATTGATATTAATAAATTAGAAAGTGCGTTAAATACATTATCACTGACCAAATCTTTAATTACATATAAAAGTCCTAAAAGAACAAATATAGATACACCACTAATGATCGTAAGAGAAGTGTAATTTATTTTTGATAATAAGGGATGCATAAATAATCTCTTTCTTAAAGTCTATAGAGATTACCTTATTTTTTTGTAAAAACAATCATCATATGCTTTTAAATTCAATAAATATCCTATATTTAAAACCACTATTAATTAAACTAAGTGATAAATTAATAGGTATTCTAATTTTATTAGAAAAAGATGCTGATATTAAAAATTTCATAGCTAATGGTAAGATTACTGATTTCTTATGTATACGAATCAAATTTCCAATTTACATTCTTTATCACCATAAAAACCATCTATTTATCAATATTTTACAGATAAAAACTTTAATATTCCATCGAATCATTTAAAAACTCAACACTTTCATGTCAGGCTCTTTACTTACACAGAAAAATGGTCGAATTCTCTTAAACCACTACGATTAATAAAATACGACCATCTTAGTAAAACTATACCCCAATTTACATTTGAGCGAAATAGCTATCATGTAACTATTTTTATGCATATTTTAAGCGCTTACGATACTTCTCAATCGAAGTTTCAACCTCCCAACGAGCACTATAAATAGCCAGCACCATATCTTTTTCATACTTTATCCATGACATCCGATAGGCATCATAAGTCATTCGGTCTTCACCAATCCCTGCAAAATACAAACGTCCTTTTGCCGTAAAGTTAGCCTCAAGCCGCTCATCCAGTGCAAACTCTAAAACCATTCGTGCAATCAACAAAGATAAGTCTTTTAATGAGATATTCTTAGGCTCACCTTTCCCATCCTTTTGTGCCTGTTCAAACATAATTTTTGCTAAGAAATTGATTAGCAGATCATAGGCTTGCTTATCTTTATGTCCCCATACATATAAAGATGCTAGTGCTTTAGCTTGTACTGTATCCATCTTAGCAAATGCACCGCAGCGATCTTCCCATGTGATTGGCTCAAGATTTGTGTCTTGGGTACACATTTCAAAATTTGCTGTTTTAGCTCTCATCTGCTTACCGAGCCACTCAATATTTGAGACTTTGTTCTTTTTTAAATCTGCATTCATACTGACCACCCTCAAATCTTCATCACACAAATATCGAGTAACCCACCTTTCACAACTGGACGGGCATTCACTGTTAAACTTTTCACTTGCGAATCATCTGCAATCAAGCCGCATTTTGTTAAAGCATCAAGGCAAGGTTTTAAAATGTTGTCGATATCGCGGACTTTGTTGTCTGGCATGTGGTAATTAATCTCAACCCGAACATGCCCGCCGTAATTTAACGGCTGTACAAAGCGTTTGACCACTTCAACAAAATGAATGGCACGTTTGCTTAATCGCTTACATGCCTTGCCTGAGTCCAACCAATAGTTATTGATCGACGGCGGGATGATCTCGATGCTGCAATTCAGCAATTCCCCTGCACTGCACTCATAAGTTTTACCCTTGACCAAATACGATGGCAGTTTTGGTACTGGGTCTTTATTGACTGGTTTTTTATCAGTTTGTGGTTTATTGAATGCACGGCGATAGCTGCCCCATGTTGATCGATTCATAAGAACCCCAACGCATGATTGACGCTGTAACTTGATGCACCTGAAACAAGACAGAAAATGATCAGGAGAATCATGCAAATCAAGAAATCATTTGGACTCATGCGACTACCCCCTCAAATCTGACAAAACATGCAAAGTTGTGCTTCATTGTTTCGCTGAGAAGCCCCTTTACTTGTAAATATTGATTTACCAATTTGCTTCTCAACTTCACGAACTTTTCTAAGCTGCGATTGACCAAACGAATCAAATTGAAATGCCTTTTCTTTTGGTGTATTTCCACCTGCTAAACAAGGAAAGCAACCGACACGACTAAAGCCTTTTTGATAAAGTGGATTTGCTGTATTGCCTAAAAATGCAAGAACCTCTTTTTCAGTCCAGCTAACAATTGGTAATCGCATCATCACACCTAATTTTTCTAAATATTTTGGGTACTTACTTGGCATAATTTCATGTGGTGCATACAACTCATGATCAATCTTTTGTCCATAGCGCTTTTCACGCTGGTGGCTTTCACCTGAGCGCAACCCATACCAGACCTCAAACCCACAGCCTTGTTGCTCAGCTAATTGTTTGTAAAAATCCTTGCCAACATTAATTTTTAAATAGTTTGTACAGAAATTAACTTTATCTGTTGGGAATCTGCCCCACTTCAAGCACTGCTCTAAAACACTACCTGCTGTACGTGTAATAATCTCAACGTCATACAGATCTTTCATATTTTCAATGTGCTCATAAGTAAGTGGATGTTCAAACTGGGTATCACAGAACAAACCAATCACATTCTCTTTCCCAAAATGTTCAACTGCTAGTGCAAGGCAGGTTTGAGAATCTTTTCCACCTGATACAGGCACAACGCATCTAACTAGATTCATTCAACTACCCCCTCAAATCCCACCTGTGCCAGATACGGCACAAGTTTTTTGCGTTGTTCAGGATTGCTCAGTTTCGCTGCTATGCGCGCCGTAAGCTGCTCGTAGCTTTCCCCTGCTTCGGCAAACTTGCTCGATACTTCAGGATGGTGTGCCAGTTTCTGGGCGAACAGGTTGATTTGTTTTTCAGAGAGCTTTTTCGGTTTTGCTGTCTGCACCGTTGGGTTTTGCGGTGTTGGTTGTTGCGCTCGGCTTTGGTATTTCAAACGTGCGTTCAGCAACCAGTCAGCAAAGTGGTAATGCATCAGGTCATCACACAGGTTCTTGTCGGCGTTGTAGCGTTCAAATGCGTTTTGCTCTCGTTTGAACCAGTTGGCGGTTTTGATCTGCTCGATGGTTTCTGCATCGGTGATCAAACCAAGTTCTTCTCCAAGTTTTTTCAAACACAACCACGTTTTTTTATTTTTAGATTCTACTGGTAGATTCTTTGGTAGATTCTGTGTCCCATTGTTGGGACTATTCAAAGTACCACTGTTGGGACTATTCAACATCCCATTGTTGGAATCATTCCGTTGTTGGGACTGTTCCATTGATGGGACTGTTTCAGGTGCTTTTTGGCTATTTAATAGTTCCGTTGTTGGTACTGTTTCCCGACCTGTGACACCAAGCAGTTTGTAGACTTTGACGCGTTTGGTTACGCCTTTGCGTTCGCCTGTATCTCTTATCAGGTTATCCGCCAGTAATTCTGAAATAATTTTCAAGATGGTTTTGCGGTCTAGCCCTGTGTCCTGTTCCAGTCGTTGCATACTTGGATAGCAAGTATGGTCTTCGCCTGCCCGATCTGCCAGTGATAGCAGCACCAGTTTTTTAAGCGGTTTTAGGCTGCCGCCTTTACGGTCGGGGAATTTAATCCGCCATGCCCAGTTGGTTGCATCTAGACTCATTGCTCACCTGCTTTGGGCTTGATGTAACCGCCCATCATTTCGATTTTGTCTGCATTGAGCAGGCTTTTTTCGATGTCGTTGACTAGCGCCCAGTGAATGCGAAAACGGCGCTGGAGTTGTTCTTTAAATTTGTGGCGTGGTACGGCGGCATTGGCGACGTTATAGCGCCGTTGGCGTAAGTTCTGCTGTGCTTCTGCCAGTAATTCGTTCAGTACGCGGAGTGCGGGTTCGTACCATGTCTGGATTGCCTGACGTTGTTTTTGCGCGGTCAGGCTGTGTGGGTTTAGTTTTTCTCTATACATGCCTGCACCTGTGTTGCGAGTGTGCCAAGTAGCACATGGAGTTCATGGATAACTTTGCTCATGTCGAGGGCTTCGCCGTGGGTAATGCGTCCGTCTGCCATCATGTCGTGGAAGGTTTGTGCGACATTGCCCTTTTGGATGGCGATACGTACAAAGGTGTCCATAAGGCTATGGTCACGCTGACTTTCGGGTATGTCGGGCAGATCTATGGCAGCTTTGCCATGTTCGGCGCAAAGGGTTTGCAATATGCGGTAGTCCCCTGTCAGTGCCATGAGTTTTGAAGCCTCGAGCAATGTCAGGTGGTGGGTTTCCGTATTTGGGTTGACCTTGCTGTTGAGTACGGCGGGGCTTTTGATGCCTAGGCGTGGAGCTAAGGCAGATGCGCCGCCGTGGTGGTCATGTACGGTTGCGTATGCGGCATCTAGGATGTTCATGGTGGTGTCCTTTGAACGTGTTTCTTAGATGGAAGCTTGATTACTATTTTTAGTAGAACGAACAAATTCCCAATTAATGTCAGGTCTTAATTGCTCTGCTTTTACTTCTTCATTTGTTAGTTCTTCAATCGACAAACAGCGATCTTCAGGAATTTTATTGAAATTCCATTTACTTAAAGCCCATGGCGTAATTCCTAGACTGCGGGCTAATGCTGATTTACTACCTGCTATTTTTATTGCTTTTTCTAAAGCATCCTTTGGAGATGACATAATGCAACCATTAACACTACTAAAAGTAGAAGATAATATACTACCTAAAATAGAATTGGTGCAACTAAAAATACGAGGTAAACTTCTACCTGTGGTAGAAATTGGAAAGAAACCCAAATTGCAAACAGCTAAATATCAAGAATTTGCATCTAGACTCAAAAGTCTTATGGATAAAGATAATTCGCCTATAAAAACGGTAAATCAGTTGAAAGACGCTATTGAAGTCACCTATGAAATGGCTCGTAGATATACGTTGGGTATTGCAAAGCCACGCGAAGAAAAGATGCAAATCTTGGCTGAAAAATTTAATGTTGATATTAGTTATTTAGATCATGGAACTGGATCTGAGACAAATGTGTCTACACCCTTTCCTATAGCAGGGCGCTTAGTTCCTGTAATTTCATGGGTACAAGCGGGTGCATGGACTACCGTTGAAGCTGTACCTGCGGGTACACAGTTTGAAGAGTGGTTACCGCCAAATCCAAAGTGCGGAAAACACGGCTACGGCCTAGAAGTATCAGGTGAGTCAATGCTCCCAGACTTCCGCCCTGGTGATAAAATTTATGTAAATCCTGACTTTCAAGTAAGTGACTTAAAAACAGGAGATTTAGTCATTGTTTCTAGTGAAGGAGGAAAAGCCGCTACTTTCAAGAAACTAATTGTTGAGACGGACAATATGTATTTGCAACCGCTAAATCCTGACTGGTCTGACAAAGCAATAGCCTTAGAAGAGGGATGTAAATTGGTTGGTAAAGTTGTTGGTTTATATCGGGATGTTTAAACAAATTTGGCAATCCCTTTTATAGTAAAAAACCTTAATTTTCAGTGTAAAAAATTTTATTACCAAAAGTGAAATTTGAAAAATGATTGAAGAAATTGAATAGCCACTAATTTTGTAGTTAATGTGGATTCTTCACACTCTGCTAAAAGAAAAATCAGAATCAGAAATACTGAAACCCAGCAAGAAATTTTAGCAATCTTAGAAAATGACACTTTAGATCAAAAGAATCTAAATTTAATTCAAGAAGCTGAATGGGGATACAATCCTGTAATTCTTAAGGTTAGAGCCAAAGAACTTAATGGCATTTATAAAGAAGCAGAAATTCTTGAAGCCAAACAATTAAGACAATAATCATTTAAAGTAAAGCCCACTCAAATAGTGGGCTTTACTTTTCAAAGAATTAAACAGTTTCTGTAATTGGATAATATTCTACTTCAAAAAACCATACTGAACTTACATTTTTAGAAATTGAGCCACCTATATCGAGACCTTTATTCCCAATCTCAGCGGCGATTTTCCCACCACCAGTAAATGTATCCTTAAATTTAAGTGTAACTTGATGCTTGATTAGATGACCATCAAGACGGTCTTGTGCCATCGTACGTAGATCTGTATCAATCATTGTCCATGATTGTAATTCTTCAGGAATATAAGGATCTTTTCGTGGTGTACCAAACTCACTATAAACTTCTCTAATTACGGCACCATTTGTTTCAAAATTTACACTTATACCAATATTAGAACAAACAGCTTGGGGTAATTTAGTATCCGTGCTTAAATTTCCCTTTTGATCAAAAAATTTCGCATCTTTTAAAGTAATTGATTTTGCACCTAAAGAGCTTGCTAATCTTCTGAATGCTGCCTCTTTTTCACGTGCTAGTGTAGTTTCATAATCACATGGACGAATGTATACATTTTCAAGCAACGGATGCTTTAAGTAGAAACTACCATTTGTAGCCCTATCCCCAATATCAAATTGAATATTTGTAGCTTGTGAAGGTGAAACACAACAAATCTCTGTTGAAAGATTTAACTCTTTTTGTATTTGTTTCAAAATTTGCTCTTTGAGTAAAGGTAAGGCTTTAAATGGTTGTGGTTCTTGAGGTTCTTCCTTTTTTTTATTAAATAATTTTCTTAAACCTGCTACAACTGGGTTAAATGAGAAGATAGTACTAACAGCTTCTGCAATATCTAGCATCATTTGTTTATCAAATTTAATTTTTGATTCTTTTACTAATTCTAGTAATTTTTCATCATCAGCAACTAAAATCAATTGTGGTTTCTCTTTCATTACCATCTCCTATCTTTATTTTGAAGCCACACTAATATTTTCTTTTTCCAATATTATCAAAAAAATACATGAGGCATATATGTAATAACAAGTAAATATCTATTAAAACTTTTAGTTGACTTATTTTCTACTTAAAGTAGTATTACTCTCGTAACCAATAAAAAAGCCCCTTCACTTTGGACGGCGTAGGGGCTTTGCATATAGCGAGATAAGTATGAAACAAAAATACATTCCGAGTCAAATGCCCGCAACCTCCGCACGACTCTACCAACACCCCACCCCACAAGAACAACGCCCAAACCGCCTAAAAGTGGTACTCGCCAACACCAAAGACTTTGCACTGTTTGCCAGTATCGGTACGCTGTGCTATGCAGTCATTACAACAGTGGTGTATATGCTTGGAGCTGCGGTATGAGTAAACAACCTACCCCAAACCCACAAAATCACTGCAACCAGTGGGCAACACTCAAAGCAAGTGAGGTCAGCCAATGCAAGAATATATGATCAAAATTGTATCTGAGAAACCACCTAAAATCATGCTAGGTGAAAACATCGGTGGTGGCATTGTAAAAGAGTTAAAAGAAGTTGCTCAAGAACTGGTTACAGCATCACAACTTGCAGCCCTGTACAACCTTTCAGTCAACACGATCCGTGATAAGTTGGTCAGCATCAACCAAGGCACTACTGGCAAAGGCTTATATAACCCTCGCCTTGCCCATGAGCTTTTAACTCAAAAATCTAAAAAAGGCAGACCGAGAGCAAATTAGCTCTCACTGCTGTTAAACATTTCAACCAAATCCTGAGCATCTGGGTTGTAGTAAGTATTAATCAATATTCCAATCGTCTTGTGACCCGTAATTTTCGCTAAAACTTCAACAGGCAATTTCCGAACTTTGACCATACGTGTAATGGCTTCATGTCGTGTATCGTGAAAATTAATATGCGGTAAATTGACCTCTTCACGCATTCGAATCCATGTTCTTTTAAATGTTTTGACCTTAACAGGGACTAAAACATCATTTTCAGGTGGCAATAAAGACAATAGCCTTTTGGCTTCAGCCGACAGCGGTACATTTCGAGATTCGCCGTTTTTAGTCATAGGTAAATGAATAAAACCTTCACGTATATCTGCCCTACGCATTGACAATATTTCACCCTGCCGCATAGCCGTTTCTAAGGCAAATAAAAATGCCCAGCCAACATAATGAAGCATATATTTAGGTGCTGTTTGGTTGTCCCATTTCGACCTTGCAAAAATTGCCTGCTGATCGTCTTCACTAATACGCTGATTTCTTGGCTTACCCTTCGATGGCTTAGATACCGTCTGCCATACATTGGACTCAATCAAAAATAGCTCTTTTTGTGCATAACTGAAGATAGCCGAAAACATCGCAAATTCACGGAGTACAGTGCTGCTTTGTACCTCAAGCAAACGCTTATTACGCCATTTCACAATATCATTTGGATGAAAGTCATGAATCGACTGTGTTGCAAGATGCCCAAGGATCCTATCGAGATTGTCTAACTTACTGCGTATCACATAGTTAGATCTAAGCTTGCTGCCATGTTCAGCATAATATTGTTCACAGAGCTGATGGCACGGAAAACTGGGCTTGATTCCATTTTCAACTTGGGTCTTTCCTGTTTTGAGTTCAAGCAGTTTTAGTGCTGCCCATTGCTCACATTCTTTAGGCGTATCACGAGTGACCGAGTAGCGTTTCTTGTCATAAGTCACCGTAATACGCCAAGTATGACCTCGTTGAATCGGTTTAGGTATCTTCATTTTTTGGTGCAGATTTGGTGTAGATTTTTTCTAATAATACTTATTTTATAATAAAAATGCTCAAAATTATTACCATTTGGCTGCGATACAAATGAAAAAAAGACCTAGTATAATCTCAATAAATTATACTAAGTCTTTGATAGTAAATGTATTACTTAGCTGCTTGAGCTTCAGTTGTAATATTTACAGTAATTGTGTCGCCTACATTTGGCACATAGTTAGCAATACCAAAATCTGAACGTTTGAAGCTAGTTGTTGCATTAAAGCCAACAGCTTCAGCCTTAGTCATTGGGTGAACACCTTGTTTATTTAATACTGCTTTTAAAACAACAGGTTTGGTAATACCTTTAACCGTTAAGTTACCTGTAATTTTAAAATGTTTTTTATCTTTAGTTTCAACTTTTGTGCTGACAAACGTGATATTTGGATATTTCGCTGCATTGAACCAGCCATCTTCTTGGAACTCTTTATCCAAAGCAGGAACATTTGTATTTACACTACTTACAGGAATGGTCACATTCACTGAAGAATTTGCAGGTTTTGCATTATCAACATTAATCACACCTTGAATATCTGAGAAATTTGCACTTGGTGTAGAGAAACCAAAGTGATTCCATGAAAATACTGTTGCTGTATGCGTTGGATCGATTTTGTACGCAACAGGTGCTGCTACTGTAATTGAGCTTGCTACTGCAACGGCTAAACCAAGAGATAATGCTTTAAAGTTCATTCTGTTTGTCTCGTAAACCAAATAAGTTATATGAGCATTTTAAACTTTCACCCAAAGATTACACTGTTATAGATAAGACGTTTTGTTGCATTGATGCAACAATCTTAGTTTATCTAAATTCAACTTTTGAATTTAGAAATAGGATAATTAAAATTATGGTTTTTTTGGATGATTTCATGCAATCGATGTTTACTCATGGCTTTATAAAATAACCACCCCTGAATAAATCCATCTGAGGTTTTACTCAATAAATAATTAAATTGCTCGATCGTTTCAACGCCTTCAAAAACAATCGGATGGTGATTCTCTTGTGCTAAAGATAAAATCGCATCTAAAATATTTTCCCAATATTGATTACTGGTAAAATGCCGAATAAACATTCGATCAATTTTAATTAAATTAAATGATAATCCTGATAATGAAGATAAATTAGAATTCCCCGTTCCAAAGTCATCTAAACTCACTCGACAACCAATATTTTTTATTTGTTGAATTTTATATTCCAAATCTTTAATATCAATATTTACCCGTTCAGTAATTTCAAAAACAATTTGATTAGGTCGAATATCATAAGCTTTTATTTTCTGCTTGGCATAATCTACAAAACCTTCTGTAGTTAAATCACTCTTTCCTAAATTAATACTTAATGAAAAATGTGGATCTAGCCTTAGATAATGCAAACAATCCCCCAATGCATAATTTAAAACCTGTTTGGTAATTTCTCCATCAATATTGGCTTTTTCTGCAATACCAATAAACAATTCAGGTGAAACTTGCCCGTATTTCTTGTCTTTCCAGCGTACAAGCGCTTCAACGCCCGAAATACGCTGACTCTTCATCTCAACAATTGGCTGATATTCCACATAAATTTTATTTTTTCGTATCGCTCGCTTTAAACGATTAGATAAAGCACCTTGCCACCCCCAAGCATAACGAAATAAATAAGTCAGAATAACACCAACAAACCACCCCATAAAAGCAATACTCAGCACAATAAAGCTAGGCAGACGAGCTAAACCTGCATTATTACTTTCAATAGAAACACAGAAAAAACTATCCTTTAAACAGCTTCTTGTGTGTAAATGCTGAAAGGGTAAATATGACCAAATACGATCTGAAAAATGTTGCGTTTCAAAGAAAATATATTTTGAATCGGGTGTCGTTAAATGTATTGTATATTTATGTGCTAGGGAAGTAATGCTTTCAAATGCATACGGTGCGGTGACCGCAACAATATCTTGCTTCGTTGTTAGATTTCCAGTGGCATGAAAGGGTAAATACTGACCTATATTTCTGATTTTTTTATAGCCATTTTGATCAATAAAACCCGGCTGAGCAAGGGATTGTGTTTTTTTAAATTGTTCACCCCACATGGCTGAACATACGATTCGATTATTTTTAACGACAGCAATATCATTTACAAAATGCTTATTCCAAAGAATCATATGCATTTTAGTAATATTAGATTTAGAGCAATCATGAATATCTGAAGCAATTGCCTCATCAATAGATTGTTTTAACTGAATCGAAATACGTTGAGCCAGAACTAAAATTTCTTGCGCATATTGATCAATATTTCGCCTTACCATAAAATAACAAAAGACCTGTGTGAGATATAAAAATAAGATTGCCATGAATAATCCCATGACAATTGGCAAAATTTGCGCTCTGCTCTCTTTAATTAAATCTCTCATTCCACATTGCTCAAGCAATAAACATATACATTACAACCAAGATCTAAAATGATTTTTATACCCTAGATAGACTAAACATCATTTTATCTTATAAAAAACCATCTGATTATTAATCAAAAAAAATAGATTTATCAATTATTTCTTTTTGTTTTTTTTAAACAAAGTCACATATCATTCAAAATTATAAGTAATTTTCACGGTATTATTTACTTTTGTAACGCATGGTAAAAAAAATGATCATTATATTAACCAAATCATAATATATTTAATATTTATAAAATAACCTACTGTTTTATTTACGATTATTATAAAAATCACGATATTGGAGTAAATTGATAATTTTACAAGATAAAAAGATTTTTTTGTCCGCATTTTGCTAATTTACAGCATACTTTATTTAGAAAAATTAAATTTTTTCAGTTAATTGATAGATAAAATTACATAATCATTGTTATAACATCTATTCTATAAGGTTAATTTTTTAAATTTATACAAAGCAGATTGTCATCTGCTTTGAGACTACCGTGATCACGAAATTAAAAAAAAGATAAACTTTGTTCTAACTCTGCTTGATTAATATTATGCCCAAGATCATTAAATATGTTAAGTGAAATTGGAAAACCTGCCTGTTCTAATTGATATGCAGCATCAACCGATGCTGAGATAGGAATGACCTGATCTTGCTGTCCATGCATTAAATGAATTTTTGGTTTATAACTCAGATTTTTCTCAATTGGACTTGCCAAACGCCCAGAAAAACCCATTATTCCTGCAACAGCCCAACGCCCAGACACGACCGCATCTAAAGCCATGATTGTACCTTGAGAAAAACCGCATAACATCACTTGATCCAAATGATCTTCAAGTTGGTGAGTTTGGATAATTGCCTGAATGGTTTCATCAAATGCCTGACGGGCTTGTTGAATGCGTTCAAAGCGATTGGCTTCGGTCACACCATAAATACTAAACCATTGAAATGCATCAGAACTATGCATAAAAGTTTCAGGCGCATTGGGCATTGCAATTTTTAGTTCAGGATAATGATGTTGCCAAAATTGACCTATCGATTGTAAATCTTGACCGCAACTTCCAACACCATGTAATAATATGACCAATTTAATTTGCATAATTTTCATTCCTAGAGTGGAAAATCAAGTTGTGGCCCCACAGGTACAATTCCAAGTGGATTCAAAGATTTAATGGAGTAATAACCTTGTTTTATATGTTCCATATTCACAGTCTGTGCAATTTTTGGCAAAGCTAAAATTGCCTTTACATAACGTGATAAGTGAGGATATTGGCATAACTGTTTGATATTACACTTAAATAATCCATGATATGCCACATCAAAACGAATCAGTGTCACAAACAAGCGAATATCTGTTTCAGTAAAGTGATCACCAAATAAATAATGTGAATAAGCCAGACGTTGCTCTAAATGTTCAAGCATGGCAAATACATCCATGACTGCATGTTCATAGGCAATTTGAGTCGTTGCAAACCCAGCTCGATACACACCATTATTGAGTTTTTGATAAATTTCAGCATTTAAATCATCAATTTCTGCCTGTAAATGAATCGGATATAAATCATAATGGGCATCAGCTAACTCACCAAATCCCTGATTCAACATACGGACAATATCTGCTGATTCATTATTCACAATTGTTTGACGTTTTTTATCCCAAAGTACGGGTACGGTCGCTCGTCCTGTAAATTGTAGATCTGCAAGTGTATAAATTTCATGCATATACGTTTTATGATTGATATCATCAGTATCAGCAGAAAACTCATGCCCAAAGCGCCAACCAAAGTCGGTTAATTTTGGCTCAACCACAGAAACAGAAATGATATCGCTTAAACCTTTTAGCTCTCGTGCAATCAATGTCCGTGAAGCCCAAGGACAAATCAAGGCAATATAAACATGATAACGACCTTTTTCTGCCTGAAAGCCAGCCTCCCCCGTGACACCTGCTTGCCCGTCAGAGGTAATCCAATGACGAAAACTTGAAGTTTGGCGAACAAATCCACCCTCTTGATCCGTTGCTTGTACAGGTTGCCAGTTTTCAACCCATTGTCCATTGACTAACATATTATTAATCCTATAAAAAAAACCGTAAAACACAGCGTTATACGGTTTTTAAATCTTTTATGATTTGAAAGATGCTTTTAAGTGATATGGGCCATCGCCAATTAAAGCAAGACTGATTAAACCAATAATCCAAAATGCTGGGTATTCCCATCCACCATTGGCATTGGTAAACCAAAAACCTGCTGCTCCATGTACGGTAAAAATCGCCCCAAGTAAAACTGGAATTAAAGCTAAAGCAGCTAAACGAGGCTTAAAACCAAGCAAAAGTGCGATTGCACCTAAAACTTCCCATGTTATGGTGACATAAGCCATCCAGCCCGGAACCCCAACAGACTCAAAGAATTTAGCAGTGCCTGCGGGTGTAAATACAAAAAATTTTAGCCCTGCATGTGCAAAGAATAAAATTGCGAGGCTAATTCGTAATAATAAAGCTGCATAAGGTGCAGTACTTGCAGTATTCGTATTCATGCTCATTTCCTTCAACAATGACGTTATGGAAATAGCATAATTATTTTTAATCTGTAGATTAATCCCAGAATAAGCAAAATATTATTTCCAATTTGGAAATAATATCTCATCCGATTACTCAGGTTTTGTGGCAAAGATCAACCTTATGTATGCGTTAAAGATCCCATTCGGAATGATGCTGATAATATTCTTTAAGGAAATCGATAAGACGTCTCACTTTATTGGCTAAATGCCGAGAAGGTGGATATACCGCATATAACCCACTGCTTTTAATCTGATAATTTGGCATCAACCGTATCAGTTTCTGGGTTTGTAATGACTCACCACAAATAAATGCAGGGATACGGCAAATGCCTAAACCTGCTAATGCAGCCGTGTGACACGCTTCAGTATTTGCAAAATGAATTCGCCCTTGAATTTGAACACTTTCCTGCTGCTCAGGCTGTCGAGTTGCTTCAAAGCGCCATAACTCAGGTTCTTTAAAATTTCGGTCAATAATACATTGGTGCTGTAATAAATCTATAGGCTGTTCAGGTAAACACCGATTCTCTAAATACTGTGGTGCGGCAACCAACATAATATGAATATCTAAAAGATGTCTTGCAATTAAATTACTGTCTTTTAAAAAACCTATTCGAATAGCGACATCAAAACCTTCATCAATCACATTCACAACACGATCAGTAAAACTGACATCCAATTCAATCTCAGGATATAACTGGGCAAATTCAACCAAGGCATGACTCAATTGATGCACACCAAAAGAGTGAGGCGCACTAATTTTAATACGACCACTAGGTGTCTGGGACTGATTCTTTACACTGGTTTCCAATACATCAAACTCAGCAACCAGTTGTTTTATCTGTAAATAATAAGCATGTCCAATTTCTGTGGTACGCACTGAGCGAGTTGAACGATGTAAAAGTTGTACACCCAATTCATTTTCCAAACGAGCGATCAACTTTGAGGCCTGCGCTACACTCGTCAAACGCTGCTCTGCCGCTTTAGCAAAGCTACCTTGTTCAATCACTGCAATCAGCATGCGGTTACATTCTAAACGATCCATACTTTAATTTATCCAAGTAAAATTAGATTGCAGAGTGCAAATATTCGGCTTCATCATTTAACAAATGTTGCATTTATTCAACAATGTTTGATATTCATGAATTTGAAGCTTTGCTAATATCATCTTAATAATAATGACAAGTATCCGATATTGATATGATGAAACTAAATGATCTTTATACGGGCTTTAACAACTTTCAGGACGTCGGCAAAGCTGTTTTAAGCTTTTTACATCAGCATTTAGGCTTTGAACTGTGGATGATTACGCGAGTCGATAATGAAGACTGGATCGTCTTACAAAGTGAAGATCATGGCTATGATGTACATCCAGGTGCGGTTTTTCGTTGGTCAGACTCTTTTTGTTCACATATGGTCTTAGGTGAAACACCAACAATTGCGCCAGACTCAGAAAAAATTCCACTTTATAAAACTGCCCCTATTGCACAGCAAGTAAAAATCCGAGCTTATATTGGTCAACCTTTATGGGATCAAAATGGTGAATTATTTGGGACACTCTGTGCAATTGATCCCAATATCAAAGATGACTCTTTATTTAATGCTCAAGCCATGATTGAGCTATTGGCAAACTTATTGAGCTATGTTTTACAAGCCGAGCTAAGAGAAAGTGAACTCAAGCGCCAGTATGAACGTCTTGAAGCTGAAGTCTTAAAAGATCATTTAACAGGCATCTACAATCGACGTGGTTGGGATTATTTACTTGAAGCAGAAGAAGAACGCTGCAAATCTTATGGGCATTCTGCAGCAGTTTTAGTTATTGACCTCAATGATCTTAAAAAAACCAACGACCAATTTGGGCATGATGTTGGAGATCAGCTGATCAAACACACTGCTGATATTTTGGCAGGTTCAGTTCGTGAAGGCGATATTGTCGCACGCCTTGGTGGAGATGAATTTGGCGTGATCTGCATTCAAATTGATTTTTCATCGACTGTGCTACTGCTGAAACAGATTCTACAAAATCTAAAATGCCATCAGATCAGTGCAGCAATTGGCTTTTCAATGCGTCACCCTTCTCAGGACTTACATCAGGCTTGTGTAGATGCAGACAAAGACATGTATCAACACAAGGATCATCTACACAAATGAAAACATTCAGGTAAATTTTAATGATTTACCCGAATGTTTTGAGAATAAAAATCTAAAAACTAACTTTCGATCACTTTGTAAATTTTACGACTTGCTTCACTTTGAAATAAAAGTTCAATGGTTGGTAAAATCCGTTCACCATAGATTTCAATAAAATCAACTTTTTGCTCTAAGGAATAATCATCACCATGTTCACCATCGGCCAATTCTTTTAACACTGCTTTCGCCATGTGATGCACATCAAATTGATCCTTGACATGAATATGAATCGTTCTCATTGTTCAATCCCTCATCCTGATTGATGATTTTTTATACCACACTTTTCGCAAATGAGAATTTTTTTTAATTGTTAAAATTTTTCGCATTGTGCTGATTTTGTAAGTATCTTCAGCATACGAGCGTTATACAAAATGTACGGAAGATAAAATGGCAGCACTAACTAAGCAAATACATTCAGAAATTTCAATACTCGCGCCTATTGTATCTCCAGTGATACCACCTAAACGGCGTACAAATAGATGACGTAAGTAAAATAAAGTACAACAAAAAATGAGTACGACCACGGCGATACGATCATTAAACATAGCAGCAGAAGTAAGACCCACAACTAAAATTGACCATAATATTTTACGTGGTAAATATTCAAGTAGCCCAGATCCCAGACCTTTTTGTCGAACATATTGGCAAGTTAAAAATAAAAATAAAACTGCAAAACGCCCCAACACAGGCAATACAATCAACCAATATAATTGTCGGGTCTGTAATAGCGTTTCTAATGCAACACATTTGAGCAATAAGACTAAAACCAAACTCAGAACACCGATTGGTCCACATTGTGGATCTTTCATAATGGTCAGTGTTCGCTCACGATCACCATACCCTCCAACCCAAGCATCGGCAGTATCGGCTAGACCATCAAGGTGCAAACCACCCGTCAACCCTACCCAAACACTCACCACCAAACCACTTATCAACAAAGTTGAACTATGTAAACTCAATAATCCACAAGCCAAAAAATACAATAAGCCCCCCAACAAGCCTCCAATCACAGGATAAAAAATGAGTGAATAGGCATTTTGCTGAGGAGTCGGCAAGGATTTTAACTGAATAGGAAAGATCGTTAAAAACTGTAAAGCAATCCAGAATGGCATCATTCTTGAATCTCTTGAAGCTGTAGCTTGCTTGAAACACTAAATCTGATCATATGGGCTAACTCTGCTGGCATGCTGAGCAGCCGATTGAGAGCGTGTTGATGAGCAATACAGCGTAACCACTTAATCACACCGCCATGACTAATCAACAGAACGCTATGCCATTTTTGCTGCTCAGCCTGTATGATCAACTGATGTAGTCCCAACTCTAAGCGCTGTTGAAACTGTAATAAATTTTCACCTTGTGGTGCGGCATATTGGCAGGGATCTTGCCAAAACTGACCCAATAATTCTGGTTCAGTTTCATGGATATGCTGCACGGTTTTTCCTTCCCAGCGACCAAAATAAAGTTCTTTAAATTCAGGCATCTCGATCAAAGGACAGCCCAGCTGTTGCTGAATTTTCTGTGCAAATAAAGAACAACGCTGTAATGGTGAGCTGACAATAGCATCCCAAACAGAATGCTCTTTAAGATGTTGATCTATGGTATTTTGCATCTGCTGCCAACCCTGCAAGGTAAGCGCATCATCCAGATGCCCTCGCAAGGTATGTCCTTGCTCAGTTTGACCATGCCTTAACACATCCAGTTGCAACATCTATTGCTTTTCACCTATCACGTCAGCTTGTTGAAAAGTTGCCATTTCATTATGTAATGCACATGCCATTTTCAAAATTCCCACGGCAACACCTGCACCACTCCCCTCACCTAAACGCAGATTGAGCTGTAAGATCGGTTGTGCATGAAGTTCTTTTAAAATACGACGATGCCCATATTCGGCAGATTGGTGTCCAAATAACATCCACGCGCGTACTTTAGGCTGAATTTGTACGGCAATTAATGCCGCCACAGAACTAATAAAACCATCTATCAGCATCGGAATCCCAACTTGCGCACAATGTAAATATGCACCAACCATTGCAGCAATTTCAAAACCACCCACTGCCGCTAAAATCTTGATCGGATCACCATCTACATGAGGACGGTGTAATTCTATAGCACGTTGGATCACCTGTTTCTTATGCTGTAACTTGGCATGATCAATTCCCGTACCAACGCCTGTCAGCACATCAGCCGATTCATTCAAAATTAAACATGCCAAAGCTGATGCTGAACAGGTATTGCCAATGCCCATTTCTCCTGCAATAAATAAATTGCTCTTGTGTTCGGCAGCCTGATCTACACTATTTTTACCAATGGTCATCGCAGCAATACACTGCGGCTCAGTCATTGCCACCGTTTCTACAAAATTTTGTGTTCCTGAAGCGATTGGATGTTGCTGTACCCCTTGATAATCATAAGCTTCCCCCACTGTGCCACAGTCAATTACTTGTAGGTGTGCATGATATTGCTTTGCAATCACACTAATGGATGCACCACCTGTAGTAAAATTATGTAGCATTTGACGAGTCACAGCTTGTGGATACGCTGAAATATTTTCCTGCATTACACCATGATCACCTGCAAACAAACTGATCCAAAGATGATCCACATTGGGCTGCTCAGTACGTTGTAAGCCTGCGAGTGTAATAGCGATTTCTTCTAAGTCACCCAAAGCACCTGTTGGTTTTGTGAGTTGAGCTTGTCGTTCTGTTGCTTTTTCTTGTGATACATGATCTAAATGGCGACAAGGCAATAACCACCAACTCATTATTCTACTCCTTTTAGTTGCATCGGAAATCCAGCAACGCAAAACACCACATGCTGGCACACTTGCCCCAAAGCCTGATGTAAACGTCCCGACTCATCCACAAAACGGCGCGTAATTTCACCCAATGGGATCACCCCAAGCCCCGTTTCATTACTTACCATGATGATTTCCGATTTTAATTTTGGTAATAATTCTAATAATTTCAAACATTCACGCCCCTGTAAATCAGGATCACTGGCCAATAGTAAATTACTCATCCAAATGGTTAAACAATCAACTAAAATAACCTGATGTTCCTGATCCAGTGCTGCAAGGCGGTCTGCCAAATAAATCGGCTCTTCAACCAATTGCCAGACATTTTGACAACGCTGCTGTTGATGATGAGCAATTCGTTGTGCCATTTCGTCATCAACTGCCTGCGCTGTTGCAATATAAATACGTGGTTTTTGTGTGTTTAATGCAAGTTGTTCTGCATAGCGGCTCTTTCCAGAACGTGCCCCACCCAAAACCAAATGCGATATCATGTCAGACTAACCTAAATAAAAACGATGATGGACACTCAACTGCCCTTGCAACTGACGTGCCTGATATGAACCAAACGTTAAATGTTGAAATTTAACTGTCCATACTTGTGTTGTTGTTTGATGAATTTGTTCTAAAATAGTATCAGCAGCAAATTCATCACGATATAAGCCCAAAGTCACATGTGGACAATAAATCATAGCATCAATTTCTTTGGCAACAGGCCAAAAACAGCGCCTTAACTGCAATAAAATATTATTTTCATCAATCACTTCCACAAATAAAGCACTTTGGAAGCTGCGAACTTTACCCAATTTTAATTCAAAACTGGATAATTTTAATTGTTCTAATAGCTGCATTTGTTGCTGGAGTTGCCGTTCATGAAAATGATCTGACAAATGCTGTAAATGAAATGGCGCTTGCCAAAAACCACACACAAATAACGTAATATGCCATTGGCGATGATTTGGCATATAAAGATAAGGTTCAAACTGCTGCTGTAAATCTTTTAGATACTGACCACAAGCACTATCCTCTATCTCTAAATACCAAAGGGAAAATTGATCGCGTCCTTTATGCCAATCTGAATAATCTGCATCCAAGCTTGCAAATGTGTGGCTATTGGGCTGTAAAAACATGACTAGAACTGAGCAATTCCTACATAGCGATATAAATCAGCAACACCTAGTTCCATTTGGTAAATGATAAAATGCTCAGCCTGAGCCTGTGTAATTTCATTAAAAATATTCAATTCTTGAGCATGAATTTCATCGACAGAATGTGCCAATCGCCCTTCAAATTCATCTGCAATATATTCAAAACCCAAGTCCATCGCAATAAAAGCGGTATGCTGACAGGGTTGTAAATACTGTTCTTCATCCCAGTTTAATACGGCATGTTGACAATAGGGGCAAATCACATTGGTTTGCTCGCCCCGAATTTCAATGAGTTGGTAATTCATAAAATATCAATTTTTTGCGGTAGCATAGTTTAAAATATTTTAAGATAAATAGCATTGAATGCTTTGAAGTTGGTTATAATTTTATCAAAAGAATGGGATATCTTTTAAGGAATCAACATGGCAACTTTAGACAAAGCCATCACATTTGCAACACGCAAACATACAGGACAAGTTGACAAAGCTGGACAACCTTACATTTTACACCCTCTGCGTCTCATGTTGAAAATGAAACATGAAACTCAGCAAATTGTCGCCGTATTACATGACGTCCTTGAAGATACCGATGCAACCATTGTGGATCTAATCTCTTTAGGGTTTTCTCAAGATGTCATAGATGCTGTCTGCGCCCTGACCAAAAAAGAAGGTGAAAGCCGAATTGAAGCAGCATGGCGTGCCGTTAAAAACCCAATTGCACGCGAAGTCAAACTTGCCGATGTTGCTGACAATATGGACATTAGCCGTATTACCCATCCGACTGAACGCGACTTTTTACGTTTAAAAGAATATCAACAAGTTCAGGAAATCCTGAAACACGGTATTTAAAACTTGTATCTGTTTATAAGAACGTATATTTTTTAGAGAATTTATCTCTCAGGTCAGCTCTGTAATGCTCAGCGATTTAGACGATTTTTATTGTTTTGCTTTAGTTGTTGAACACGGTGGTTTTAGTGCCGCAGAACGTGCAACCGATATTCCAAAATCCAAATTAAGTCGCCGTGTATACAATCTCGAAGAGCGTTTAGGTGTTCGACTGATTCAGCGTAGTTCACGACATTTTGCTGTCACTGATATTGGCATGAACATTTACCGCCATGCTCAAGTGATGATGAATGCTGCGCAGGCTGCTCATGATCTGATTGATCATTTAAGCGTTGAACCACGAGGAATTGTCAAAGTCAGTGTACCTGTTTCTGTTGCACAAAATGAATTTTCAAAAATACTGCCTAATTTTCTCAAACTCTATCCAGAGATTCGTCTACAGTTAATCGTCAGTAATCGTCGGGTAGATGTGATTAATGAAGGTGTCGATGTTGCCTTACGCGTGCGATCTAAAATTGATGATGACCCCGGTCTGATCGTTCGAAAATTTGACCGACATGAACAGCATTTATTTGCCAGTCAAGCTTACCTGAATCAATATGGCGACCTGAAAACACCCGATGATTTGGCACATCATAAAGTCCTCAGTATGGTGGATGAACATGCCGATCAATTTATGATTTTACATAATCAACAAAATCAACCCAGTAAGATTAAAATCAATCCAACAGTCATGGGTTCTGACTTAATGTTACTCTGCCAATTGGCTCGCCAAAATTGTGGAATTGCATTACTTCCAGATTCTATTACTGCGGACTATATTCAAACAGGTGAATTGGTTCGTGTTTTACCTGAGTGGAAAGCACCACATGGTATCTTGCATGCTGTTTATCCTTCTCGTCGTGGGATCTTGCCTGCCGTAAGAGTCTTTATCGACTACCTTGTTGAACATCTCAAATCAAATGATGATCTTGAACACTTCTGAGCAATACAGGCTTACAGCAAATATATTGAACTTTAATATAATGTTGCCAGATCTTCATTATTTACACTTAATATCTTGATAAATTAGCCACATATAAAGTATCGGATACACTTTTATATCTGAATAGAAGATGTGGATTGAGATATAAAGTGCATGATTAAGATGATATTTTCAAAATAAAGATGAATGTCGCTTAGGCGCATTATTTTTATTCATGATAAATACACAAACAAAATGAAATGAGGAGAACTCTTGTGAAAACCCAATTGATGGCAATCACACTGGCAATTACTACAGCATTATCTGCAGGCGCTGCTTTTGCAAACCCAAATGATGATCATCGTGGCGGTCCACAGCAACAGCAACCGAATGATCATCGTGGTGGTCAACAAGGCCCTCAAAACAATAATCGTCATGATGCACCTCAACAACGTGGTCAAGACAATCATGCTCCACGTTATCAACAAAGTCCGCAAGCATATCGCCATGATATGCCTCGTCCAGGTCAAGAATGGCGTAAAGGCGGTCGTGTCCCAGCAAAATTCCGTGGCGCAAGCTACCAAGTGAATGACTGGCGTTCTCGTGACCTTCCTGCTCCACCACGTGGACACCGTTGGGTTCGCGTAAATGGTGACTATGTTCTTGTTGCTGTTGCAACAGGTGTCATCGCACAAATCTTACTTGGCGGTCACTAAGTTCTAAAAAAGAAAGTACCTTGTGAAAGGTGCTTTCTTTATTCAAACATGTTCAATTGTGGAGATAATTTGATCATTTTTTCTTTCGGGACATGCTGACAGATAAACTCCTCTACAGGAAAGCCTTCCACAAAAGGTTGAATATTTGGATTTTTCCAATTCAACCACGCTTGTAAATGTTGCTGAGGAATGACGATCACTGAACGTTTTACATCGCCAGGTTCATGAAAATCCCTCATCATTGGATGATCTATCGCATTCATAGTCAGCATTGAAGCAGAACGAATAATCTGTTGATCTATTTTTGCGATTTCATATAAAGCAGCAATAAAAAAAGCACGACCATCTTGACGTCGTACACCCCAGCGCTGTGGCTTATTTTCAATATATTTGCTTTCATAAAATTCGGTCACAGGAATCACACCAAATTTATATTTAAGCGCTGAAGCCTGAAAACTGGGTTTTTGTAGAATAGTTTCATGTCGAGCATTATAGGTACGCTTTGCAATACCCAAATCTGTTGCCCATTTAGGAACTAAACCAAACATCACTTCACGCCATTCCATTTGCTGCTCAGCTTGGAACAGTAAAGGACACATTCCCATAGGATAAACTTCATCCGCATAAGAAAAACCGATATTGGGTAGATGTAATTGCTGTAACTGCAATAAAGTTAAAGGCTTAAAATTAGCACACATCTTTATGTCAAAAAATTTATGTTCACTTCTAATTATCAGCTAAAAATGTGTATTTTTCTAATTGACCATCATCCAAATCAATTCGATATGAGCGGCTAAGTACAATGCTGACAGTAAACCTATGTTATCGAGGCATTGGAAATTGCCACGACAAAACTTATTTCTACCGCAGCATTCTTTGGTAATTGACTGACCCCAACCGATGTCCGTGTATGTTTGCCTACATTTAAACCAAAAACTTCATACAGAATCTCAGAAGTGCCATCTGCAACTTCACTTTGTTGAGTAAAGTCAGCGGCAGAATGAACAAAAATATTCACCTGCAAAATCTTTTGAATAATTTTCAAGCAACCATAATGCTGTTTTAATATCGCCAAAGCACGCATAGTGCTAATACGTGCAGCAAGTTGTGCTTGAATAAGATTCACCTCTTGCCCAACTTTCCCTGTAACCTGAACAATATCACCTACTCGAGGAATTTGCCCACTAATATAAGCCAAACCCTGATGTTCGATGAGCGAAGTATATTTACCACCAATTTTAATTTCAGAGAAATCAAACCCCAGTTTTTCAGCAGCCTGATCAAAACAAATATCACAATCAATCATTTAAATTATCCTTATAAAACATTATTTTATACTTTAATTTTAGCCAAAATAGATCAATACTGAACCCTAAAGATTCATCTCGACTGTTATTTTGACTATACCCTGAAAATTATTTTTATAGCGAATTTTCGATATATCAGACTGGAAGACAAACTGAGAAATATTCATTTTTATTTGATATCAATGCTATTGGATCATCTTTTGATTTGCTGTATTCTTGATCTGCATCGGTTGATTTATCATCAAAACACCATATCATCACATTTCTATAAAATCCCCTCCAATTTCCAATAATGAATTTTACTCACTTTTTATTGAATTAATATCATTTTTATTCATGTCATGAATCGGGTATAAATGACTTCATTGAAGAAATTTAGATTTAATCTCAAAAATTAGGATGACAATCACCATGACTAAAGAGTTTGCATGTTCAATCAAACGCATTCGTTTTGATGAAAACTATCAACCAGCAGATAGCACACGTTTAACCACTAACTTTGCTAACTTAGCGCGTGGTGAGAGCCGTGAGCAGAATCTACGTAATACGCTTCGCATGATTAACAATCGTTTTAATGCTTTGGCACAAACTGACAATCCAAACGGTGATCGTTATTCACTTGAAATTGATATCATTTCTGCGGATTTAGATATTGAAGGCAATGGTAAAACTTTCCCGATTATCGAAATGTTGAAAAGCACGATTACCGATCATCATACCAATCAGCGTATTGAAGGCATGATCGGCAATAGCTTCTCATCTTATGTGCGTGACTACGATTTTAGCGTGTTATTAAAAGAACATAATAAAGAGAACTCAACCTCTTATGCACCTGAAGGTTTTGGAGATTTACACGGCAAGCTTTATCAGTACCTTGTGAACTCTGATACCTTTAAAGCTGAGTTTAATCAACAACCTGTGATTTGTTTGAGTGTTTCAACCGCACGTAAATATTACCGTACCACCAATGAGCATCCTATTTTGGGTGTTGAGTATAAGCAAGATCAGTACTCACGTACCGATGAGTATTTCCACAAAATGGGCTTACAGGTTCGCTTCTTTATGCCAAAAGGCAGTGTTGCACCTTTAGCATTCTATTTTGCGGGTGATTTACTGCGTGATTACACCGATTTTGAATTGATCAGTGCGATTAGCACCATGGAAACATTCCAAAAGATTTATCGTCCTGAAATTTACAATGCCAACTCATCAGCAGCGCAAGTGTATCAGGCAAGTTTAGAGTACCCAGATTACTCATTGACTCGTATTGTCTATGACCGTGTTGAGCGTGGTCAGCTTGCGGTGAAACAAGGTAAATGGACGGAAGAAAACTTTATCAAGCCATATCAAGACATTCTTGAACAATGGGCTGAAAACTATAACGTAGAGCGTAACGCTGCTTAATTGAACCGAAACAGAATTTAGAGATAGAAGATTTAAAATGGCAATTTTATTACCAACATCAACGGCTGGCAGCTTACCGAAACCATCTTGGCTGGCAGAGCCTGAAAAACTTTGGTCACCTTGGAAACTTGAAGGCGAGCAACTGCTTGAAGCGAAACAAGATGCTTTACGTTTGTCATTGCAAGAACAGCAACACGCAGGTATTGATATTGTTTCTGATGGTGAACAAACTCGCCAACATTTTGTGACGACTTTTATTGAACATCTTGACGGTGTTGATTTTGAAAAACGTGAAACGGTACGTATCCGTAATCGTTATGATGCAAGCGTTCCCTCTGTTGTGGGTGCAGTGTCTCGTCAAAAGCCTGTGTTTGTGGAGGATGCCAAGTTTTTACGCAGCCAAACCACACAACCCATTAAATGGGCGCTTCCTGGCCCAATGACCATGATCGACACTTTGTATGATGGTCATTACAAAAGCCGTGAAAAACTGGCTTGGGAATTTGCCAAAATCTTGAACCAAGAAGCTTTAGAGTTAGAAGCGGCTGGCGTGGATATCATTCAATTTGATGAACCTGCGTTTAATGTGTTCTTTGATGAAGTGAATGACTGGGGCGTGGCAACTTTAGAACGCGCACTTGAAGGTTTAAAGTGTGAAACTGCAGTTCATATTTGCTATGGTTATGGCATTAAAGCTAATACCGATTGGAAAAAGACTTTAGGTTCAGAATGGCGTCAGTACGAAGAAGCCTTCCCTAAACTGCAACAATCTAAAATCGACATCGTTTCACTTGAATGCCAAAACTCTCGTGTACCGATGGATTTGATTGAATTGATTCGTGGTAAAAAAGTCATGGTCGGTGCGATTGATGTTGCAACCAATACCATTGAAACTGCTGAAGAAGTCGCGAATACGTTACGTAAAGCACTTCAGTTTGTGGATGCAGATAAGCTTTATCCTTCAACCAACTGTGGTATGGCACCTTTGGCACGTGAAGTAGCACGCGGCAAGCTACAGACGCTCAGTGCAGGTGCTGAAATTATTCGTAAAGAGCTTGCAGGCCAATAATTGCGCGTGTGATCACTTCGGGCTGACCTATTGAATGAAATAAGATTTAAAATTGTCATTCAGAAGGTCACCCGACCTTAATTCAAAATGAGTAGTGTTCTCTTGAGAGCACCTTCAGATGATGTGCCTATGTGACTGAATCGCGTGGTATAGCTAATCTCAACAAAAAGTTACGGTTCAAATTTAGGAACAAAATGATGATTGAAGCAGCAGACTTTCGAAATGCAATGTCGTTTTTAACCAGTGCAGTCAGTGTCGTCACCACAGCAGACATGTCTGATCGTTATGGATTTACAGCTTCTGCGGTGTGTAGTGTGACAGATACGCCACCGACATTATTGGTTTGCATGAATAAAGCTTCTAGTTCACATTCACATTTTGTTAAAAATAAGATCTTAACAGTCAATGTGTTAAGTGCGCAGCAGGAACATCTTTCCAAAGCCTTTTCATCTAAAATGACTGCGGAAGAACGCTTTCAGCAAGGTGTCTGGACAGAACTAGAAACAGGCGCACCTGTATTAGAAGATGCGTTAGTCAATTTTGATTGTGAAATTGATCAAATTCAGGAAGTGGGTACACATACTGTATTTATGTGTCGCATTGTTGCGATTCAACAAGGTCAGCAAGAGCAAAGTTTAGTTTATTTTAACCGCGCTTATCACCATGTTGGATTAACAGAAATTGCTTAAAATTTCAGATTAGAAAATTCTATAGTCAACAGCTCACACTAGGTGAGCTGTGTTCAACAAAGTTAAAATCAGGCATTAGCTGAAATCAATAGGATTTTAAATAGATCTGTTTTTGACCCTCAGTAAAATTATCTAAAGATTGTGCCCAGCTTTCTTGAGGCCACCACAATTCAGCACGATTCGACATCGGGTAATACACTGCCGAATATAATGTGCCATAACCACTCAACCATTTGTCTTGATATAACGGTTTAGACAACATGGTTTGAATCATGTCCTGTGAACTGACCGCATAAGGTAATTTATGCTGCAAGGCATTTAATCGCTCTACAGCATGGGTTGCCTCAGCATGTTGTGGCCACTCGACTTGATGCTGAAAATTTGAAGTTGCTGCCTGATACACCACTTCAGTCGGACGATCGGGGTTTACAAATACCGTTGCCCACTGATTCGAACGATCCAACAGCGTAATGTTATAAGACATATGTACGGGAATACGTTTTAAAATATCAACCGCTTCCGAAACATTTTCTGCAACTTCTAACAGGTATCGAACAACCAGCGGAACACCAAAGCCCACACCTGAAACTGTCCGCCCGCCAAAGGATAAAGAAGCCGATAATCCTGATTCATTCATTCCATCTAGCGCGCCCCATAAACAGTCGCTCATTGCCAAAACTTGCTGACCTGACCAGCAGCTTTTCCACCAATTGCCTTCTAAAAGAACAGGGGCAAAGTCATAATTTCGGATCAGCATCGGTTCTTCATATTGCTTGGGGTCAAACCATATCCCTTGGGTACATCCTGCAATGTAAGGTGGTGGACACCACAACGATAAAAATCGTGATTCCACATCGCCGCCCCCTGACAGCTCGATCAGACGTTCCCAAACAGGCACTAATTCTGGCATATAAGTGCGCAATACTTTTCGGCATTCTAAATAACTCGGGCGTCCAGTCACACCACTGCGTAAAAACCATGCACGATAGCCAGGCCAAAGGCGGTTAAAAACCTCCTGCCATTTTTGATCAGGTAACTTTTCTGACAACGTCTGAAATTGCAGTTCAATCGACATGATGCTTCCTATAAAATCTTGAATGCTCCTGGCTCAGGAACCATATGATGATGGGTCGTTGCGATCGGCTTGCCTGCATAATAACCTTTGATTCCGCGAATCCAGTCACGCGCACGCAGATTCAGCTTAAAGTTATTATCCATTGAACGTCCACGCATAATCAGAATACCTAAATCAGCGCCTTCATATCTAAAATCACCAGGCCCAGTAATACGCAAGAAAAATGCCTCGCGCTCGGTATCAATCGCTCTTCGGTCATAGTCAAAGCGTTGATAAGAGACTGCGCCATCTTCACTCATTCGGTAAATGCCTGTCGGTGGCGCATGAGTAACCTGATCAACTTTGTCTTCGGTAAATTTAATAACGACTTGCGACCACGAATCAATAAAATGTGGTTGCGCCCAGCGTTCATTAATTTCTTTGACATTTAAGTCAAATGGTACACCTGAGAATTCAAGTAAGTGAAATAAAAATAATGGCGCATCGGCATAGGCAAATGCAGCATGGTTGGTCATTGGACTCGCCCCACAAATGCGTGGGTTTAATTCACCTAAATAAACTTCATCTGTATCGACATCAATCAGGAAATCCAGATCGAAATAGCCGCGATATCCTTCATTGAGCAGTTGATTACCAAATTTTTCTGCCATATCACGAGCTTTGGCACGAATACTTTCAGAAAAAGCCCCTTGGAAAATTTCATTGCCACACCAGCCGCCTTTATATGGGGTCAGCTCTCGCGCACCAACCACTTCGGTCAATAATGGCCCCACCAATGTGCCTGACTGGGTTGCACAAGCTTCTAAAGTCGCCCCACGACAATTAATTCGCTTCATGACCTTAACTTCAGGGTCATTAATAATTTCATCTTTATGTTTGTCAAAATCATGTTGATTGGCAATAAAAAAGGTCGTGTGCCCCGAATCACCAAAAGCCGTTTGAATCACCAAGTCATTGCCTAAACCATATTCTTTGGAAATTTGCAGTAAATGCTCATAACTGTCGACTTTGACCAAAGCATTTGGAACCGAATAGACACCAGCCTTGTTGCCAATGCGCACGGTTTCCATTTTATTGTCACAACGTTGGCGTAAAGCTGCAGGTGGGAACCAAATATCTAAACCAATTTCTTCTGCCAATTCTTCTGTTTTTTCATCGAACATCAAAAAAGTGCCGACAGGATTGCCCCCGCGACGTTCAATTAAATCCACTACATCTTTATGCTGTAATAAATAATTATTGATGTCTTCTATTGATTGAAATTCTTCGTGTGGGGTTTCTTGAGGAACAAATACATTGGGATGGCGACCATCAAAACAGTCAATATAGTTAATATAACGAAAACGGTTGACCCAACGATCTATTCCAAGCAGGTTAAAGTTTGTGGCACTAATAAAGTAGATTGGTCGTTCATTTCGATGAAACATCAACAACATATCTGAAATGCTAGTCACTTTATTACTTTTATTCATAGGTTCTTCCTTTATTGTGTGCCTTTTTGGGGGGTAAATGCTTTGCCAAAAGTATCGAAGCAAAGTCATGATGGATAATTGACGTTGAATACTCATTCTTTTGAGTCCTCTAAACCTGATTGCCGAGTGAACCGTCAATTCGACAATCAGGTGAACCTATCTAAAACGTCAGTACAGACTTTGCTTGACTTCATTTGTTATAAGATCATGAGTGAAAATCAGGATTTCACTCGGGTTTTGTCAGTGGCCCTAATGAATCCAAATATGAAAATTCAGGGTTTTCTTTTTGATAAACAGTGAAATTACAATCACGGTCTCTAAAACTTTTAAGTGGCTGACCAAGAGTTCGTAAACCGCGACGACGTTCTCGTCTGACTCGCTCAAGGTCAACTTCAATTGGAATAATTTCTGCACTCGATTCAGACTGATGCAGCACATAACCTGAAGGATCAACCACAATCGACTTGCCGACACCACCATCGCCTACGCCATTAATGTCGATAAAGTACACCTGATTTTGTGCTGCAGAAGCGCGAGCAATCGCCAGTTCAATATCACGATCAATGGTATCTGTCATGGTTGGATGCAAAATTACTTCAGCGCCCATGGCAACCAATGTCCGTGTCGTTTCTGGGAACCACATGTCATAACAAATGGAAACTCCAAAACGTCCAACATCAGGTACGTCAAAAACGCAAAATTCTGTACCCGCTTCAATATTTTTTTCGTATGGACGAAACGGAAATAGTTTCCGATAACGTGTCACGATATATCCTTCAGGATTGATCACAGATAAAGTGTTATATACTTTGCTGCTTTCATCTGCGCCCTCTACACGTTCAAACATCGAACCTGAAATCAGCCATAGGCCTGTTTCACGGGCAAGTTCAGTCAGTTGAATTTCGGTTTGACTTGGAAAAACTTCAGCAGTGCTATGTTTTGGACCTAAAGGTGCAAGTTCAGAGAACATGACCATTTTTACCCATGGATAACGCATACGGATATAGCGCATATAGTTACCCATTTGTTCAACATTACTTGCAAATGCAGAAACCTGCATTTGAACACCAGCGATACCAAAAAGACTATTTGACATGAAATCCTCCTGTTCTAACTTCCCAAAAATACATCTTCAAAATCTAAATAAAAGCCAGATTTCATCACTCAAACAAGGGGTATCGTTTACAGCAATCAGACTAGAATCTAAGAAATAATAACGATAAGTCTCACCCGAAAAATTTAATATATGTATTTAAAATATATGATAAAAATTTTTCAAAATCCTCATCTTAAATCAATTTCCTATGTCTAAATTTGTCCTCTCAGGTTGTTTCAAACAAGTGCCAATTTCTGAAATTGACAAGGAGCCAATTTATAAAATTTTAAAGTTTTTTTGCCCAAAATATTTCTATAATGGGCTGGGTTTAATGATTTTATTTTCTGAAAATATTGGACAGAGCTTAAATCGTGATTTGTCCTCATAATCATCAACTATAATGATGGCAAAACTTAATCTATATAAACTGACAAATGATGTGAGAAGCACCTTAACTTAAAGCACTAAAAGCAAACAAAAATTAGAGTTAAAAATTTGATATAAAATAATTTTTATCAAAATTAATAAAGTGTATTGCGATAGCTAAATACTCCTCTTTTCAGAGCAGATCTGTTGATAGCTATTTTTACCCAGTGGAAATTCTTTGTTAAAATTTGGGGTATTATCGATAAAACAACCCCATCCACCTGCATTTGGGGATACGGTGATAAGTTTTCCTTCTATGGTAGCGAGTGCATCGTCAGATAGCTGCCCCAATGTCAAGTTGATATTCACCATTTCTTCAGTAATTGCTCCAGCATTGAGCCAGTATAGTTTAGCGACTTGATACATCGACTATAGCTGATTATCACTCATCGGTTTTATGCCATTGTCTATATCTCATGCAGTCTGTAACAATAGCTGTGGCAAACTGCTAGTATTATGTACCCAAAGCCCCGAACGGCTAATAAAATAAGTGTGATAATCAGCGACTTCAAAGTTATAGACCGTACGGGTAAAGGGAATATATTGATTGTATTCATCTTTGAGCTGATTTGTACATTCATTGAGATAAGATTCCCCAACGCCATTTAATTCATATTTACTAATGTCATATACATAACCTATAGATTTATACTCCTCCTCAGTCACATCAAAGTCTGGTTTGACATCACCATACAAGTAATCTTGCTCGTAGTCTTCATAATAATATTTTTGATACCAGTATAGGTCAGGGTTGACCTCAGCTTCTCCTACTGCTTGATATTTATAAACAGGTTGGGCTCGTTGCACACTGTACATAACCCCATGTTGATTGACCGCAACTTCATAGCGTTGTAACTCATCAACTCGTTTCCACTGTGGCTGTTCATAAAACACCACTACATCATCCTGTATTATTCCTATTATCCAAATTGGATGATTTGGTGTTACCAAAAATTCAATTTCACGTGATGCGGATTTATATTGTTTATAATCCAACATATTGCCCTGTTGATCTTCTAACTTGACTATCTTAATCGTTTCAACTAGCCATATAGGTTTATCATGATAAATAAAAACTTGATTAACTAATTTATATTCTGTTTCACCAACGCCATTTTCAGGTTTAGAAAGTACCTTATCACCTACCTTAACATTCTGTATTGCCGTCAGCGACTTTTTATCTTTACCTTCGATAATTACAGTTTTACCACCCACAAAACATCCTAGCGAATTTTGCTCCATATATTGACTGACACTTTCAATCACTGATTGCCATACTTCCTCGCCGATGATGCCTTTATCTTGAGCTTGTTGA